>CBINOW010000104.1:0-17593 GCA_966252395.1 uncultured Oleiharenicola sp. | reverse complement strand
GCTTCCCGACGACGATCGCCGACACCGTCGGCGCCGGCGACGCCTTCACCGCCGGCCTGCTCGCCGGCCTGCTGTTGCACCGCGAATCTCCCGCCGCCGCCCTCGCCCGCGCCTGCCGGATGGGTGAATTCGTGGCCACGCAAGACGGCGCCACCCCCGCCTACGTCACCGACGAAAAGGGTCTGCCGGTGGCCTGACGCGCGCGGGCTTGTGCCGGGCGACGGGAAACCTTGAATGGTGCGACCCTCATGCTGCCGCGGCTTCCCTTCAACGACGTCAAGTGGCTCTCCGTCTTCCAGCCGCAGCGCAAGGAACCGGACCTGCGACCGCTGCCGCTGGGGTTTCTCTGCCTGATCGTCGTCGGCGCGCTGGCGCTGTTGCTGCCTTGGTCGCACCAACCCGGGCAATCCGTGGCGGTCATTGACGCGCTTTTCCTCGCCACATCAGCAGTCTGCGTGACCGGGCTCAGCCCGCTGGATATCACCGTCGTGCTCAGCGGCACCGGCCATTTCATCCTGCTCGCCCTCGTGCAGATCGGCGGCATTGGCATTGTGACCGCCAGCCTTGCCCTGGTGATGCTGGGCGGCCAACGGCTCAGCCTCGCCGACGAAAGCGCCGTGCACGCCACGATCGGGAGGTTGCAACGCGCCACGCCGGTCGAGCTTTTCCGCTACAGCTGCCTCCTGGTCGCCCTCTGCGAAACCGCCGGGGCCACCAGCTTCTACTGGCGGCTGCAGTCCTCGCTGCCGGAGGCCGATCCGCTGCACCTGGTCTGGCTGGCGGTGTTTCACTCGGTCAGCGCCTTCTGCAATGCGGGTTTCTCCATTCTGCCGTCCGGCATGGCCGCCTGGCGGGACGATGCCGTGCTGCTCGGTATCGTGGACCTGCTGGTTATCGCCGGCGGCATCGGGCTGTTGTCGCTGATCAACCTCCGCTACTACCAATTCTGGCGCCGCGACCCACGGCGCCGCGGCCGCCTCGCCCTGCAGACGAAGCTCGCCGCCACCGTCTCCCTGCTCCTGCTCGCCGCCGGCACCCTCGGCGGACTGCTCTTTGAGTGGAACCATACGCTCGCCGACGAGACCGCCGTTCACCGGCTTTCCTGGGCGTTCTTCCACTCGGTGAACGCCCGCACCGCCGGGCTGAACGTCGTGGACACCGGCGCGATGCAGCCCGCCACGCTTCTTTTGACCATGTTCCTGATGTTCGTGGGCGGCTCTCCCGGCTCCTTCGCCGGCGGCATCAAGACGGTAACGCTGGCGGTGCTGTTCTGCACGGCACGGGCCGCCCTGCTCCGGCAGGAAACCGTCGAGGTCTTCGGACGTCGCATCAGCCCGCGCACCTCGGGCACCGCCCTGATGGTGGCCATGCTCTCGCTCGCCGCTGTCATGCTCGGCATCGGCAGCCTCATGCTCACGGAGCTCGACGAGCCCGCAGCGGCCGGACCCGACGGTCTGCTCGGGCTCACCTTCGAGGCGGTGTCAGCGTTTGGAACGGTGGGCCTCAGCACGGGCGTCACCCATCTTCTCACCACCGGAGGCAAGCTCATCGTCATGGCCTTGATGTTCGCCGGACGCGTCGGTCCGCTGGTGCTGGCGGTTTATCTGGCCAGACCGGTGCGCCCGTGGCATGTCAGGCATCCCGAGGAAGAAGTGTCCCTCGGTTAATTTTTCCCAGCATGGCAAAACGCATCTTCATTATTGGTGGCGGACGTCTCGGCACCCATCTCGCCACCCGGCTCTGCGAATTCGGCTGCGAAGTCGTCATCGGCGACGACAACGCCGAGCGCGTCAAGGACCTCGCAGCCGAGGGCTTCCACGCGGTGGAGATGGACGCCAACGACGAGACGGGCCTTAAGGAGGCGGGGGCGCTTGCCGCCGACGTGACGGTCGTGGCCATCGGCGAGAACATGCAGGCCAGCATCCTCGCCACCCTGCTGCTCAAGCAACACTCGGCGAAGCGGGTGATCGCGCGCGCCCTCGATTCCAAGCATGCCCAGGTGCTTGAACGGCTCGGGGCCGACGAGGTCATCCTCCCCATCCGTGACATGGCCTACCGGCTCGCCGAACGCATCCGCGACGACGCCGAGGGCGAGCGTTACACGGTGGCGGGCGAATTTCACCTCGGGGAAATTGTGCTGGGCCCAAAACTCGACGGTCAGACCCTGGACGCCTCCCGGCTGCACGACGAATACTCGGTCAACGCCGTGCTCGTGAAACAGGCCAAGGGCACCAAGGCCGTCGTGCGGGAAGCCGCGGACCGGCCGGCGCTCCGGGCCGGCGACGCGCTCTGGGTCATAGGCACCCGCGAAAAACTGAACGCCTTCGAGCGGGACTGCGGACCCGGCAGGTAGTAGGGCGAAACACCGCTGGGCCCGCCGTGGATTCTCAGCGCAGGCCGAAGGACTCGGGCTTCAAGCCCCGCGCACGGATCGCCTCGCCCAAGGCCTTGAGGTCAAGCCGGTCGCCGGGCTTCACGCCGTGGTGCCGATACCAGCCCTGGTGCATCTCGAGCGCGAACTGCATACGACCGCGCGACTGGACCGGGCGCTCGTCGTGCGGGTAAAGCGGATAGATCTCCCGCAGCACCCCGTCGGCATCGAAGTAGCCGATGTCGAGCGACAGGGAGGTGTTGCGCATCCAGAAGCTCATCTGCTGGGGCTGATCGAATACAAAGACCATGCCCTCTTCCGCGCCCATCGCCTGGCAAAACATCAGGCCCTTCTGCTGCTCCGCCGGGTGCAGCGCCACCTGCATCTGCACCGTGCGCGACCCGACTTTGATGGCGAAACGGTCTTCAATGGACTTCGGGACGACCGGCGCGGGCGGCTCCTTCGCGCACGCGGTGAGCAGCGCAAGGGTCACAGTGGCCAGCACGGACAGAAAACAACGACGGCGCAGGAGAATCATTTGGGATTTATGATTTACGATTTATGCTATAGCCAAGCAAACTTCAACCCGCCCGGAGTTGAAGACCAATCCTCCGACCTAAACGGCAAATTCCCATGAGTCTCCCCCCTCCTCTCCTCTACGCCAGCACGCAGCAAAGCGCCGACATGCTCTATTTCGGCCGCGTCGAAGTGCATGACCCGTTCCTCGCCTTCGGGCTGTCTGACGGCACCAAGGTCACCGTGCAAAGCGCGCTCGAGTTCGGCCGCGTCAAGAAGAGCGGCGGCTTCGACCGCGTGTTCCCGCTGGAGGAGTGGCGGACCAAGGCCCGGGAAAAATTCGGCCCCAAGGCCGGCATCGCCGAGATCATCGCCACCGTCACGCGCGCCCACGGCGTGCGCCGCTGCCGCGTGCCCGACGATTTTCCGTCCCACCTTTACGTGAAACTGACCAAGCTCGGCGTGAAGCTCGACCTCGCCAATGGCCTGCTTTTCCCCGAGCGCGAGATCAAGACCGCCGCCGAGGCCGCCGCCGTGCGCGAGGGCAACCGCCTGTGCTCGGTCGGATTCTCCGCCGCCGAACAAATCCTGCGCGCCGCCCGCATCAAGGGCCGCACCCTCGTGCACCGCGGCAAGGTGCTGACCTCCGAATCCCTGCGCTTCGCGCTCGAAACCGCCATCCGCGAACAGGGCGGCGACCCGCGCGATACGATCGTCGCCGGCGGCGACCAGGCCTGCGACCCGCACGAGCGTGGCTGCGGCCCGCTGCGTCCGCATGAACTGATCATCATTGATGTGTTCCCGCGCGTTTTGAAAACCGGCTACTACGGCGACATGACCCGCTCCTACCTCAAGGGCCGACCCCGCGAAGTGCAGCGGCGGATGGTCGAGACCGTGCGCGACGCCCAGAAGCGTGCGATCAAGGCCATCCGGGCGGGCGTGGACGGCCGTGAAGTGCACCGCGCCGTCACGGCGTGCTTCGAGGAAGCGGGCTACGAGACCCGCCACGGCAAGGGCGGGTCGGTGGGCTTTTTTCACGGCACCGGCCACGGCCTCGGCCTCGAGGTGCACGACCCGGGCCGCATCTCGCCGTTGATAGCGACCCCGCTGAAGAAGGGCTCCGTGCTCACGGTCGAACCCGGTCTCTATTACCCCGGCCTCGGCGGTTGTCGCTGGGAGGATGTCGTGCAGGTGACCGCCACCGGCTCGACCATGCTCTCGCGGCATCCGTATCAGTGGGAAATCCGGTGAAGTCCGGGAGGGCTCGCGTCCCTGCAAGCCGCAGCCCGGAGAGACCCGGGCCCTCCACTCAATCCACCCCCACGCATGCCCGAGCTCGCCGAGGTTGAATACTTCCGCAAACGCTGGAGCGCCGGCCACGGCGCCAAGGTGCTCGCCGTGCGCCTGCACGAGGGCAAAAAGATCTTCCGCGACTGCGATACGGCCCAGCTCAGCCGCCACCTGACCGGCGCGAAGCTGCTCGATTCAGCATCCGCCGCCAAGCAGATGCTCTTCCGCTTCAGCGGCGACAGCCTGCCCCGAGCGAAGTCGTGGGGCTGGCTCGGCATCCATCTCGGCATGAGTGGCGAAACGCGCGTTGAGCCGCTGGACTATGTCGCCTCGAAGCACGACCATTTCATCCTCGTGCAGAGGGAGCGTCAGCTCGTGTTCAACGACCCGCGCATGTTCGGCGGCGTGCGATTCCACCACGGCAAGGAGGCGCCGGCCTGGTGGACCAAAATCGCCCCGGCCATCCTCTCCCCCGCCTTCACCGTGAAGGAGGTCGCCGATTTTCTGCGCCGCCGGGCCCGCGCGCCGATCAAGGCGGTGCTGCTCATGCAGGAGCGCTTTCCCGGCATCGGCAACTGGATGGCCGACGAAATTCTCTGGCGCGCCGCGCTCCATCCGAAACGCCTCGCCGGATCGCTCACGCCCGCCGAGGTGCGCACCCTTCACCGCGAGTGCCGCTTCGTCTGCCGTGGCGCGCTGAAATACAACGCCGGCGTCGGCGGTCCGCTGCCGGCCACGCTGAACGAGCTCATGCCCGCCTCGTGGTTGTTCAACCACCGCTGGGAGGACGGCGGCCGGTGCCCGCGCACCAATCAACCACTGCACCGCGAGGAAGTCGGTGGCCGCACGACGTGCTGGTCACCGGCGAGGCAAAAGCTACGCTGATCCCATGGCGGGCTCCAAACAACGTCTCGATGAACTGCTGGTGGCGCGCGGCCTCTCCCCTTCCCGGGCGCAGGCCAAGGCGCTCATCATGTCGGGCCGCGTGCGCCACGGCACCGAGCGGCTCGACAAACCGGGCAAGGAATACCCGGCCGACCTCGAGTTGACCGTCGATCAGCCGCCGCGCTTCGTCAGTCGTGGCGGCGACAAACTCACGGCCTACCTGGAGCAATTCCCGCTCGACCTCACCGGCGCGCATTTGCTCGACGTCGGCGCCTCGACCGGCGGCTTCACCGATTGCGCCCTGCAGGCCGGCGCCGTGTCCGCCACCTGCGTGGACGTCGGTCACGGCCAGCTGCACGAGAAACTCCGGCGCGATCCGCGCGTGACCAACCTCGAACGCGTCAACGCCCGCCACCTCGCCGCCGGCGACCTGCCCCGCCCCGCTTACGATCTCGTCGTGATGGACCTGTCGTTCATTTCCCTGAAAAGCGTGCTCCCCGCCGTGTGGCCGTTCCTGCGGCCCGGCGGCACCCTGATCGCGTTGGTGAAACCCCAATTCGAGGCCGGCAAGGCCGAGGTGGACAAGGGCCAAGGCATCATCCGCGACGACGCCGTGCGCCTGCGCGTGCTGGGCGAGGTGCGCGATTTCGCGCTGCGCGAACTGTCCGGCGCGGCCCTGCGCGGTGAGCTGGAGTGCCCGGTTCACGGAGCGGACGGCAACCGGGAATTTTTGCTCGGACTGACGAAAAGCTGAGCGTGGCCCCACGAGGGACGCCGGATGACAGAGATGCAGGGATTGGACGTTGAACGTTCAACGTTGGGCGTTCAACGTCCGGACCAACCAATGGCCTCCATCCGCAGACTCGCCTTTGTCGTCAACACTGAGAAACCCGGCGCCGCCGCGCTGGCGAAGGAACTCGTCGCCATCGCGCGCACGGTCGGGGTGCGCCGCATCAAGAGCCGCCCGGCCCGCAAGCTCCCGCACGGTTACTTCCGTGGCTGTGATGCCGGCTGCATCATCGGCGGCGACGGCACGTTGCTCGGCGCCGTGAGCGAGGCCGCCGCGGCCGGCGTGCCGCTGATCGGCGTCAACCAGGGCAGCCTCGGCTACCTCACCAGCTTCTCGCCCGAAGAGGCGCGCGCCTGCTTCGGCGACATGCTGCTTGGACACTATCGCATCGCCCACCGCACGCTGCTCGAATGCCGCACCGGCCCGCAGCGCCGCGACCTCGCGCTAAACGACGTGCTCATCAAGGCCGAGGTTAATTCCCAGCTCGTGCGCCTCGAGGTGCGCGCCGACGGCGAACTCGTGACCGACTACCTGTGCGACGGCCTTGTGCTCTCCACGCCGACGGGCTCGACCGCCTACAACCTTTCGGCCGGCGGCCCGATCGTGCACCCCGACGCCGGCGTGATTGCGATGACGCCGATTTGTCCGCACACGCTCAGCAACCGCACGATCGTGTTCAAGGACACGGTCAAGCTCAGCGTGATCAATTGCACGCCCGGCTCGCGCCTGTTGGTCGCTATGGACGGCCAGCGCAACCGCACCGTGGTCAAGGGCACCTCAATCGAGGTGACGATCGCGAAGCGCCAGCTGGCGCTGATCCACCGTCGCGACTACCGCCACTTCGGCGTGATGCGCGCCAAGCTCAAGTGGAGCGGCGGGCTGACGGACAAGAAGTGAGGTCGGAGGCGTTACGGGCAGTCTTTGCCTGACCTGGAGCCCGCCCGCCCTCGGGCCGGTGTTCCTGCACCCCCCGGGGCGAGGGCGCCCCGGCTCCATTACGAAGCAAAAGCCCCGGCGTTTGGCCGGGGCTGGCTTTGCACAATGAGTATGCCGTTGGTTATTTCGCCTTCTCGGCTTCCTTCGCGGCTTTATTCGCCTCGCGTTCGGCTTTGCGGGCTTCCTTGTCCGCCTGCTTGTCGGCTTTCTTCTTCGCCCGCTCCTCGGCATCGATTTTGCCGTCCTTGTTGGCGTCGTATTTCTCCTTGTTCGATTCCCGGGTCTCCTTCGCCTTGGCCTTGGCGGCTTCGTTCGCCGCGGCCTTTTCCTCCTCGCTCAGCTTGCCGTCCTTGTCGGCGTCATACTTCTGCTGGTTCTTGGTGAGCTTCTTGTCGGTGGCCTCCTCCGCGTGGAGGGCGGCCGGCAGGACGGTCAAGGCAAGCGCCAGCAGGGCCAGCGCGAATCGGGGTAAGGATGATTTGATCATGACCCGAGCAGAAAACCCGACGGTGCACCAAGGCGAAAGCCGCGCCGCCACCTAAAAACAGGCGGTCGAGTCAGGGTTTCACGACCAGTTGCACGCGTTGACCGCGCTCGAAGTAGCGGCGCGCAAAGGCCTGGATGTCGGCCAGCGTGACGGCATCCACGCGCGCGTCGTAGTCGCGCCAGTCGTTGACCGGCAGACCATAGATCGCGTTGAGCGCGGCGCTCATGGCCCGGGCGCCGTTGGTCTGGAGGCCCATGCGCTTGGCGGCCTTGAGCCGCACCTGACAGCGGTGCAGTTCCTCGGCGGTGACTCCGCCGGAACGCACGCGCTCGATTTCGAGATTCAGCTCGTCGATGACCTCGCCGTGACGTTCGGGGCTGGTGCCGGCGTAGAAGTAGAACATCGCCGTCTGCAGCCCGACAAGGCGGCTGGAACGCACGAAGTAGGCCAGGCTTTTCTGCTCGCGCACCCGCTCGAACAGGTTCGACGACATGCCGCTGAAGAGTTCGTCGGCCACCTCGCTTACCGTGTAATCGGCGGCGAGCAGGCCCGGTCCGGGAAAGGCCTGGAACACGATGGCCTGCTGGCGCGGCTGCGTTTCGGTGAAGTCACCCGCGGCCACGGATAAGGGCGCCTGGACCTTGGGCGCGGAACCTTTCGGCAATTTGGCGAGAAAAGCCTTCAGGGCCGGCGCGAGCTTCCGGGCCTCGAAATCACCCGCGACCGCCAGCACGGCGTTGCCGGCCACCGCGAGGCGCGCATGCAAGGCCTTGAGATCGGCGACGCCCATGGCCTTCAGGCTGGCTTCGTCGCCGCCGGACTCGATGGCGAAGGGATGCGCGCCGAAGAATTTCTCGCGCAGTTTTTTCCGGCCGACGGTGACGACGTCGTCGAGGCTCTCCTTGAGCGCAGCGAGCGCCGACTCGCGTTCGATCTCGAGCCGCGCCGGCTTGAAGGCCGGCCGCAGCACGGCGTCGCTGATAAGTTCGAGCGCGAGTGCGGCATCGCCCGGCAGCACCTCGGCGGTGAGGCCGTAGCTGTTGTTGCCGGAAAATTCATGGAAGCTGCCGCCGACGGCCTCGATGGCGCGTGCGACCTCCTCGGCGGAGCGGCGCGCCGTGTCCTTCGCCTGCAGCGCGGCCAACAGCGCGTTCGCGCCGCGGCGGCCGGCGGGCTCGAACATCGGGCCACCGCCGAAGGCCAGACGGAAGTGCAGATTGGGCAGGTTGCGGTTGGGCTGGAGCAGCAGGCGCGCACCGTTGGGAAGCCTGATCTCCTCGAAATCCAGCGACGTGGCCTCGCGGGAGCCCGCCCCTTCGGCGGTAGCGGCAGCGCTTGCCGGATTGGAAGAGACGACCGTGAGCTTGTCCGGCACGAGATAGGTTCGCATCACTTGCTTCAACTTCGCCGGAGTGAGAGCAAAGAGCCGCTCGAAATACTGGCGCGTGTAGTTGACGTCGCCCACGACGACCTCGCCCGCACCGAGGCGCGAAGCCTGGCCGGACATGGTCTTGCGCATGTTGACCTCGGAGGTCACGGCCTGGCGGACGGCCTTGGCGAGCGCGGCGGCGCTGACGCCCTTCGCGGCGACGCGGTCGAGCTCGCGCAGGATCGCCTGCTCGGCGGGCACGCGCTTGTCGGGATCGGCGAGATAGGAAATGTAGAACAGCCCGCTCGTGCCCGGGCTCCAGGACATCGCATCAATGGTGTGCACCAACCGGGCCTTTTCGCGGATTGCTTGCCAGAGAAGAGAGCTGTCGCCGTGGCCCAAGACCATCGCGAGCATGTCGAGCGCCGGCGCGTCGGGGTGCGCCAAACCGGGGATCTGCCAGCCGAGGCCAGCGCGTGAGACCTGCACATCCTCGTGCAAGTGCATGTCGCGGCGGGCGAGTTGTGCAGCCTCGTCGGGCACCAGCACGGGCGCGAGGCGCGCGCGCGCAGCCTTGCCGAAATGCGCCGCGATGGCGGCGCGCGTGGCCGCGACCTCGAAATCGCCTACAATCACGAGGACGAGGTTGTTGGGCACGTAGCGGGCGCGGTAGTAACCGAGCAGATCATCGCGCGTGCAGGCCGCGAAGACCTCCCGATGCCCGATGATCGGCTGTCGGTAGGGATGCGTGCGGAAAGCCGTCTCGAAGAGCGCCTGCGAGAGCCGCTGGTCGGGATCGTCGAGGCACATGTCGATCTCGCGCAGGATGACGTCCTTTTCCTTGGCAACCTCGTCGGTGGGCAGCGTGGAATGCAGCACGGCGTCGGCCAGCAGGTCGATGGCCACGGCGGTGTGGTTACCGGGCACATCGATGTAATAGACGGTGCGATCGAAGGTCGTGTAAGCGTTGATGTAGCCGCCATGCGCCTGGACGGTGGCGGAGATCTCGCGGCCGGCACGGCGCTCCGTGCCCTTGAAGAGCATGTGCTCGAGGTAATGTGAAAGTCCCGCGCCAAGGTGCGCACCCTCATGGATGCTGCCGGTTTTCACCCAGACCTGCACCGAGCTGACCGGCGAAGAATGGTCGGGCTTAAGCAGGACCGTGAGCCCGTTGGGCAGTGTGTAGCGTTCGACGGATTCGCGCCAGAGACGTTCGAGCAGGGCGAGATCGCGAGGGCGGGCGGAGCGGGATTGGGGCATTGCGCGGAAGCGGACGGTTCAGGATTGATCGGTGGTCCGGCGTCCACGGCGGCCCGGCGCTGGCTGGAAGGGCTTCACGAAAGCCTCGTCGAAATCGTAGATCTCGGCGAAGTCCTCGCGGCGGTCGCTCTCGGTTTTGCTGAACACGTTATATTCGATCAGATTGAAAACGATGTCCCCGAAGTCCGAACACCGGCTCACCCCCCACTTGGTGAGCACGGTCTTGGCCAGGGGGCCGTATTGATCGAGCGCATAGTCGCGGATACCCTTGAGCAACTCCGCGCCCGTGACGTGCTGGGATTTGCCGGTGCGCTCGGGCTGCTTGCGCTTCACCTCCTTGACCGTGTGGTCAAGCGCTTGGCGGACAAAGTCATAGGCCTTGCGGTCGAAGCGGGTGTCTTCCTTGCAGATCAGGCCGACAATCTCGGCAAATTCGAGGTCTTGCATTTAGGGTTTGTTGTGAAGCTAGCTAGCACAGCGCTTCGCCGGCCGCAACCTCACAGCCGCATCAGGCCAAATGCCCCTGCTTTTTACGCTCGCAGGCCCACCCTCTTTGTGAAATCTTAAACTCGCAATTCCATCCATTCCGGTCATATACGTATATTCGGATTCAGAATGATCGCTGCCACCCAATCCAACCACCCGCTTGCCGCAACGCAAGGAACACGCTCGAAAGAGTCGTTCTTGCACGAGGCTTGCAACCGCATCCGCAATGCCGGCATGCGCGTGACCAAGCCGCGAGTGGCGCTGGTGGAGACTCTGCTCAAGCAGAATGGCCCGGTGAGCATTGAGCGCATCCACCAGGAGGTCGGCGTTGATTCCTGCGACTTGGTGACGATCTACCGCTGTCTCGCTGCCTTTGAAGAGCTGGGCATGGTGCGTCGCAGCTACCTCCACAACGGCACCTGCCTCTACGAACAGACTTTCGACACCGCGCGGCACTATCACATCGTGTGCAAAACCTGCGGCAAGACCGAGAAGGTGGATTACGTGCTGGCCGGCGATGCCGAGCAGAAGCTCAAGGACCGCGGTTTCGAGCAGGTCAGCCACGTGCTGGAATTTTTCGGCGTATGCCCCGAATGCCAGCAGGCCGCCAAGTCGCTCACCCGCGGCACTTCGGTCTCGGTGCCCACGACGATTCCGGCCCCGCAGGCCTGAGTCCCCGGCGCGCGCTGATCAGCCGCCCAGCGGCTGCGTCGCCCGCACCCACTCCTGCACCGGCACGCCACCTTCGAGGTGTTCACGGCGGATGCGGTCAAATCGCTCCGGTGTGACCTGCGCATACCAGACGCCCTCCGGATAAACCACGAGCCAAGGCCCCTCGCTGCACAGGCGCAGACACGCCGCCTTCGTCCGCAGCATCGGCACCGGGCATTGCTTCAGCGAGTCCTTCAGGTGTTCCCAGCTCTTCAGGCCTTCCTCCGGCGCGCAGCAATCGGGCCCCACGCAAAGGAAAAGGTGCCGGCGGGCGGCCGGCAGGCCGATCTCGCCGAAGGATTTGGCGCCCATGGCGGCGGTCAGGCCTTTCGCGCGGTGGCGAAGTTGACCTCCGCCTGCGTCCAGTTCAGCACGTTCCAAAACGCCGCCACGTAATCGGCGCGACGGTTCTGGTAATGCAGGTAATAGGCGTGCTCCCAGACATCGAGCCCGATGATCGGAGAGAGTCCTTCAGCGAGCGGCGAATCTTGGTTGGCGGTCGAGTGGATGACCAGTTTGCCATCCGCCTTCGCGCTGAGCCAGGCCCAGCCACTGCCAAACCGTTTCATAGCGGCGTCGGCAAACTGCTTCTTGAAGTCGTCCATTGACCCGAAGGCCTCGGCAATCGCCACGGGCAGCTGCTGAACCGACATGCCCGCCGCCGGTGAGAGGAGCGTCCAGAAAAACGCGTGGTTCACGTGTCCGCCCACATTGTTGCGGATACCGGTGCGGATCGCCTCGGGCACGCTGGCGAGATCCCTCACCAAGGCCTCGGGACCGCGCGCCAGGAGGTCAGGGTGGTCCTTCAGGAGGTTCTTCGCGTTGGTGATGTAGGCCTGATGGTGCTTCGTGTGATGAATCTCCATCGTGCGCGCATCGAAATGGGGCTCGAGGGCATTGTAGGCGTAGGGCAGCTTCGGCAGCTCCCAGTTGAGCGTGGCGGCCGGCACCGATTCCGCGAGCGCGCGGTTCAACCCGAAGCTGGCCACGGCAGCCGTGACACCGAGGACTTTTAGAGCATGGCGGCGGGAAACCGGGGAAGAATCGCGGTGGTTCATGCCCTCAACATGACGCAAACCATCCCGGGCGCAAGAACGGGCACAGTTCGCGGGCCGGCCCTGAGCTCTTCGAAGGGCTTGTTTTATGCGCACGACACCACTAGCAATCGCCCGTGCTTCTGTTCAGCCGAATCCTCGATTTCGAAGACCACCAGATCCGTGAAGTGGAACGTCGGCGCGAGCAGCGGTATGTGCCCGGGAAAAACTTTGCCCTGCAGGCCACCATTGATGTGGACGGCGAGCCCCGCAACGCCCGGATCATCGACCTCTCGCCCGGCGGCGCCGGTCTGCGGGTCGCCGGCCCCGCCTACACCCGCGGTGTCCTCGCCAAACTCCACCTAATGATCGATGATTCCTGGGTCGAGTTCGCCTGCACCATCGCGCATGTGCGCGCGCTGCCCTCCGGTTGCCGGCTCGGTCTGACAGCCGGATTCGCCAGCTTCGCAGAGAAGAAGGCCTACCTGCAGCTGCTCCAGCCGGTCGCCATCGGCAGCGTCTTCCGCGCCACCTCCCCCGACGAGGTGCGTCAGATGGACCCCGGCATGCACAAGCTGGTGTTCACCGGTCGCCCCGGCTCCGAACTCAACGTCTGGCGTCAGGGAGACGCCGACGGCCCGTTTCACAGCCTGCACTGGCAGCTGGACGACTACATCGTGCAAGGCGCGGTCGGCAGCGAGCTGCAGGTTTACTCGCGCAAATACATGATCGCACCCACCAAGGCCAAGGCCGGCAGCCCCACCTACCGCAAGCTGCCCGCCGACGTGCAGGAGGAGATCGCGCGTCTCTTCCGCTGGACGATGCTCAATCTGCCCAAGGACATCCCCACCGACGTCCGCACCTTCGTGCAGGGGATCTGAGGATCGGTTTCCCGCCATGCTGCTCTTCCGCCGCATCTTCAATTTCGAGAAGCCCAAGGTCGAGCAGCTGGCCGACCTGCGGCTCAACCAGCGCTACGCGCCCGGCGCGGCGTTTCCGCTGCAGGCCCGGTTCATCGTCGGCACAACCGAAACCGCGGCCAGGGTCGAGGATATCTCCGGCAACGGCCTCGGCCTCATCCTCCCCTCTCCGATCGCCAGCCTGAAGGAAGCCCAGACGGTGCAGGTGCGGCTCAGCTTGGCGGACTTCCAACTGACTCTGGCCGCGCGCGTCGCCCAATTGCGGTCCTCCAATCGTGGCCAGTTTTGCGGCCTCGGGTTGCAGTTCGGAGATTTCCTCGAGCAAAAATCCTTTCTCCAATTGCTCCAACCGGTCGCGATCGGGCAATCACTGAAGGCCGTCCCGCCGGAGCGGGTCGTGCAGAATGAGCCGCAGTTCATCAAACAGGTTTACCGCGGCGAGGAGAACTCCGCGCTGACCGTCTGGCTCGAAAAGTCCTTCGGCACGCCGCTGCACAGCTTCGAATTTGAGACCCACGACTACTTCTGCCGCGCCGACGCCAAGCTCGGTGCGCTCGAAGCCTATGTGCGTGAGGCCGCCGACTCGCACAAGGGCAAGCTGAGCAACCCGGTGTTCGACACCAGCGGCGGCCTCAACGACGAGATCCGCCAGCTTTTCCGCTGGATCCTGCCGAACCTGTCGCGCGATGTGCCCGACGACGTCCGCGCCTTCCTCCAACGCTTCGCGGCGTAGTCGGCTCAGGCTCCGAGCTGCTTGCGGACAATCTGGTCCACCAGCTGCGGGTTCGCCTTGCCCTTGGAGGCTTTCATCACGGCGCCCTTGAGCGCGTTGAGCGCCTTCTCGTTGCCCGCTTTGAACTGGGCGACGGCCTTGGGGTCGGCGGCGATGGCATCGGCCACCCATTTCTCCAGCTCACCGGTGTCGCTCGACTGCTTGAGACCCTGCTTCTCGACGATGACCTCGGGCATTTCGCCCGATTGGAACATGGCCGCAAAAACCTCCTTGGCGATGCTGCTGGAAATGACGCCGCTCTCGGTGAGCTTGACCAAGGACGCGATGTGCGCGGGTCGGACCTTACTGGCGGGAAGTTCGAGCTGCGCCGCGGCGAGTTCGCCGAGCAGGTTGTTGCAGATCAGGTTTGCCGCCGCCTGAGGTTTGGCACCCAGGGCGACCGTCTCCTCGAAATACGCGCTGTAGGCGGTATCGGGCACGAGCACGGAAGTCTGGGTGTAGGGCAGCCCGAATTGCTCCAGGTAACGCCGCTGGCGGTCAAAGTGATGCTCGGGGACGGTGGCTTGGATGCGCGCCTTCCATGCCTCGTCCACCTTCACTGGCATAAGGTCGGGATCGGGAAAATAGCGGTAGTCATGTGCCATTTCCTTCGAGCGCAGCGACTGGGATGCGCCGGTCTGGCCGTCGTAGTCGCGCGTTTCCTGCACGATCACGCCGCCGGCCTCAACGACGGCAATCTGGCGGCGGATCTCGTGGGCGATGCCGTCGCGCACGAACGAAATGGAGTTGAGGTTCTTCAGCTCGACCTTGGTGCCGAGCTTGGTCTCGCCGAGGGGTCGGATGGAGATGTTGGCATCGCAGCGCATCTGGCCCTTCTCCATGTCGCAATCGGAAATGCCGCCCTGCACGAGGGCGATGCGCAGCGAGGTCAGGAACGCAAAGGCCTCGTCGGCGCTGCGCAAGTCCGGCTCGGACACGATCTCCATCAGTGGCGTGCCGGCGCGGTTATAGTCGACGAGTGACTCGACGGCGCCGTGGTTGAGTTTGCCGACGTCCTCCTCGAGGTGGATGCGGGTCAGGGCGATCTCCTTGTGCTCGCCCATCACATTGCGCGACGGACCGGGCAGCTCGATCTCAACCGCGCCCCCGAGGCAGATCGGCTGGTCGTATTGCGAGATCTGGTAGTTCTTCGGCGAATCGGGATAGAAATAGTTTTTCCGGTCCCATTTGCAGACCGGGGCAATCTCGCAGCCGAGGATCAGCCCGGCCTTGATGATCTTGTCGAGGGCTTCCTTGTTCAGCACCGGCAGCGCACCGGGCAGGGCGAGCACGACGGGATCGACGAGCGTGTTCTCGGGCTCGCCATAACCGGCGGCGACGCGCGTGAACATTTTCGACGCCGTGCGCAGCTGCACGTGGACTTCCAGACCGATGACCGCTTCGTATTTCATCAGAGAACCGGGTGGCGGTTGCGCCAATCATGAGCCTGTTCGTAGTGCCGGGCGATGGCGAGGAGGCCGGCTTCGTCAAAGGGACGTCCGATGAGCTGCAGGCCGACGGGCAGGCCACCTCCGGTGAAACCGCAGGGCACCGAGATGCCGGGCAGGCCGGCGAGGTTCACGCTGATCGTGTAGATGTCGGTGAGATACATCGCGAGCGGGTCGGACGACTTTTCGCCGAGCTTGAATGCGGCAGTCGGCGACGTGGGCGAGAGGAGCACATCGCAGTCCTTGAGCACGACCGCGAATTCGTTGCGGATGAGCGTGCGAACCTTCTGCGCGCGCAGATAATAGGCATCGTAATAACCGCTGCTGAGCACATGCGTGCCCAGGATGATGCGGCGCTTCACCTCGTCGCCAAAGCCCTCGGCGCGAGACTGGAAATAGAGATCCACGACATCCTTGGCCTTGGCGGCACGATGGCCGTAGCGGATGCCGTCGTAGCGGGCGAGATTCGACGAGGCCTCGGCGGTGGCGATCAGGTAGTAAACCGCGATGGCCTGCTCTGCCGCCAACGGCAGCGAGACCTCGCGAATTTCGCATCCGGCCTTGCGGTAGTGCTCAATCGCAGCCTGCACGGCCGCGCCCACCTCGGGGTCGAGCCCGGCGCCGAAAAATTCCTTCGGCACACCGATGCGCCACGGGCCGGAGCGTTTCGCCATTTCCGCACGGTAGTCAGGCACCTCGGCCTTGAACGAGGTCGAGTCGCGCTCGTCGTGGCCGGCGATGGCCTGGAGCAACAGCGCAGCATCATCCACCGAGCGGGCGAAAGGCCCGATCTGGTCGAGCGACGACGCGTAGGCGGCGAGCCCGAAGCGGGAAACGAGTCCGTAGGTGGGCTTGAGGCCCACGATGCCACAGAGCGCCGCGGGCTGACGGATAGAACCGCCGGTGTCGGAACCGAGCGTGAGCGGGAGTTCGCCGGCCGCCACGGCCGCAGCCGAGCCTCCGGAGCTGCCGCCGGGCACGCGCGTGAGGTCCCAGGGGTTGGCGGTCGGGCCGAACGCGGAGTTCTCCGTCGAGGAACCCATCGCGAACTCGTCCATGTTGAGCCGGCCAAGCGGAATCGCCCCGGCGGCCTTCAGGCGCGTCGTGACGGTGGCATCGTAGGGCGACACGTAGTTCGCCAGCATCTTGCTGGAACAGGTGAGCGGTTGGCCTGCGACCGCGATGACATCCTTGAAACCGACCGGGATGCCGTCGAGCGGTCCCCTCGCCTGCCCCGCGGCGCGACGAGCATCGGATTCGCGGGCGGCGGTGAGAGCGGCGGCTTCATCGCGCGAATTGAAGGCCTTGACCTGCCCATCGACGGCCTGCACCCGGGCGAGGCAGGCTTGGACCAGCTCAACCGAGGTGAGCTGCCCGGTGGCGAGAAGGCCCGCCAGCTCGGTGGCGGAGAGAAAAGTGAGATCGCGCGCCATGGCTTATTCGACGACCTTGGGCACCGCGATCATGTTCTGCCGCTGCGCCGGGGCGTTCCGGAGCGCCTGCTCGGTGGACAGACCAGCGCGCGGCACGTCGTCCTGCCAGACGTTGAAAACCGGGGCGGCGTGCGCCATGGGCTCGACGCCGGCGACGTCCACCTGCTTGAGCTTGTCCACGTAGTGCAGGATGTCGCCCAACTGGCGGGCATAACGGGCCTTTTGCTCGTCGGACAGGGCGAGGCGGGCCAGGTTGGCCACGTAGTCGATGTTGAGGTCGGAACCGGCGCTCATGGAGGGGGCAATGACGCCCACCAAGCAGGCGGCGGAAGCGCCCCTTGGCAATCGGCAAAAACGCGTCGGGGCGGTCAGCCCTCTGCCTGCTTGACGGCCACAGCTCTTCGTCGTCCGCTGGCAGCATGCTGCTTTTCAAGAAAATCCTGAATTTCAAGAAAGCCGATGATAGCGCAGCAGACCAGCGCGGGGACAAACGCTATCCCGTCGGGATCAAATTTGCCGTCAAAGCCAAGCTGGCGATCCCGGCCCGGGACAGCGAAGGCAATCTGCTCACCGGCAGCCGCGGTGGCCCCACCGACTGGGGCGGCCAGTTGATGGACCTCTCGAACAACGGAGCCAGCATCCGCTTGCACCCGGCTGCGGTCACAGTGAAAGATGATGCGTGCCAGCTGAAACTTGAGCTCGAGAACATGCTCTTCGAGATCGCGGCCAAGATTGCTCATTTCCGGCAAACTCCCCAGCACGCCACCTGCGGCCTGACGCTGAACTTCTCCGACTCCTACGCCCGCAAGGCCTACCTGCAGCTCATGGAGCCGGTGGTCATCGGCTCGTCCCTGGTCGAGATCGAGGCCACCGGCGACCGCCTGC
>CBINOW010000103.1:0-17625 GCA_966252395.1 uncultured Oleiharenicola sp. | reverse complement strand
ATAGTCGAACGATCCCGGCACCGATTCCCCAGTCCAATCCGACAGCGCCCAATCTCCTGGACCCCGGCGATCCATCCGCAACATCGCGTAGCCGTGCTTGCCGTCTTCGACCCAAGCCGCAGCGATAAGGGAGTTTTCATGACCTCCGAGACCTGATAGCGTAAAGGCGTCTGGCGCAGCTGATAGGTTGGGGATGATCTGCTGAGTGGCAATATCCACACCGCGGCCGGTCCAGTCGATCCAAGGCAGCGACTTTACCGCCAATACGCGAGTGCGATCAGCCACGCGCGACCATGCCGTCCATTCGGTCTCGCCGATCGCGCGCTCTCGGATCCATAGTTCTTGCGCACTATTGGTGTGCGCCATGAATTCACGCTTGTCGGATGCGCGCCGCCAATAGAAAAAGTCGTCGATCACCCTAATCGTGCCGTTCGAGGTTATCGGAGTGTATGTGAAACTAAACGGCTGTGCTGTGGACGCGCGGGTTCCAACGGCGACGTATATGCGCGAGGCTCCGCTGTTCTTGAAATAGAGCACGACGTTTGTGTCAGTCGAAAGTGGATCTACGAAGATCCGCCCTTGCTTAAACGAATCGGTGATGTTCGTCACGCGGGTGAAGCTCGGCGTCGTTGCTCGCATGCTGTCCGTGTAGTAGAGCCCTGCCTCGGTGCCGAAGAACACACGATCGTTGTTCGCCGGATCAGACACCAAATACCAAATGCGCGGCGCAGAGCTGAGGCCTTGTAACGGGAGAGCACCTAGATTTACCCATGGATCTGACGGGCCGTTAAGATTGTTCAAAGTCTTTCGGTAAAGCGTGCCCACTGCCGTGTCGGCGCCGCCGCCAGCGCCCGGTGCGGTGGCGACGAGGCTTACGGGAGTTTCACCGCCCTCGCGCGGCCGCAAGATCAGCACAGCGTCGCCGTTGCCGACCCGCCCGCCTGGAACCGTGTCCTGCGTCCACGAAACCCCTCCGTCGAAACTCTCAAGCAGTTTGTTGTCGGCCATTCCTTGTGCGTAATAGGTCTGCCATCCGTCCATATCGAAGTTAACCGTCGAAGAGAATCCGCGCGTTCGGTAGAATCGCGCCACGCCACCACCAGTGCTCTGGGTGCGGACAAAGCCAGATGAGAGGACATTCCACGAATCCGGGTCATCAGGACTACCCAGGTAAACGGATTGCTGGCTCGCCATCAGAATACGCGAGCGCCGATTCGTGGCGTCGACGGGCGAGACATGCTCAGGCAGTGTTGCTATATCCCAAGATCGAGGCATCCATGCATATTGTCGGCATTGCGGATCAATCAGGTTCCAGCCGAAATCGTAGTCCCAACCGAGCGCAGTACCTGCCCGGCGGAAGGCATAGTCCCACCCGTTCACTGTAACCGAAGCGCCATCGTCGGTGAACTCGCCTTCAATCAAGCCGACATTGCTATTCGCCGTACTGGTGAAGCTCCCCATGATTACGCGGTGTTGATTCCCGCCGAGCCCGCCTTGTGGGACAGAGATCGTTGATCGCGGATCGACCAGAGGTCGCCAATAGTTGCCACCCGCCGCAGTGAGTAACGTCGTGTCGGTGTGCACGTTCGTCCAAGAGAACGCGGTCGCATTCGGATCGATGCGGGCAACAAAGAGCGTGCCCGACGTGCCGACCGTCGCATAGAGCCATTTTCCGTCCGGCGTAATGTCGGCGCCCCGGGTCAGCGTGCCCGTGGGCAACGGAATGCTCTCCCAATTCAGGCCGCCATCACGTGAGCGAAAAAGTCCCGCGTCGCCGGCGATGTAGACGTGCCCTTGGCGGGTGGGATCGTAGGTCACGGTGTAAATCTGGTTCGTGCCAGTGCCTGTTTGGTACGCATGCTGCGTCAGGGTCTCGCCAGCGTCGGTTGAGCGCACAATGAAGAACGCTCCCGAGGTTTGCTGCGATGGATGAAAAGTCTGGCTCGGGAGCTGGCTGCTCTTTATGTACCAGCTTCGACCCGCAATCCACGTCTTGCCGGTTGGGTCGAATGGATCGAAGGCCCACGACGCGTTAGAGTAACCACCGAGAATCACTTTCCAAGTAAGCCCCGCATCGGTCGACTTGTGGATTCCGTAAAGAGTTCCGCAGTAGATCACATCTGAGTTGCCCGGCGTCACCGCGATGTGAAATGCCATGTGGTGAATAAGATCCTCGCCAATCGGGACCCAATTCAGGCCCCAGTCGTCGCTACGGTATGCACCTTCTACATCTGAGCATTCGTAGAGCCGTCCGGGAAGATTTGGGTCAAAAGTTAATCCTTGGACCTGACCGCCACCGCCAGGATGCATCTGTCGCCACGCCGAGACTGGAGTTTCACCCGCGAGCACCTGAAGATTTGCGGCCGAACTCGTCGCCGAGCCATGCGGGTTGGTCACGACGACGGCATAGCTACCTGCATCTCCGGGCGCCACATTGGTCAGCGTCAATGTTGCGGTGGTGCGGCCCGTCAGGTCATTGCCGTTGCGCCGCCACTGGTAGCTAAGCGGCGCGGTGCCGATCGCTTGCACGGAAAAGGTCGCGGTGCTGCCGGGTTCCACCTTGGCACTCGCAGGCTGCAAGAGGATTGTCGGTGCCACGGGGTTGCTCGAAATTGTCAGCGTAGCCGTCGCGCTGGTTGTTGTGCCGGCGGGATTGGTGACCACCACGTCGAAATCTCCTGCGGATTGTTCGGTCACCACGAAGATCGTGTGACTGCTCTGGTTAGCCCCGGGAATCGGTGAGCCGCCCTTGCGCCATTGGTAAGTCACTTCGACAGCACTCGATACCGCTGCAGAGAACGTGGCGCTCTGGCCGAGGTCGCGCGTAAGCGATTGCGGCTGCGTCGTGATCGTCGGCGCGCCGTAAATGACGACGTCGGCCACGGCGCTGATGACGGAGGCGACACTGTTGGTCACCACGACGGCGTAGTCGCCACTCGCTAGCGTAGTTGCATCGGAAATTGTGAGTGCGGAACTTTGCGCGCCCATGACCCCGCCACCATCCGAAAGATCAGCGTCACCGCGGCGCCATTGGTAGGACAACGTGCCAGAGCCTGAAGCCGACACGCTCAGGCTGACCGTGCTGCCCACCGGTTGCGTGACCGACTGAGGCGGACTCGTGATCACAGGGGGTGTCGCCAGTCCAGTGTCCGGCACGATCTCGAAACCGTTGCCGACCGACAGGGCAATGACGGCCTCGGAGTGGCCGTCAAATTGGATCGCACCCAACATTTCGGTCGTCGGAATCTGGCTGACGATGAGGCGATCCACGCCACCGCCACCCGGACTGCCGCTCCAATTGGTGATCGTCAGCGTGCCGGCGGCGCGCGTGAGCGAGCCGAGCGTGACGATGCTGGCGCCAGCACCGAAATCCAACGTTGAGTCAGCAGTGAGGTGGAGCGCGCCCAGCGTTTCGGAGTAACCTGCTGTGGATAGGTTTCCGCCCGAAAGTCGCACAGTCACATTGTCACGCAGCCGCTCGGACGCACCGAGGCGCACCGTGCCCGCGTTGACCATCAGATCGCCCTGGAAGGTGCTGGCCCCGCCCAAGAAAACAGTGCCGGTGCCCACTTTGGTGACGGCCGGGAAGTTGCCTGACAATCCGGCGATGTCTTGAATCGTCCCCCCGAAAGTGATTTCCGCCGCACCAGCGACGTCGAAAGTGACTCCCTTTCCGGCGCCCGAGCCGAGCGTGACGTTGCCATTGAACGCGGACGAGCCGCTCATGAACGTGGACGATCCGCCGAGGCGCATCGTTCCGGCGGACCCCGACTGCACCGTAATTGCACGGGAAGACGTGACGCCGCTAGCACCAATCAGGACGGCTGCGTTGTCCCCACCGGCGGTGTTGCCGAGGTTTATGGCTCCGGCAGGCGCACCTTCTGCGCCGGTGGCAGTCAAAATGATAAAGCCTGCGTTCGCCGTGAGCGGACCTTGGAATGTGTTATTCGCATTGCTGAGGACCAAGACGCCTTGGTTCGCCGCGAGTCCGTTGGCTCCTTTCACGATACCGGCGACACCTGTCACTGGGCCGGAAATGGCGAATGTGCGTCCGGTCGACGATCCGATGAACGCATTGCGGTTCGCGGTGTTCACGATCAGACCACCTGCAAGCACAATGTCACCCGCCGTGGCATTCCATCGTCCGTTGGCCGTACCGATTACAGCCATCGGATTGTTGAATGTCTGCGGGGCAGTCGAATTGTTCACAAACACCACCGCATTGTTCGTAGCGTTAGACACAGATATCGTTGCGTTGCCCGCAAACGTGAACGCATCCCCCCCTGCGGAGAATGACAGAGCCCCAAGCGTGGCGGGGCTAGTTACGCTCAACGTCGTCGACGCTGAGTTGGCAAACACCAGGGAGGGATTAGCGCCGAAATTCGGCGTCGGCGAGTAGTTCGCGGGATCATTAAAATTGGCTGACCCGGGTGCGGCCAGCCATGCCGATTGCGCCATTCCACTTCCCGGGGCCAACAGGCAAACAGTGAACGCAACGCTGTGACTAACGAATGCTCGCTTGAGGGCGCGCAATGAAGCTGAAGGGGGCATAAGCAACAGGGGTAAATTCGCTCGAAATGCACGAACGGTTCAAAAGCATACCGTAACCGTGAAATTCACCCTATCCCGTTTTGCGCAGAAACTATCCGGATGTGCGCGGGCGATGCGAAACGAAGCAAACCGCCCTGCGAAAAGCCGCGGGTGTAACCCCTGCTATCTTGCGAAAATGATGATAAAGGGATTTCGCTTCGCCGAACCCACATTCCTCGGCGATGGCCTCGATGGTGAGGTCGGTGTGAGCCAGTAAACTCCTCGCCTTAGCCAGACGGAACCGGATGATTTCCTCGTAGGGCGCCACGCCGATTGCCTTCCGAAAGCGAACTTCGAAGGCTCGCCGCGACAGCCCCGACGCCCGCACCAGTTCCTCCACTCCGTGCAGGTGGGCGTGGCCGGCCTGAAGCATCCCGATGGCGGCGGCAATCGCGGTATCATCAACGGCCAGCACATCCGAAGAATGGCGCGCCACCACGCCAATGGGAGCTACCCGGATCGCACTGGGGGTGCCTTGCACTTTGCCCATCTGGCCCGCCAATAACCGGCAGGCTTCCCAGCCAATGTTTTCGGCTGCCACCGCAACGCTAGATATCGGCACATGACTCAGCTGACATTCGATTGGATTGTCGTTTATGCCTACGATCGCCAGCTCACTGGGCACCGCCCGCCCTATCGATTCGGCGGCAGAGAGCATCTGCCGCGCGAAATAATCATTGCACGCCAGCAAACCCGCTGGCTTGGGCAGGGCATTAAGCCAGGGAATAATCTCAGCCGCATGATCCTCCCAATGCCAATCGGAGCATAAGGGAAAGCGCAGCACTATTTCGTAATAGCGACCCCGGCGCGCCGTGACGGTCTGGCTAAATCCCTTTGCAGTATCCCGGGCCGATGGCAAGGAGGCGTGACCGCAAAATGCCAGCGTCTGTAGGCCGCGAGCCAGCAGATGCTCCGCGCCCATGACGCCAATCATCGCATGATCTTTGCCCACATGGTGCAGCGTGACCCCCGGGATTTCCTCACCTAGTGAGACTAGCGGACTGTTCGCCTGTTGAAGGTATAACGCATGCTCCCGGTTCGGCGCATGGGCGATGATTCCGTCGGGGGCCAAATTTCCCCAGTTGGGCCACGGCAAAGCGCTGTTCTGTTGCAGCCACACAAAGTTCCACGGTCCATTTTCACGCACGTAGGCACAGACCCCAAGCATTACACCGCGGTGAATATGATTGTGGAGGTCCAGAATGAGAGCAACGCGTGGAATTGGTCTCTTTTCTGACATCGATAGTCGTTTTAATTGAATATATATCTCCTAGCATGGCAAGTCTCACGTCGCAAAATGGCATACATTGAGCGCAAACATGGATGTCCGTATTTGGTGTTTTCCGATAGAGTCTTGAGCGTTTCTACCCCACCCCTGCTTAAAGCAGAAACACACACCACGTGTTGAATCCGCCACTGCCCCATCGGAGGCCACGCCTCCCACACGGACGTATTGTCTGCAGGCACCTCGTCGGGTCGCAAAGCCACGCTTTACCCCAATCCGCAAAAATGAAACCCACCCTAAGCCTACTCGCGGCGGTCGCTCTCAGCGTCGCCACCGCTTCAGCACAAGTGACCGTGTCCGTCTCCAGTGATGTTCGCACCCTCAACGGAGCATCCTTCGGCTATAATAACAACGAGGCCTTCTCCCCCGATTGGACCAGTTCTGCGGTGCATCAAGTTATGGCCGACACTTATGCCAATCTTCTCCGTTATCCGGGTGGAACGACGGCGAACTATTTCAACTGGGAGACCGGCGGCGGTTACGCCCCGACCAACAAGGCGGCCTGGCGGATTGGCGCCTCGGTCAACACTTATGATGATCCCGACGACGGTCCGGTTGTTTCCTTGGGCGCCGAATCCGGCGCAACGCCCAACGCTTACTCAACGGGCACGAATACCTCCGGCAATACTTTGCCCCAGTTTTTAAGTGGCCTGCAGGCCATCAGCGCCATCCGCGCCAGCCGTGGACTTCCCCCGATCGAACCGGCCTACGTCATGAACATTGGCACCTCCGCGAACTACGTAGTTCCGGATATCACCCATCAGTTGGATGCCCTGGAGGTCATGGACCTCGCGGGCTACTTTCCTGAATACATCGAGATGGGCAACGAGCTCTTCATCGACAACGCCTTCCCTGACTACACCGATATGTTTCCCACGGCGGAGAGCTACGCTGATCGCGTGAAGTCCACCGTCCTGGCGATTCGCAATCGCTTTCCGGGGAATTCTTTCAAGTGGGGCATTCCCGTGGTGAAAAACATCACTCCCGTGGGCAACACGAGTGGCGACCGAAGCAGCGCCTGGGCTCGCAAGGTTCTGGCCCGCTTGGCTCAATCGCCCAATCCGCTGCTGCCCCATGCGGTGATTTTCCATTACTACACCACCAACAGCAGCGACACCAGCCCAGCCACCGCCTACGGGGCTCTATTCAACGCCTACTCGACCGCGAATTGGTATAATTACTTCCCCCTGCCCGACTCAACCCATCTGAACGGAACCACCGATATCGAAGGCGACGGACGGACCGAGCAGGATATCAAACTCTGGGTCACTGAATTTGGAATGGCGGGCCAGACCAGCAATCCTGCGGGCGATCAGTGGTTCTATGCCCTCCACCTCGCAGGCATGGGTTTGCTTCAGCTTGAGTCACCTCGGTTCGAGATCAGCACCGCACATGTGGTCTTCGCGGGCAGTTCATGGTCCCACCTCCAAACAACGGCTCCATACTCCAAGCAGAACCTCGGCTGGGGTTCCTACATACTGCAGCGCGCAACCGCCGGAAAAACCGAAGGGCGTAAGCTCTCTTTCTCGCCGAATCCCACGAATGGATCGGGCTCAAGCGCCTATCCGACATTATACGGCTGGGAATTCAGCAAATCCGGCGGCAGCGAGCGCGAACAGCTGATCATCAACTTTTCCGCGTCAGCGCAGACTATTTCCACCGCAGGCCTTGGGGTTACAAGCTACGAACAACTGGTTCGTCCCTGGAACACGACCATCACCGGCAGCGACAGTGATTTTGTAAACGCTGGTGGGCAGACTTTGGGCACCCTTGGGTCGACGCTCTCATTGCCGGCCTACTCGATGACCCGGCTCTACGGATCAGGCGGCTCCCTGCCCACGGTTACCGTGAGCGCCACGGATAGCGCGGCAGCCGAGCCCGCCGCCACCGGCACCTTCACCTTCACCCGCACCGGGTCCACCGCTGCGGCGTTGACCGTGAACTACTCGGTCGCCGGCACGGCAACTTCTGGGTCCGACTACACCTCCCTCGGCACCTCGATCAGCATCCCCGCCGGCTCCGCCTCCGCTACCCGCACAGTCACCCCGATAGATGACTCGACCGTCGAGAGCGCCGAGACAGTCATCCTCACCCTCAGCGCCAACGCCGCCTATACCGTCGGCAGCCCTTCTGCCGGCACCGTCACCATCGCTGATAACGACATCGTGCTCCCGACGGTGACTGTTAGCGCCACGGATAACGCGGCGGCCGAGCCGGCCGCGACCGGCACTTTCACCTTCACCCGCACCGGGTCTACCGCCGCGGCATTGACCGTGAACTACTCAGTCGCCGGCACGGCAACCTCCGGGTCCGACTACACCTCCCTCGGCACCTCGATCAGCATCCCCGCCGGCTCCGCCTCCGCTACCCGCACAGTCACCCCGATAGATGACTCGACCGTCGAGAGCGCCGAGACAGTCATCCTCACCCTCAGCGCCAACGCCGCCTACACTGTGGGCAGCCCCTCTGCTGAGACCGTTACCCTCTCCGATAACGACACGCCTGTGACCGTTACGCTTGTCTCCCAGTCGGCCAACGACGGCTACGTCACCGAGTCCACGGAGACCAGCAACACTGGTGGCTCCAACGCCGCCAGCGGCACTGGCTCAGCCGCGCTCCGCGTCGGCGACACCGCCACCGACCAGCAGGTGAAGACCATCCTCTCCTTCGACACTTCCTCGATCCCGGATGGGGCCACCATCACCGCTGTTACCATCCGCCTCCAGCGTGGCTCCGTCAACGGCACCTCTCCCTTCGGCACCCACGGGCAATGCCGCGTCGACATCAAGTCCGGCGCCTTCGGCGCCGTCACCCTGGAAAACTCCGACTTCGAGGCCGCGGCTGACTCCACCAACGTCGCCGCCCTTTCCACCCCGGCCGCCAACGGCGACTGGGCCAGCGGCTCGTTCTCCGCTCCCGCTCTGGCCCTCATCAACAAGACCGGCACCACCCAGTTCCGCGTCTATTTCCAAACCGACGACAACAACGACAACGGCCGCGACGACGTCGGCTTCTTCCCGGGCGAGGCCTCCACCGGCACCCAGCCTGAGCTTATCGTCACCTACACCCAGTAACCACCCACCTGCAAAGGATTCAAACCCGTTACATTCATGAAACCAATCCACTCGATCTTTCGCGGTGCGCTGCTGGCAGCTGCCACATTCTTAGCGCCCGTCCTCACCTACGCTCAAACCGCTACCTTGGGTGCCGCCCAGCCGTTCATTCCGGCCCAAATGGGATTTAACACTAACCGCGGCGGAAACAACAGCGCCGGGAATCCATTCAACGAAAGCCAGGCTGTCAGCATGCTCTCCGGGCAAAGCGCCAATCTCATGCGCTTTCCCGGAGGCGACGTCGGCAACCGCTACAATTGGCGCACTGACTTCGTGACGGGAACAAACTCGGGGACATTAGGACGACAGGCCTTCTTTTCTATGTGCGCTTCGATGAACGCAGATGCCGTCCTAGTCGCCAATATGTTCGGACCAAACAACGATCCGGCCAACTGGACGGCGCAGGAGATGATCGATGAAGCCGTCGCCTGGCTGCAGTTTATGAACACAGCACCGTATCCCTACGCGGCGCAGGGATACAACAAGCCTGTGCAGTATTGGGAGCTGGGCAATGAGTTCTACTATGCGAACTTTTGGACGCGCACCAACCCCGATGTCTCCAATCCTTCGGAGTATCTGCCTTTTGCCAAAAACATGGCTGATGCGCTGCAGGCGGCGCAAAACGCCATCGATCCCAGCGTGGACCTGAAGTTCATCGTCGTCGGCAAAGCGCCGGGACAATTTCGCAACCCGACTACAGCCAACGATGCGACGGCCGACACCTGGGCCACTGCATTGGGCGGAGTGTCCCCGCGTTGGTTCGATGCCGTCCAGTTTCACCCCTACATCAACAACCGAAATTGGACGGCGGCCTCCCAGCCGTTTGGCGTGAATGACGCGGAGATCAAATGGTATTTCTCCGCCACCCATAACATGCCTTCCTTGCTGACGCGGTATATTGCCGACGCCGTGGATAACTCCGTGGAGCTCTGGCTCACAGAATATGGCACAGGAGTCATACCGGTGACAACCGATGCGACCATGAACACCTGGATGAACGCGCTGGCCGAGGCAGATCTCATTCTCGCGCTTTCCGACGAGGCGGATGTGACGTCTGTCCTGCTCCGCCACCAAGTGTATACGTCCCGCTTTGGGTTGTTTCACTACACGGGGTCCAACGTGCTTTACCGCACTCCTTGGTCCTATGTTACCGAGATTCTTAATCCCATTCTGACCAGCGCAACTGACAGCTATCCCGTCACGACGGGGGGCATTACCACCTTTACCGGATCCTTTCAGTTTAACGGCGCCGGCACCCCGGCCAACACCGTCCTGGGCTACGCGGGAGCCCGGTATAGCTACGAGCCCAACATTCCTGAAATCCGCGTGCGCGCCTATCGCATGCCGGATGGCAAAACCAAGATCGCCTTGGTTAATAAGGTTTCATCCAACCGTTCCATTACCTTGGGAGGAACTGCTGCTTTGGGTTCTGGCACGCTCTGGCAGATGGCTGCCGCGCTCGGTGCAATCAATAATGGCGGCGGTGCCGATGTCGCCCCAATCACGCCGACCAATATCACCCTGTCTTCCGGCAACAGCACGGTTACCCTGCCCGGCTATTCGCTCACCGTGCTGACCATCACCCCGGCGCCGACCACGCCAGTGGCCTCAATCGCGGTCAGCGACGCCACCGCGTCCGAACCCGCCAACCACGGGCAGTTCACGGTCAGCCTCTCCCCGGCACCCACGGGCAATGTGACCGTCAACCTCACCCGCAGCGGAACCGCCACAAATGGCACGGACTACGCCAGTATCCCGACGACCCTCGTGGTCGGAACCTCGGGAAGCGCAACCATCCCGGTCACTGTGCTCAACGATACCCTCTATGAAGGCAACGAGAGCGTCTCGATGACCCTGGCTAGCGGCACC
The DNA here is from genome assembly GCA_966252395.1 of uncultured Oleiharenicola sp. GTDB lineage: Bacteria > Verrucomicrobiota > Verrucomicrobiia > Opitutales > Opitutaceae > Lacunisphaera. The sequence continues at coordinate 6,768 of CBINOW010000103.1, read as the reverse complement.
GGCTATACGCTCGGTTCACCTTCATCTGCCAACATCACAATTTCGGACGACGAAAGTGTTCCCGTCGTAACAATTTCTGCTGCGAGCCAGGCATCTGAACCGGGTTCAAACGGCAGCTTCACGATCACGTTGTCGCCAGCGCCAGCGACGCCGGTGAACGTCAATCTGAGCGTGAGTGGCACGGCCTCGGCCGGGGCAGACTACACAGCCCTGCCGGCCTCCGTCAGCGTCGGTTCCAGCGGGACGGCTACCGTTCCGGTCAGCGTCATCGACGATGCGGCGATCGAGGGGTCGGAAACGGTGGTGGCCACCGTGGCCGCCGGCACCGGCTACACCGTCGGCGCGCCCTCCAATGCCACCGTCACTATCGCCGACAACGACTCCGCCACGCCTGTGACCGTTACGCTTGTCTCCCAGTCGGCCAACGACGGCTACGTCACCGAGTCCACGGAGACCAGCAACACTGGTGGCTCCAACGCCGCCAGCGGCACTGGCTCAGCCGCACTCCGCGTCGGCGACACCGCCACCGACCAGCAGGTCAAGACCATCCTCTCCTTCGACACTTCCTCGATCCCGGATGGCGCCACCATCACCGCCGTTACCATCCGCCTACAGCGTGGCTCCGTCAACGGCACCTCCCCCTTCGGCACCCACGGACAGTGCCGTGTGGACATCAAGTCCGGCGCCTTCGGTGCCGTCACCCTGGAGAACTCGGACTTCGAAGTCGCGGCCGACTCCGCCAACGTCGCCGCCCTTTCCACCCCCGCCGCCAACGGCGACTGGGCCAGCGGCTCGCTCTCCGCTCCCGCCCTCGCCCTCATCAACAAGACCGGCACCACCCAGTTCCGCGTCTACTTCCAAACCGACGACAACAACGACAACGGCCGCGATGACGTCGGCTTCTTCCCGGGAGAAGCCTCCTCCGGCACCCGCCCGGAACTCATTGTAAGTTACGCACCTTAAACAAGCACATCAGTGAATTCCATCGGTTGGTGTGACCGGGAAGTTATTTCTGACCACCTACAAACAGCCAGATTGAACCACTCTATTGTGCCGTCGGTCAGACTTGGTTTAGGTTTAAAAGATAAAAGACCGCGGTGCAGGTCGTCAGTCACTCCACCTCCGGACATGGACGGATAATTTTCGTCGGCTAGTTCACCTCTTCGTTCACCTGGATCTTGGGTTTGCCGAGTGCATCGCCCTGAGTTGATATCCTGGCCACGGGGCTGTCATCCGTCTTCCTTGGCACTTAAAAAGAGGATAATCACTTTTTCAAAGGCTGGAGCGCAAGCGACGTCCCCGATATCTCGCATCTACGAGAACTATGACATGACAGATTGATTCTTCTCCTTACGCCGGGCGGGCAACCATTGGCTGCGGGGCATGGTCATGATCTCGGCCGGTGCGCGTCCCATTTCCAAGAGCGCGCCCATGGTCAGCATGGGGGCATCGATGTGGCTGAAGAACTGCTTGTAGCCGGCGCAGAGGTAGTTGAGGCCGGGTTCACCCTGTGGTGTGCGCAGGAAACGATGCTTCGGACACTCGCCGTGGCACGCGAAGCGCACCGGGCACTCGCGGCAATAACGTGGCAGCGTGGCTGACTTGGCTTCGCCGAAGGCGGATTGCACGGGCGAATCCACCAGGTCCGCGAGCGAGGCGTTCATCAGGTTGCCGAGCAGGTGGCGGGGATAGACATAGTGGTCGCAGCTGTATATGTCGCCGTTGTGCTCCACCGCGAGGGCGCGACCACATTTCTCGGAGAAGACGCAGACACCGGGGGGCTGGCCCACCCAGTTGGCGAGGGCCGCATCGAACTGTTGCACGAAGACCTTGCCCACGTCGCGCGTGACCCACTCATCGAAGATGCTGCAGAGAAATTGGCCAAACTCGGCCGGTCGCACGCTCCACTCGGTTACGTGGTCGTCGAAGGCGGCGTCGGCAAGATCGGGCGGGGGCGCCAGCCACAGGCCGGAATCATCGTCTTCGGCGGCGTGACGCTCGACGATGGGGATGAACTGAAGGTAGCCGGATCCAGCGTTGCGGAGAAAACGATAGACTTCAAGCGGCTGCCGGGCGTTCTTCCGGTGGACGGTCGTCAGCGTGTTGAACTCCACCCCATGCCGCTTCAGCACTCCGAGGCCGCGCATCACGTGCTCAAAGGTCGGTTGTCCGCCGCGGTCCACACGGTAGGCATCATGCAAATGGCGAGGCCCGTCGATGCTGACGCCGACAAGAAATTTGTGCTCGGCCAGGAATGCGCCCCACTCGTCGTCAAGCAGGGTGCCGTTGGTCTGAAATGCATTTTCGATGGTGCGTCCGTCGGCGTAGCGTTGCTGTAGTGCAATGGCTTCGCGGAAGAACTCCACACCGGCTAGGGTCGGCTCGCCCCCCTGCCATGCGAAATTGACTACCGGGCCGGGCTGCGCGGCGATGTAGTCGCGGACATAGGTCTCCAGCACCTCGGGCCGCATACGGAAGCCGCTGGAACCCGGGTAGAGCCGCTCCTTTTCCAGATAGAAGCAGTAGGTGCAGTTCAAATTGCACTTCGACCCCATCGGTTTCGTCATCAGGTGAAACGGCGCGCTTGTAGGCATAACGGAGCGAAGCTGGCTCAGGCGGCCGGTTGAGGCAAGTGCTTGGGATCGTCGTAATAAATGCGGACTTCCGCTTGAGCACCGTCAAGAAGTGAGCTGGCGCGCTGTAGCGCTTTCTTAGTGGCAAGATTTGGATTCAGTTCGGCCGGGAAGACGTTCTCCACGCCGATGTGCCGGAGCAGGCCGCTGTTCTTTAGTACCCGCAGTACATCGCCATGTACCCCGGAGATGAGCAGATGCCGGTTGGTCTGGCGGAACCAGTCGAGCAACGCGCGCAGAGCGAAAACGGTGGTGGCGTCGAGGTGGCGCGCGTTCTTGAGGCGGAGGATGACGACGCGCAGATCCTCGCGCTCGGCCTGACGGCGGATGTGGGATTGGAAGAGGTCGGCGGCTCCAAAGAACATTTCGCCTTCGACGTGGATGATCGCAACCTGCGGGTGCTCCCGGCGCGTGGCAGTGCTGCGCTCGGTCAGCTGGCCGGTTTCGTTGAAAACGTATTCCGCGAGCGTGGGCGTCGAGGCCTTGCGCAGGGCGAGAAAGAGTGCGAACACGACGCCGGCATAAATCGCCACATCGAGCGGCAGCAGAATGGCGCAGCCAAAAGTGCCGAACAGGGCGAGCGCATCAGAGCGGGTCGAGCGGGCTGCGATGCGGATCTGCTCGCGATCTACGAGGTTCCAGCCCACGCGGATCAGAGCGGCGGCGAGAACAGGCACGGGCAAATGATTTACCAAAGGAGAGAGGAGCAGCACGAACCCAAGCACGGCGATACTGCTGAGCAGACCAGAAATCTGCGTGCGCCCGCCAGCCTGGAAATTAGCAGCACTGCGGGCAAATGAAGCCGAGCCTGGCATGCCCGCGAACAGTCCGGAAAAGATGTTGCCCACGCCCATGGCGACAAGCTCGCGGTTGGTGTCCACCTCTTCACCGGAACGGATGCTGTAGGTCTTGGAGATCGAGGCAGCCTCGAGCATGCCGAGCAGAGCAATGGCAACGGCGGGCACGAACAAATCGCGCACTGTGGCAAGTTCACGCAAAGTGAGCGGCAGGCCGGAAAAATCGGGCAGCGTGGCTTGTAAGGCGTAGGATTGGCCGAGGTTTGCAACGCCGAAGGCCGAGAGATCCAGCAACCAGTCGAATAGCGAGAAAAAGACGAGACCGATCAGGGCATCTGGCCAGCGCGGACGCATCCGGCGGATGAGCATGAACAGCAGGAAGGCCGCGAGAGCCAGACCCGCCGACCATAGGTTGCCCTCGCCGGCTAAGGCCTTTTCCAAGGCCTGCACCGGTGCAGTCCACAGCGAGTCGCCCGGCGGACGCGTTGCACCGAGCAGATGATGGAGCTGACTGAAGGCCAGCAGCACTCCGATGGCCGCGCTGTAACCGATGACGACCGAGCGGGAAATGAACTGAGTGACCTGCCCGAAACGCATGAGGCCTGCCGCGAGCTGGCACGCACCTATGAGAAATGCCAATAGAACGGCCAGCTCCGCGGGCCCAAGCGAGGAACCGCGTAGGGTTATGAACGTCGCGGCAAGTAGCAGACTCAGCGAGTTGCTCGGTCCGAAGACCACATGCCGACTGGAGAAGAAAATCGCCGCAACGAAGCCGCCCACCACAACACAACCGAGCACCATTTGTGGCGGCAACCCCGCGAGTAGCGCGAAACCCATGGCTTGCGGGATCGAGACCATGGCGACAGTGGCTGCCGCGATCGTATCGGCACGGAGCTTTCGGCGGTCGTAGTCGCGCAGTTCGCCGGCGATTGGAGGAACGAGCAGTCGCCAATCGGGTTTCAGCGTGTCAATTACCGGGGAGGGATCAATCACGGGCCCACATTCCCTCTTTCTCTCGGATCAAGTGTGAGCGGAACCAGGGCCGGGCTTTCCTGACCCAGCCATCGGAACCACCAGCGATAGAGGCCCCACGTCAATGCCACGCCCAATCCCAATGCGATGGCAAGCCGACCCCATTGATGGGTCATGGCCAGCAACACGCAAAGATAGAGGTTCAGCAGCCAGGGGACCGCAAGAATGACGGAAACGATGTCTCGCCGATGCTCACGTTTCATGGCGGCAAGCGATTCCGGCGTGAAGCGTGCGCGGATAGGGCCCCAGAACCCCCACGGCCGCGTCTTGGCGAAGAACGTGGCGAGCACGTCCGGCTCGACCGGGCGGGTGAACACGGCGCCAAGGCAGAAGCCGATGGCCGATGGGATCGAGCTGATCGCAAACTGCGTCATCGGCGAGGCTTCGGGGAGGTAGAAGCGCTGCCAGAGCGCGGCAGCGAGTCCACACATCGACCCGACGGCGAAGCCCGCCCCGTTGCCTCGGTGCCAATACCAGAACATTAACATCGGAATGAACTTCGCGCCGCCCCAGCCGGCCATGAGCCAGGTCCATATGTCGTTCGCGTTACGGAAGGTTTTGCTGAAAAGCACAGCGAGTAGGACCAGAAGCAGCACCGATCCGTAGTTGGCGAAAGTGATCTCTCTGGGGCCGGCCTTGGGGCGCAGCCAGCGCTGATAGACATCACGCACCAGGAAGGATCCCCCGGCATTCAGGTAGGAGGCCACCGTCGACAGCGCTGCGGCCATTAAGCCGGCGAAGACAATGCCGGTCAGGCCAGGCGGGATGAATGCGCTGACAACGTGAGGGAAGATACGTTCCGGATCCGCGCGAAGCATGCCGGCGAGATCGTTGCCGTCCGATCGCACAACCAGCACCCAGCCCAGCAGGGCAACACCCATCACAGCGGCCCAGCGGAACACGAGGGTGGAGAGCCACACTGCCCCCATTACACCGGCATCGCGATCGCTTTTGCACGAAAGCCAGCGCTGCGCCGTGTAGCCCTGCACGGCACTGAAGCCAAGAATGCTGTTTTTGAAGACGAAGAAGCCGCAGATGAGGGCGAGCGATTCGAATCCCTTGTAGCGGTTTCCGTATGGCGAAGTGTCGAAATGTGCCGGCGGCAGCGAATTGAACCACGCTGGATTTGCTGACTGGATGCTCGCGAGCGTGTCGGGGCCGACCTGGGTGATCGCGACCACGATGATGATTATAAAAGATGCGAGGATGACCGCGATTTGCAGGAGATCCCCGCCGACTACGCCCGCGTAGCCACTGACCAGAGAATAGGCCAAGCCGATAGCGATGAGCACAAGCGCGGCGACCAGCTCCCGGCTGAAGAACGGGGCCGGCTCTCCCGCCACGAGGGCCGCCGCTTCGCTCGGAATGTCGAAGGGCAGGTAGGGGGCGAAGAACTTGCCGCTGCCGATCACGAAGTAGGAGAGGGCGGTGAGCAATCCGAGCAGCTGGCCCAGCGTGGAGATCGTGCGCGAGAGCTGGCCGGCCGTGGTGGAGCCAAACCGCATCTCGATATATTCGTTCGAGGTCACGGCCCCGGAACGGCGGATCCACTTGCCAATGAGCACGACGATCACCGCCATCATGATTGGCACGTGACCACTGGTCAGGCACCAGTAGCCGTTGATCCCCAGCATGAACAACCAGGAGACGATCACCAGCGTGCCGGAGATGTCGATGTTGGCGGCCGCGCCGGAAAGACCAAGCATCCAGCCGGGAAGATTGCGGCCGCCCAGGAAGTAACCCTCCACCCCTGCCGCCGCCTTCCGCTTGAACCACCAGCCGATGCCGACCAAAGCGACCAGATATGTGGCGATGATCAGCAGGTCGACGGGGTGCAGCGGAAGGGTTGACACGCAGGATAGTCAGGGCCGGGCCGGGGCCGGTGGGCCTCCGGCCAAGCGCCGGTTTTAGAAGGTGAAAGTGTTCGTCAGGATGAACTGGCGGGGCGACAGGAAGCGGCCGTTCGTGTAGCCGCCCAGACGAATGTCTTCATCAAACAGGTTGTTGATGTTGAGTTGAACTTGCCAGTTCACCTTGCCGAAACGACGCGAGTAGCCGACGAACGTGTTGGCCACTGTATAGGAACTGATGTCGTAACCGGCCCGAGTGAGCACGGCCGGCGAGGCCGGAGTCGCGACCGAAAAGGTGTCGGCGATTTCCTGCTCGTCGTTCCAGATGGCGGCGCCGCCCACGAAGAGTCCCTTCAGGCGTCCCGAGGTGAAATTGTAACGTGCATTCACCTGCGGCCGCCAGACCTCTCCCGGATCTTCATCGGCTAGCTCGGCCAAACGCAGTGCCGTATTGAC
>CBINOW010000102.1:0-17853 GCA_966252395.1 uncultured Oleiharenicola sp. | reverse complement strand
ACGGAAGAGGCGGGTAAAAGGAAATTGCTGAGCACTCTTTCCGTGTATTCCGTGTGTTCCGTGGGCCCTCCTGCCGAAAAAATCACCAGTCTCCAGAATCCCCGCGTGAAGCAGCTCGTGCGGCTGCGCGAGCGGCGCGAGCGCGATGAGGCGGGGATGTTCCTGATCGAGGGCTACCGGGAGATTCGCCGCGCGCTGGAGAAGGGCGTGCAGCCGAAGGAGTTTTATTTCAGCCCCGACTGGTTTCTCGGCGAAAACGAGCCCGCCCTGCTCGAGCAGGCCCGCGCCGCCGGGGCGCAGCTGTTCGAGCTGTCCAAGGACGCCTTCGCCAAGGTCGCCTACCGCGAGCGCCCCGACGGCCTGCTGGTCGTGGCACCGCAGTGGAAGCGCTCCCTGGATGACCTGTCGCTGCGCGAACGTCCCTTCCTTCTGGTCTGCGAATCCATCGAAAAGCCCGGCAACCTCGGCACGATCCTGCGTAGCGCCGACGCTGCGGGCTGCGATGCCGTGATCGTGTGCGACCCGGTGACCGACCTCTTCAACCCCAACGTCGTGCGGGCCTCAACGGGTGTGCTGTTTTCCGTGCCCGTGGTTGTGAGCGACAGCGCCACCGTCCACGCGTGGCTGAAGGCGAAGGGCATCCGCACCGCCGCCACGACGCCACACACGACCAATCTCTACACCCAGACCGACCTGTGCGGCCCGCTCGCGATCATCATGGGCAGCGAGCAATATGGCCTGAGCGAATTCTGGATGAAAGGCGCCGACGTCCACGTCCGCATACCCATGGCCGGCCAAGCCGACTCCCTCAACGTCGCGATGGCGACGATCATCACGCTCTTCGAGGCTGTTCGGCAGCGGGCAGGCTAAGGTTTTCCTCGGCAGCTCGTGTTCTAAGCAATGAAGGCGATATTCTTACTCGGCTTCTTCCTACCACTGATCGCAGTGCAGGCAGAGTCATTGCAGAAAGCGGCTGTGCTATTCTTGCCCGACCAGATCGAATGCGATAATCAAGGTGGGGCTCATTTGTCCGGAGAAGTTGGATTTCGTTGGGACGAAAGTGAATCTCTTCAGTTGGGCCCTTTCACAAACCGTAGAGCTGGAGGAATGGATCAAGTTTTTGGGACTATTCAGGTTTATGATGATAAAGGCCGAGCACTCGATAAGGTGATATACATGACCCTGCCACCGATTCCGGATAAGGAGGTTGTTATTCGCAAGGGCGAGCGAAGGAGGTTCGCGTTGTGGGAGTTGTATTCGACCACGATTTTTCCGCGACCTGGCAGTTATTACGCGATCGCCAGTTTTGAATACGCGATATCTGGAAGGAGCTCTGTCACTTTCACTACAACCAAAAGATGGTTCAAAGTGGTTAAACCAGGGCCCAAACCGAAAGATACCTAGCTACGAAGAGTTCCTTCAAAACGCATTCCCCGCCTTGTAGTGCGCGATCAGTTCCTTCGTCCCTTGGGCGACGGTGACGAGCGGGTGGTAGCCGAGGTCGCGGCGGGCGGCGTCGATTTTGAACCAGTGGTCGGTGGCCATTTCCTTGGCGACGAAACGGGTCATGGGCGGTTCGCCGGATTTTTTGCCGAGGCGCCACACGGCTTCGAGTAGGCCGCCGACGGCATAGGCGACGGGGAGCGGGACGCGGTGCGTGATCTCGGGGATGCCGACGCCGCGCAGGACCTCGTTGATCCAGTCCCAGAGCACGACGGGCTCGCCGTTGGTGATGAAGTAGGCGCGGCCGGCGACGGATCGAGCGCACTCGCGGGGAGGGGGCACCCCGCCTCCATTAACCAAAGCCCCCTCGGCGAGGAGATGGGCGTCCACGACGTTGCTGATGTGGGTGATGTCCACCTGGTTCCGGCCGGTGCCGACAATCTTCAGCTTGCCGGCGCGGGCGAGGGTCATGATGCGCGGGACGACGTTCTTGTCGCCGGGGCCCCACACGAGGTGCGGGCGCAGGGCGACGGTGGCGAGGGCCCGGTCGTTGGCCTCCAGCACGAGTCTTTCCGCCGCCGCCTTGCTCGTCGGGTAGGCGCAGGGCGCGGCAGTGCAGAGCGGCGCGGACTCGTCGAGGCCGGCGAGGTCGCCGCCGTTATAGACCACGCTCGGCGAGCTGGTGTAAACGAGGCGTGGCACCTTGGCGTTGCGGCAGGCGGCGATAACATTACGCGTGCCCTCGACGTTGACACGGAAAAAATCGTCTGGCGGCCCCCAAACCCCCACGCGGCCGGCGACGTGAAACACGGTGTCTGCTGACTGACAGCCGCGTTGCAACGCGTGCTCGTCGTGCAGGTCACCGAGAATGACCTCCGCGCCGCGCGCCTCCAGTTCGGGCAGCGGACGGCGCGAGAGCACGCGGACCTTGCGGCCGTCCGCGAGCAGGCGCTCGGAGAGCTTGCCGCCGATGAAGCCGCTGGCGCCGGTCACGAACACGGGGAATTCTTTGCGAACGGTGAGCACGTCAGAAACTCTCAACCACGGATTTCACGGATTGGCACGGATGAAACCAAGGGAGTTTAGTTCCGTCATCCTGATCCTGCGTCCGCGGGAGAAGTATCCAAGGTGGAGGTCCGTCGTTGGTGTTTTCGCTGGATCCTTCGCACGGCTCAGGATGACGCTACGGACGTTCACGCGACCTCGTGGCCTTTTTGTTTTGCGGCCCAGCGGGCGAGGGTGAGGCGGTGGATCTTGGCGTTGTGGCGGACATCCACGGGGAAGGACGGATGAAAGAAGAAGCGCTTGATGCCGGCCGTGTGGGGGTGACGAAGGGCGAGCTCGCGCAGCTCGACGGCGAGGTTGGCTTCGTCGGTGGGGGCCTTGGGTTGCACGACCAGAGCGGGTTCCTGCGCGCCGCGTTCGCCAAAGCCGATCAACGCGCAGCGGGCGACCTGCTCGTGGGCGCGGAAAACCTGCTCACAAGGCTCGGTGTGCAGCGTGGCGTGCGCGGTCACGACGCGCTCGGCGATGCGGCCGCAGAACCACAGGCGGCCCTGCGCGTCGAGGTAGCCGGCGTCACCCATGCGGTGCCAGACCGCGCCGGCCGGCGCGGAAATCCCAGACGCCAAGGGCCAAGCGCCAAAGGTGCCTCCCGTCGGGCGAGTTTGTGATTTGGTTTCTGGGGTTTGGATTTTTGCCAGGGCGGTGGCCTCGGGCAGGTGGTCGTAGGACTTGGTGACGGTGGGGCCGGTGACGAGGATCTCGCCGATCTGGCCGAGAGGGAGTTCGCGGGCGTCGGCCAGCGTGGGGAGCGGACTGTCATGGAGCGCGATGATCTTCACGCGGTTGTCGGGCAGCACGCGGCCGATGAGCGAGCCGCCGACGGAAGCGGGCACGATTTCGTCGGCCGCGACCGAAGCGACGGGCAATACTTCTGTCGCGCCGTAGGGGCTGTGCAGACGACCGTTGGGCAGCACGCGCCAAGCGTCGGTCCAGAGCGATGCCGGCACGGCGGCGCCGGCGCAGAGCACACGACGGAGCGAGGTCAGGCGGATGTCCTCGGCGAGGCAGTGGTCGAAAATCTTCCGCCAGAGCGTGGGCGAGCCGAAGGAGTTGGTGACGCGTTGTTCCTGGATCGCCTGCACGATCTTGGCCGGGTCCACGGTGGCGGGCCGCGACGGGTCGAGCTCGGGCACGACGGTGGTCATGCCGAGCGCAGGGTTGAAGAGCGCAAAGATCGGCAGCATCGGCAGGTCCACCTCGCCGGGCTGGATGCCGTAGGTGTCGCGCACGAGCCGCACCTGGGCCTCGAACATGCCATGCTCGTAGCACACGCCCTTGGGCGCGCCGGTGGAACCGCTCGTGAACAGCACTGCGGCGAGGTCCGTCGTGGCGCTGTTCACTATTTTCGATTCTCGATTCTCGATTTTTGATTGGGGAATGCGTGCCGTGGGTGAACCGCTGGCCCAGATGCGGATTTCGACCGAGGCGAAGGCCGAACGGAAAACGTGGCTCAGCAACTGGGCCAGCGGGATGCCGAGCAGCACGCGCGGCAGGGAGCGGGAGACGCAGGCGAGGAAGTTTTTCCGGCCCATGCCGGGATCAATGATGACGGGGACGGCGCCGAGCTTGAAGAGCGCGAAGGCGGCGGCGATGAGCGGCAGGCCCTGGCGCACCATCACGAGCACGCGGTCGCCTTTGCGCACGCCTTTGTCCTTCAGGTGCGCGACCCAGGCATCCACCTCGGCGTCGAGTTCGCGGAAGCTGAGTGTGAGGTAGTCAATGTGGCCGTCCCGGGTGTGGCCGCGCGGGATCTTCACCGCCGGGTGGTCCGGCTGGCGCGCGGCCATGAGCGGCAGGTGGCGGGCGATGTTGGCGGAGTCGGACACGTTGACGGTTGGAGGGCTCGCGTCCCTGCGAGCCGGGCGGTCCGCAGGGACGCGGACCCTCCGCTACGGAATCAGCGGGGCCAGCCGGCGTCGGCGGTGAGGAGCTGCGCCTGCCAGGGCAGGAGCACGGTCGCGGCGCTGGCCGGGTCGCGGGCGAGCTGTGTGAGCTGCGAACGCGTGGCAATGAGGGTCGGGTCGAGCTGGAGCCCGGCGGCGAGGCGGTCGCGCAGGGCCTTGATGTGGTCCTGGCGGCTCAGTTCCTCCGGGGTCATCGGGTTAAATTCGCGGCGACGCTCGCGGCGGGGGAGCGTGCGCGGATCGAGTTCGAAGCCGCGGCGGATGGCGGTCTCGAGCGACGGGGCGAGGCGGTCGTGGCGCTTGCCGAGGTGAATCTGCAGGAGTTCGCCGGGCGAGGCGCCTTCCTCGGCGGCGCGGGCGAGGCGCATGATCAGCTCGTTGCCGGTGACCTTGAAGGGCGGGGTGTTGAGCTTCTCGGCCCAGGATTCACGCCAGTGCCAGACGGCGTGCAGGATGGCGAGGCCGCGGCCGCGGAGTTTCTCGGAGCCGCCGATGCGCCAGTCGTTCTCGTCGGGCCCGGCGAAGCCGTCGCGCGCGACCTCGATCTGCCAGCGGCATTTCTGCTCGAACCAGTCGAGGCGGCCGAGGCGGATGAGCTCGGCGCGGAGCTTGTCGCGCAGGGCGGGCAGGTAATGGACGTCGAGCGCGGCGTAATCGAGCATGCTGCGCTCGAGCGGGCGGCGCGACCAGTTGGCCTTCTGGTGATCCTTGTCGAGCTGGACGCCGAAGTGCTGCTCGAGGAGGGCGGCGAGGCCGAAGCGCGGGATGCTGAGCAGCTGCGCGGCGAACATCGTGTCGAACAGGCTGAGCGGGCGGAAGGCGCAGAGCTCGTGCAGCAGGCGCAGGTCGTAGTCGCTGCCGTGCATGATGAGCGGCTTGGCGGCGAGGCGCGGCCAGAGTTCCTCGAGCGGCAGGTTTGCCAGCAGGTCCACGAGGTGGATCTCGCCGTCGGCGAGGATCTGGAGGAGGCAGACGCGCGTCTTGTAGCGGAACAGGTTGTCAGCCTCCGTATCGAGGGCGATCTCGGTGGCGCGATCGAGCGCGGCGAGGAGCGGCGGCAGTTGCGCGGGCTGGGAGATGAATTGGTAGTGCGGGACGGAGCTCAAGGGAATGGTCAGGTTTGGTTCTCCCAAGCCGAGAGAAAGGCGTCAATCAGCTGCGGCAAATCGGGGCTGTAACCGCCTTCGAGGAGGGCGGCGGCCGGCCGGCCGGCCTGGCCGAGCCAGCGGCCGAGATCCGCAAAGTCCTCAGCCTCAAGGGTCATCGCGGTGATTGGGTCGTGGGCGTAGGCGTCGAAACCGGCGGAAACGAGGATCAGGTCGGGCTTAAAAGCCAGCACGGCCTCCCATGAACGCGCCAGCGCGGCCAGGTGCTGCGGGCGCGGGGTGTGCGGGGCGACGGGGAAGTTGGCGATGTTACCAGCCGACGCCGTGCCGGTGCCGGGGTAGCCAGGGAACTGGTGGACGGAGGCGAAGAAGAGGTTCGCGCGGTCGCGCAGGATGTCCTCGGTGCCGTTGCCGTGGTGAGCGTCGAAATCCCACACGGCCACGCGGGCGCCGCTGGCGGCTTGGGCGAGTGCGGCGATGGCGATGGAGTTCAGGTAGCAGAAACCCATGGCCTGCGCGCGGGTGGCGTGATGGCCGGGCGGGCGCATGAGCGAGAAGACTCGCTCGCCTGCGCGCGCGAGGGCCGCGGCTTCGAGGGCGGCGCCGGCGGCACGCAGGGCGTGTTCGCGGATGCCGGGAAAGTGCGGGGTGTCGTCGTCGAGGTCGGGCCCGTGTCCGATGCGTTTGAGCAGGGCCGGGGTATGCGCGCGGAGGACGTAAGCTTCGGGGGCGGCGGCCGGCACGCGCCACGTCCACGCCGGATGACTCTCCTTCAGGTGGGCGACGCTTTGGAGCACCCGGGCCGGCTGCTCGGGCCGCATCGAGGAACCATATTCAGCACATTGGGGATCGTGAACGATGATCATCAAGTTGTCCGCCTACGGACCATGGGAAATTTGTCCTTACGAAAACTAAACCGCGTCTCGCAGCAAGGCCGGATCATCGCCCAGCAAGGCATCCACCCCCCACCCGGCCAGCCGCCGGGCGGTGGTGGGGTCGTTGACGGTCCAGGTCCACACGGCGAGCCCGCGCTGGTGGAAATGGCGGACCCAAGCCGCGGAGCGGATGGCCCGATGGTTCACGCTCAGGCCGCCTGCTCCGCAGGCGGTGAGGTGGCGGACGAGGGCCGCTGGCGCCTCGCGACCCTCGGCAATGAGCATGCGCGGGATGCCGGGAGCGAGATCGCGGGCGGCCGCGACGAGGCGCCGGTCGAAGGAGGCCAGGATGACCCACTCGGCGGCGTGGGCGGAGCGGATGGCGCGGACCACGGGGGCCACCGGCCCGGATTTCAGTTCGATTTGCACGACCGCCAGGCCGCGGGTCAGCCGCAACACTTCCACCAAGCGCGGGATCGGTTCGCTGCCGCGGACACGCAGGGCGCGGAGTTCGGCCCAGGTTTTGCGGGCGATCCGGCCGGCGGTGCCGGTCAGGCGACGGAGCGTGGGGTCGTGGAAAACCACCGGCACACCGTCGTGGGTCACGTGGACATCGAGCTCGATGCCGTCCACCTCCAGCGCCAACGCCCGGCGAAACGCGGACAGGGTGTTTTCGGGGCGTTCGGTCGAAGCCCCGCGGTGGGCGATGATCAGGGGAGCGGCCACGGGAGAATCACCACGAAATACACGAAACCCGCCAAAGTGAAAGCCACGGAACCGGCCGGGCGTAATTTTTGTGGGTTTTTGCGCCTTTTTGTGGCCAAAGTCAGGCGATGAAAGTCGTCGTGTTGTGCTCCGGTGGCATGGACTCGGTGGCCGCGCTCTATTGGGCGCGGGCGCACCACGAGGTGTCGGCTGTGCTGAGCTTCGACTATGGTTCCAAGCACAACTACCAGGAGATCCCGCGGGCGGTCGAGCACGCGCGCTTGCTGGGGTTTCCGCACCGGACGATCCGGCTGGATTTCATCGGCCAGCTCTTCGCGTCGGACCTGCTGAAATCCGGCGGCGAAATTCCTGAGGGGCACTACGCCGACGACAACATGCGGCGCACGGTCGTGCCGTTCCGCAACGGCATCATGCTGGCTGCGGCGGCGGGCTTTGCCGAGAGCGCGGGGGCGCAGGGCCTCGTGATCGCCGCGCACACGGGCGACCACACGATCTATCCGGACTGCCGCGAGGATTTCATGCGCGCCATGGGCGACGCGATGAAGGCCGGCACCTACGCCGGTATCGAGCTGCTGCGGCCGTTCATCGCGCTGACCAAGGGCCAGATCGCTGCCGAGGGCGCGCGGCTTGGCGTGGATTTCGCGCGCACGTGGTCGTGCTACAAGGGCGGCGCCATCCACTGCGGCAAGTGCGGCACCTGCGTGGAGCGCCGCGAAGCCTTTTTGCAGGCGGGGTTGGTGGATCCCACGGAGTATGAGGCCACGCCGCCGCTGCCGGCGGGGCCGGATGAACACAAAGGAGCAAAGCAACCAAGAGGCTGACTTCGCTGCTTGGCTGCTTCGTGTTTTCTCCATGCTGATTTCTGAAATTTTCCATTCCCTCCAGGGCGAAGGCCAGTTGGCCGGCGTGCCGTCGGTGTTCGTGCGGACGAGCGGATGCAACCTGCGCTGCAACTGGTGCGACACGCCGTATGCATCGTGGAATCCGGAGGGCACGACGATGGACGTGGAGGCGATCCTGGCCGAGGTGACGAAACATCCGGCGAAGCATGTCGTGCTGACCGGCGGCGAGCCGATGATCGCGCCCGACATCCACGAGCTGGCGTTCCAGCTGCAGGAACGGAACTACCATATCACGATCGAGACGGCGGCCACTGTGCGCCCGCGCGGCATCGCCTGCGATTTGGCGTCGCTCAGCCCCAAGCTTGCCCATTCCGCGCCCGACGCCCGGCTCGACGACACGTGGCGGCGCAAGCACGCCGAGCTGCGCTGGCAGCCCGAGGTCGTGGCCGACTGGATCGGCACGGCGCCGGATTACCAGCTGAAGTTTGTCGTGAGCTCCGAGGCCGATGTGGCGGAGCTGGAGGGCATGTTGCGCGAGACCGATTGCGAGATCCCGCCGAGCAAGGTGCTGCTCATGCCGGAAGGGGTGACGGTCGAGGCGCTGCGCAGTCGCAGCGGCTGGCTCGGCGAACTCTGCAAGGCGCGCGGCTACCGCTACGCGCCCCGCCTGCACATCGAGCTCTACGGCAACCGTCGCGGCACATGAAACTCCGCCTGCACGCCGGGTCGGTGGCCCGACCGCGCAAGTTGTCCGTCGAGCTGGCGGAACTCCGCGACCGCGCCGGGGAGCGCGTGCTCACGCTGCGCGAGGTCATCTACCTGCTCGGTGGGCGTGCCTACACGCTGCTGGTGTTGCTGCTGGCGCTGCCGTTTATCACGCCGATCCCGCTGCCGGGGCTGTCCACACCTTTTGGCCTGGCCATCGCGCTCATCGCGCTGCGGCTCTCGCTCGGGCAGCGTCCGTGGCTCTCCAAAAACCTCCAGCGGAAGGAACTCCCGCCCGGTTTCATCAAGAAGGTCTTCGCCTTCGCCGAGAAGGTGCTGCGGTTCTTCGAGAAATTCCTGCGGCCGCGCCTGACGTTTCTCACCGACACGCCGCTGCTGGCCCAGCTGCACGCCGTGCTGATGCTGCTGGCCGCACTGGCGCTGCTGCTGCCGCTGCCGATCCCGTTTACCAACAGTTTCCCGGCCTGGGTCATCCTGCTCGTCGCGGCCGGGCTGCTCGAGCGCGACGGGCTCTTCATCCTGTCGGCCTACGTGGTCTTCGCGGTTGGCGTGCTTTACTTTGTGTTTCTGGGCGAGGCGGCGGCGCAGCTGGTGGAGGCGCTGATCAACTGGTTGAAGAGCTGACGCGCGGCCGGGCCGGAACGAGGAGGGACAGCGCGATGGAGGCGGCGAGCAGGCCGCCGATGATGCCCAGCGACCACGTGATCGGGAATTTGCCGCCGAAGACCTCGTTAAGCCAGGCCATCTTCAGGCCCACGAAGACCAGGATCAGGCCGAGCCCGTATTTCAGGAAGCGGAACTTGTGCATCACGCCGGCGAGCAGGAAAAACAGGGCGCGCAGACCGAGGATCGCAAAGACGTTCGAGGTGAAGACGATCAACGGTTCGCGCGTGAGCGCGAAGATCGCCGGCACGGAGTCCACGGCGAAGACGATGTCGGTCAGCTCCATGAACACGAGGCACACGAAGAGCGGCGTGGCGTGCCAGCGCCCGTCCAGCCGGGTGAAGAAGCTCTGGCCGTGCAAGCCGGAGGTGACGGGCACGATGCGGCGCAGCAGCCGGATCAGGGGATTCTTCTCCGGATCAATCGGCTTCTCCGGCGCGAACAGGATCTTGAGGCCGGTGAGGATGAGGAAGCCGCCGAAGAGCCAGATGACCCAGTGGAACTGCATCAGCGCGGCGCCGAGGCTGATGAAGATGATGCGGAAGATCAGGGCGCCCAGGATGCCGTAGAACAGCACGCGGTGCTGGTATTTCGCCGGCACGGAGAAATACGAGAAAATCACCACGAAGATGAAGATGTTGTCCACCGACAGCGATTTCTCGACGACGAAGCCGGTGAGGTATTCGAGCCCCACCTGGCCGGCCAGGGCGGCGTGGTTGAGCCCCGCGAGCCGCGGGTCCTGCGGAAACTTCCAGAGCGCATACTGGTGCAGCCCGTAGCCGAAGAGCAGCGCGAGACTGATCCAGAAGACGCTCCAGCCTAACGCCTCCTTGAAGCGCACCTCGTGCGCGTCGCGGTGGAAAACGCCGAGGTCCAGCGCCAGCATGCCGAGCACGAAGAGCGTGAACAGGCCGTAGAACCACCAATAGTCGGCGAAGGGAAACAGAGGAATGTATTCCATGGAGGGAGGTGCG
Source organism: uncultured Oleiharenicola sp. (assembly GCA_966252395.1). Taxonomy (GTDB): domain Bacteria; phylum Verrucomicrobiota; class Verrucomicrobiia; order Opitutales; family Opitutaceae; genus Lacunisphaera. The sequence continues at coordinate 7,529 of CBINOW010000102.1, read as the reverse complement.
GGCAGCGGAACAGCCGGGCTCAGAAGGATTCCGGCCAGGTGCGGCCCCGGGCCGCCCAGTGTTCGCGTAGGTCATGCGCGTTGCGCCGGAGCGCCGTCTCCACCAGCAGGGCGTCATCGAGCAGACCGACTTCGGGCAGCGAGTCCGGGATGAGGTCGAAGCCCTTGAGGAAGTAGAACACGGCGAAGGCCGCCTCGCGTTGGCAGGCGTTGCCGAGGTCCGCGGGCGATTCGGCGAGGTAGCGCAGCAGCAGCGCGAGGCGTTCCCGGAGGCGCGCGGATTCGCCGATGCCCGCCAGCTTGGTCTCGATGGCGGGGCGCAGCCGCGGGAGCGCGGCCAGATCTTCCGCCTGCACGCACTCGGCGCCGCGTTCCAGGTGCTGGCTCGGGGTGGCTTCACGGCCGGGGCGGGTCATGTCGGCCAGATAACGGGACAAAGGCATGGAGAGGGAGATGTTCATGGGAGAGGCAGAAGTTGGTCGGACGAAACCAGCCCCACGGGCCACAACAAGCCTGACTGGATTGCAATTCCCGGGAGATTTTCCATGCGCCCGCGACCGGGCCCGGCACGTATCATGTGACTCGATTCATGCCTCCCTTCCTTGCACCCGTCTGGTCCTTCCATGTCGCCGCCACGCTGGCGATGGCCGGGGCCCTGTGGGTGGTGCAGCTGGCAATCTACCCGCTGTTCTCCGCCATCGGCCGTGATGCATTTTCCGACTACCACCGGCGTTACGCCCAACGCATCGGCATGGTCGTGGGACCGCTCATGCTGCTCGAGGCGGGCACGGCAGTTTTCCTTTGGCAGGCGGGATCAGGTTCGCCCGGTTTCACGCTTTCGCTGGGTCTGCTGGCGGTCGTTTGGGTTTCCACCTTCGCCGTGCAGGTGCCGCTGCACCGGCGGCTGGCGGAAGGATACGACGCCGCGCGGCACCGGCGGTTGGTGCTGAGCAACTGGGTCCGGACGTTGGCGTGGACGGCCCGCGCCGTCCTGGTGCTCACGATCACGCCGTAGTCAGGACGATCTTCCCGAACTGCGCCGAGGCCTCCATGTGGCGGAACGCCTCCTCGGTCTGGGCGAGCGGGAACACACGGTCCACGACCGGCACGATCCGGTGCTGCGCGACAAAGGCGGTCATGCCCGCGAAATCCGCCGGCGAGCCCATGGTCGTGCCGAGCAGGTTGATTTGGCGGAAGAAACAGCGGCGGAGGTCGATGCCCGACGGATTGCCGCGGGTCGCGCCGAAAAACACAACGCGACCGCCAGGTTTCGTCAGCTCGATGAGCTGGGCGAAACCGTCACCGCCCGCGCTGTCCACGATGACGTCGAACAGGCCGCCCGCCGCCGCCTGGAGCGCCGCGCCCCACCCTTCGGCGCGATAATCCAAGCCGCCGGCCGCGCCGAGTGCGCGGGCCCGCGCGATCTTGTCGGCCGAGCTCGATGTGACCCACACCTGGGCGCCGGCGGCCAACGCGAATTGCAGCGCGAACAGCGCCGCGCCGCCACCTATGCCGGTAATCAGAACGCGCTCGCCGGCCTTGAGCTGCGCGCGGGTGAAGAGGGCGCGCCATGCCGTCATGCCGGCGAGCGGCAGGGCGGCGGCCTGTTCCCACGTGAGATGGGCGGGCTTGGGTGCGAGATTGGCGACGGGCACCGCGATTTTCTGCGCAAAGGTGCCGTTTTCCGGCAGGCCGACGAAATGGAACTTCGGCCCCTGGGCCCGCGGGTCGTCGCCCCAGTCGATCGCCGGGTTGATGATGACCTCGCGGCCGGTCCAGGCGGCGTCACCGCCCGGTCCCACGGTCTCCACCACGCCCGCGCCGTCCGAGCCCGGCACGAGCGGCAGGCGGATGCCGGCATATTGGCCAAGCTTGATCCACAGGTCGCGGTGGTTGAGCGCCGCGGCCCGGAGGCCCACGACGGCCTGGCCGGCGGCGGCCACGGGATCGGGCAGGGATTGCAGGACGATGGGTTGCTTAACCTCTGACAAGACGGCGGCTTGCATGAGCCGACCGTAGCGTTTGTGCAGGCGTTGGCAAATTCAGCGCAAAAATGATTGTGGCACGGTATGCGCTTGAACCGTCGCGCCCCAGAAGGAATTTTCCTTATCCGCGCATGAACCACGACGTGAACCGGACCGAACTCAAGGATCAGATCAACGCCCAGCTGAGCGAACTGGCTCCGCTGCGCGAACGGCGTCCCGCCCCGGTGGATCTGCGCATCCAGGCGTGGTTGGACCGCACCTTCGCGGCGCACGGCCCGGTGCCGAAGCTGCCCGCGCGCACCTTCACGCTCGACCGCCCCGGCATGGCCCGCGAGCTCTCCCTGCCGCGCGAGGGTGACAGCTGCGACTCGCCGCTGCTCAAGAGCTACCGCCTGCGCAACGGCGTGCTGCACAACCCGGCCAGTGACCGTCGCACCACGCAGGGCGTCTTCCACATCGTCGAGGGCGGCCTGCCCGTGCCCGACGACAAGCTCGGCGTGCCGCCGGTCGCGTTCGTCCGCATGCTGGAGCGCGCGCTCAGGCCGCCGGCAGACATCGCCACCCTGCCCTACAATGCGGCCGACGGACTCGGCACGACTTGTTTCGTTTCCTTGCTGCTGCGTCCGCTCGTGGTGCCGGCGGTGCCCGGCTTCTGCACCGAGAAGCGTTACGAGGTGCGGTTCTTCGTGCCGGGCTCGTTGGTTTCCAACCTGGATTTCGTCGAGAGCATCTTCGGCAACGCCGGCGACCCCACCCTGCCCGAGAACGACTCGGCGCTGAACCCCGACGGCTGGACCGGCCACAGCGGTTGCGTGATTCTCGCCCCGCACCTCACCGGCTGCCTGAAGAAGGAACTCGGCCTGCCCCATTACGACCAGGCCACCGAACGGCAGCGGCGCGACGGCATGTGCTGGAAGAAGGAGGACGAGCGCTACAACAACGGCTCGGCCTTCAAGGTTTGCGCGCGCGACGCCGCGGGGGTGGTCGTCACCCTCATCGCCGACAACTACTACGGCTACTGCAAGAAAGAGGTGAAGACCCAGATCAGCTACTCGGCCAACCTCTTCGGCCTCGCCGAGGAGGAGCACGCCGGCGGCGCGCTGGTTTACCCGACCTACGATCTGGGCGAAGAATTTTCCGGCAACCTGCACGTGAAGTCCCGCGGCCACTCCTTCACCGAGGTGGCCGAGCGTTACGCCGGCCTCATGGACGTGAAGCCCGAAGGCTACGCGGTGGACCGCGAATTCCCGGACATCCTCTACGTGCCCGAGGACGTGTCGTTCGACCTCGTCGCCCAGACGGTCACGTGGATTTGGAACGGCCAGCCGCAGAAGCTGCCGCTCATGGCCGGCCGCACCTACGTGCGCCCGTCCGGCTACAAGGTCCACATCGAGCAGCCGCCCGGCCACTCTGCGTGGCACCTTGTCGGCACCGTTGCCGAGGGCACGCTCTGCCACAAGCCCTGCACCGTGTCGGGCGGCGGCAAGTCCGAGATCTCCAAGCCCATTTCCGACGCCATTCTGCCCGGCCCGGTCTTCGTGGCCGATTTCGACCAGGACATGGACCGCGTGGCCGCGCTCATCAGCCGCGACTACTCGACCCGTTTCCGCGATCCCGCCAAGCGCGGCTCCGACAACCGCCCGATTCTCAGCCCCGAGCGCTCGCTCGGTTCGGTGATCAAGCTGCTCACGCCCGCCGACCGCGAATACACTGACGACTACAACGCCTGGCTCCGCACGATTTCCCAATACATCAAGGAGATCGTCTTCGTCGTGAAACGCCACTACTGCCCGAGCTGGGGCGACGACTGGCGCTCGCACTTCTCGGTGGACCTGCTAAACGGCAATCCCGGCAACGAGCTGAAGTGCGACAACCGCAAACTTTCCGCGAGCTACCTGCGCATCGGCTACGACGCCGACGGCGCCTGGCGTGTGTTCGGCCTGCGTGAGGACTATCACCCCGCCTACAAGATCCAGATGGAGGACGACATCACCGCCTCCGTCGTCGTGCCCGGCGCGACCCCGGCCGAGCCCTCGCGGAAATATGTCGAGAACACCGAGACGCGCCTCTTCCAGCGTCCCGACGAGGCGATCCACCGCGGCTACGACAAGCTCACCGAGAACGAACTGGCCCAGCCCGGCAACTTCATCTCCAACTTCGAGCCGCTCGACCGCACGGCCGCGCAGGCGCTGGTGGACGAGGCCATCGGCTTCTCGAAGTTCACCGAGCCGATGAAGCGGCTCGTGCGCGCCGCCGCCGCAGGCGAACCAGGTCCGGCTTGGTTCGTCTCCTCCGCGCATCCTCGCATCGTGGATGGTAAGCCCTCGAAAAACCCGCGTTACCTCCAACTGCGCCCGGACATCGTGGACGCGCGCGGCGTGCATCTCTCGCGCATGGCCACGCGCCTGCACCGCCGCCTCGCGGCCGACGCACCGGTGCACACGCCGGTGGACGCCGTCGTGCCCGGGCGCCGCAACAATCCGCCCGAAGCCGCGGCGCGCATCCGCTCGCTCGCGGTCTATAATCCGATCCACCACATGGAGCTGCCGGAGCTGTTCATGGAGTATATCAGCTCCATGACCGGCAAGTCGCCCTCCACGACCGGCGCCGGCTCGGAAGGCGCGCTCACCAAGGGCCCGTTCAACTGCCTGCCCGCGATCATCGACCTCAACGCTGCGCTGGTCTCGCAGATTCTCACCGCGCAGCCCGCGTTCATCTCGGCCGCCGGCTACGTTGGCCCGAAGTGCCGGGTGGACCACGACGTCAGCCTGCTGATCCCCGAGGTCTGGAGCCGCATGACCGCCGCCGAGCGCGATCCGAAGTTCCTCTACGACCACGGCTACCTCGAGCAATGCCAGGACTACGAGTGGGAGGGCCGCCAGGTGAAGGCCAGCCGCCTTGGCTATCGCATCACGGGAAAATTCTCCCGCGTGTTCTTCGGTCGCGTCTTCACGCACCCGCACTCCGTCTTCACGACCGAGATGCTGCGCCCGGAGCAGCAGGACATGGAGACCTTCGCCGACGGCATGGACAACATCTGCGCCACGCACGAGCGCGTCGCCAAGAGCTACTTCGCCGACGGCACGATTGCGCTGGCGTGCCCGCCGCTGAAGGCGCTGCTCCACGTCATGGCCCACGGACACTACGAGGGCAAAGACACCACCGCCCCGGAGATCCGCGCGCTCTTCGACCGCGACGCGATGCTGGCCAGTGACTGGTATGCCGCCCGTCTCAAGACCAAGCAGCAGGCCGACGTCGCGCTCTGGACGCGCCACGTGCAGACGCTGGAGAAGTTCACCGCCGACAAGGGCAACGCCGCCGTCACCATGAAGCTCGGCCTCGCCGAGCGTCTAGCATCCGCCCGCGCCGAACTCGCGAAAGTCACCGCCCCTGCCTACCTCGACTCGCTCAAGGGCACACTGGGAAGGCAGCCGCTGTGATTGGATTCAGGCTTACTTTTTTAAGCGAGCCTGCAGCTTCTTCACTTCGGGACTGATAGCGGAGCAGCCGGCGCTGTCGCAGCCGGAGGATTTTTTCTTTCCGAACCACGAACGCAGCAGGAAGGCCAGCGCGAGGGCGACGAGGCCGAGGGCGATCAGAGTCTGGAGCGTTGAGGACATTTTTGGCACCACCAAGGGACACTAATCTGACACTAATGGTTTGGGATTAGTGAGGGATTAGTGGATATTAATGGTTCAAGTCAGTAGCCGAGGGCGTGGCCGGTTTGGTAGACCACGAGGCAGATGAGCCAAGCGGTGCCCGTGAGGTAGAATACTTGGAATATCGGCCATTTCCAGCTGTTGGTCTCGCGTTTCACGACGGCGAGCGTGGCCATGCACTGCATGGCGAAGACGTAGAAGACCATCAGCGTAAGGCAGACGAGCGGCGTGAAGAGCGGCGCCCCGCCGGGCCATTTTGCGGCCTGCAGGGCGTCGCGCAGCGGCGTGGTGTCCTCGTCGTCGCCCTCGACGCCGAAGATGACGCCCATGGAGCTGACGAAAACCTCGCGCGCGGCGAAGGAGGTGATTAGGCCGATGCCGATGCGCCAGTCGAAGCCGAGCGGCTTGATGACCGGCTCGAGCACATGACCGGCCCGTCCCGCGAAGCTGTGGGCGATCTGTTCAGTGGGCGTGGCCTGGGGATTCGGGTGCTTCGGGTAGGTGGTGAGCGCCCAGAGGACGATGGAGATCGCGAGGATGATGGTGCCGGCGTTCTTCAGGAAGAGCCAGCCGCGCTCGACCATGTGGCGCAGGATGTCCTTGAACCGCGGTGGCTGGTAGGCCGGGAGTTCGAGGATCATGTGCGGCGAGCCGCCCTTGAAGAGCGTGCGCTTGAACAACCACGCGAAGCCGAAGGCGCCGAGGGTGCCGAGCGCATACATGACGAGCATCAGGCCGGCCTTCTGCGCCGGCGGAACCGCTTCACCCGGCAGAACCATGGCGATCATCAGCAGATACACCGGCAAACGCGCCGAGCAGCTCATGAGCGGCGTGACGAGAATGGTGACGAGGCGATCCTTGGCGTTTTCGATGGAGCGCGTGGCCATGATGGCCGGAATGGCGCAGGCGTAACCGCTGAGCAGCGGGATGAAGGAGCGGCCGTTTAAGCCAACTTTGCTCATGGGCCGGTCCATGATGAACGCCGCGCGAGCCATGTAGCCCGTGCTCTCGAGCAGGCCGACGAAAAAGAAGAGGATCAGGATCTGTGGCAGGAAGATCACCACGCCGCCCACGCCGGCGATGACACCGTCCGTGATGAGATCACGCAGGTCGCCCGGGGCCATGGCCCCTTTCACCCAATCGCCGAAAGCAGCCACATGGCCGTCGATGAAATCCATCGGCGCTTCCGCCAGCGAGAAGATGGAGTAGAACAGCGCCGCCATGATCACGCCAAACACGGCCCAGCCCCAGAGCGAGTGGCAGAGCACGGCATCAATCCGGTCGGAGAATGACGGCCCCGATGTGCCGGGACGCGTGATGACGTTGCGACAGAGCTGGGCGATGGCGTCGTAGCGGCTGCGGATGAGCGCGGCGGGCCAGTCGGCGCCCTCCCCTTCCCAGCGCTTACGCCACAGGGCGAGGATATCGTGGGTGCGGTTGCTGAGCGGCTTGGAGCCGGCGACACGCACGGGGTCAAAATCCGTGAGCAGCAGCAGCGCCTCGGCGCGCGCAACGAGCGGCGGGCGTCCGTCCGCATCGGCCAGCGAGGCCTGCAGCTCGGCGACGGCCGGCGCGACGGGGGCGGGCACATCCCAGCGGTGGCGGGCGAGCGGGAGCTCGACGCGGCTCATGGCAAGCTTGAGTTCGACGAGACCCCGGCCGTGGACGGCCTCGCAGGCGATGACCGGGATGCCAAGTTCGCCCTCGAGTTCGGCGGGGTCCACCTTGAGGCCGGCGCCGGCGGCCATGTCCATCATGTTGAGCGCGATGATGACGGGGCGGCCGAGATCGAGGATCTGGTGGACGAGGTAGAGATTGCGCTCGAGATTCGCGGCATCGACGACGCAGATGATGCGGTCGGGCTGCGGCGTGTCCTCACGGCGGCC
>CBINOW010000101.1:0-17869 GCA_966252395.1 uncultured Oleiharenicola sp. | reverse complement strand
CCAGGGCTTCTTCCTGGAAGTGCTGATCCTCAGCCTGCCCGCCCTGCTCTACATGCTGGCCATCCACCCCTTCATTCTGCTCGCACTCAACCCATGGAACCACGCCTTCGGCCCGCCCGCCGCCTTCTACGCGCGTTACGTCAGGTCCGGGGAATTCCTGGGCGAGAGCGGGCCGCTTTGGTTCGCCGTGGCTCTGCTGCTGTTCTGCCTCGCCCTTGCCTCCTGGAAACGCGCGACGGGAGCCCTCGCGGCCGCGGCGCCCGGGAGAACGCCGCCTTCGGGAAAAACTCTGGCCGGCTTCGGCCTCGCGCTGGGGCTCGGTTCCTTCGCCGTCCGGCTCGTGCAGCCGATCGGCACGAACATCCTGAACATGCAGCTTTGCTTCTTCGTGCAATACGTCGCGTGGTTTTTGGCCGGTCTGCATGCCGCCCGCCACGGCTGGCTGGCGCCGCTGGCGGCCTCGCCCCAGGCGCGCACCGCCGGCTGGCTGGCGCTCCTCGGCGGGCCGCTCGTGATGCTCCCGCTGATGCTCGTCGGCGCGCGCAACGCCCCACCGGAAATCTTCTTTGGCGGACCGCATTGGCAGGCTTTCGCGATGGCGCTGTGGGAACAGCTCACCGGACTGGGGCTCGCCGTCGGCGCGCTGGCGCTGTTCGCGCGCCGCTTCAATTTCGAGTCGCGGTGGCTGCGCTGGCTGGCGGACCGCTCGTTCGGCGTCTATGTGCTGCATGCGCCGGTGCTGGTGGCTTTGGCCATGCTCTTCCGCGCCCTGCCCTACCACCTCTACGGACTGGTCGTGCTGCTCACTCTCTCCGGCTTGCTGGTCAGCTACGTCCTGGCCGATCTCGCCCGCCGCGTCCCCGGCCTGCGTTCAATTTTCTAGCCTGCCCGAGTCTCATGCACCCCACTGGCCTCTTTCCCATTCTCGCCCATGCCCTGGCTGTTGCCGCTTAGCGCGCTGGTGAGCCTGCTGTTCCTCTGGGGCAGCCTGCGCCTCCGCCGCCGTCAGCGCCTGCTGGCCGACATGCCGACCTCGAAAGCCGCAGGCGTGTTCATCGGGCTGACGGAAATGGTCGGCACGGCCGAATGCGAGGCGCCCCGCGCCAGCTTCCTCGCCGACACCCCGTGTGTGCATTACTACTACCGGGTGGAGGAACACTGGTCGCGGCTCGTGACCGTGACCACCACCGACAGCAAGGGCCGGACGCACACCACGACCAAACGCGAGAGCGGCTGGACCGAGATCGACTCCGGCGGCGAGACCGTGGACTTCTACGTGAAGGACGACACCGGGGTCGTGTTGGTTCGTCCCGAGGGAGCGAAGATCGAGCCGCTGAACCTGTTCGACGAAACCGTGTCGCGCGGCGACCCGCTCTACTATGCCAAGGGTCCGACGGGCGCCGTGGCCAACTCCGAGCATCGCCGGCGCTTCACCGAGGTCGGGCTGCCCCTGCACACGCCGCTCTTCGTCGTCGGGCAGGCGCGGGAACGCGCCGATGTCGTCGCCGCCGAGATCGCCGCCGACCCCGAGGCCGAACTGTTTCTCATTTCGGCGCGTTCGGAGGAAAAAGTCCAATCAGGCTACGCCCTGTGGTCCTGGCTCTGTCTGGTGCTCGGCCTGCTCTGCGTGCTGGGCGGCTTGCTCACCTACCAAAACCAGCTGGGCACGCCCTCCGCGGTTTGGCCGCTCGTCGCCGTGGGCACCGGCTACCTCGCCGTCTTTGTTCTGGGCTGGGTCTGGATGGTTTACAACAGCCTCGTCGGTCTCCGCGAACGCACCCGACAGGGCTGGTCCCTCATCGATGTGCAGCTCAAGCGCCGGCACGACCTCATCCCCGGCCTGGTCGCCGCCTGCGCCGGACTCGCCGCTCACGAAGCCGCAACCCAGGCCGCGCTGGCCGCCCTGCGCGCCCAGCAGCTGGCCACGCCGCCGGGCGAAGCCGGAGCCGATTACGCCGGGCTGACCCGCACGCTAAACGTCGTGATCGAACGCCACCCCGACCTGATGGCGCACGCGAGCTTCGCGCAGTTGCACCGGGAACTTGTCGCCACCGAGCAACGGGTGGCGCTGGCCCGCGCCTACTACAACGACATCGCCACCGCCTACGCCACCCGGCTCGAACACGTTCCCGACCGCTGGGTCGCCCGGCTCGGCCACATGCGCCCGCCGGCCCTGCTCGGCGCGGCGGACTTCGAACGCGCCGCGGTCAGCGTGAAGCTCGCCTGAAACCAAACGCCCGTAGCTTCTATGCCTTTTTCCGTTCCAAGGTAATCTAAATGGTAGGGGCCGACCTCCGGGCGGCCCGTTTGAATTTGCGAATTCCTCCGGCCCGCCCGGAGGTCGGGCCCTACCCTTGCCTGGATTTCGCAAGCGGGCTCCCACGATTTTGCCAGCGCCACGCAGCGAGCAGGAGCAACGCGACCGTGAAATACAGGCTCGGCGCGCCGCCGCCACCACCACCACCACCCGAGGCGGGCGGCGGTGTCACGGGCGCGGCGGTGACGGTCAGGCTGGCGCCGTTGCTTGTGGTGGTGCCGAGGGTGTTGGTGACGACCGCGCGGTAGGTGCCGGCGTCGCCGGCCGCGGCGCGGCTGATCTGGAAGCTCGTGCCGGTGGCGCCGGCAATGTCGGCGCCGTCCTTTTGCCACTGGATGGTCGGGGCGGGATTGCCGCTGACGACCACGCTGAACGTGACGGACTGGCCGGCGTTGATCGATTGCGCGGTCGGCTGCGTGGTGATGGCGGGCGCGTTGCCCGTGGTCTCGCTCGCATACACACGAACCCAGTCCACCGCGAGGGTCTGGGGAAACACGGTGCTGGCGTCGGGTGAGCCGGGCCAGTTGCCGCCGACGGCAAGATTGAGAATGAGGAAGAACGGCTGGTGAAACTCCTCCATCTCCGGCCAGACGGTGCGGTCGATACTGACGCGCGCGGTTTCGACGCCGTCGATCTTCCAGGCGATGCTGGTCGGCGTCCACTCAACCTCGAAGACATGGTAATTGTCGTGGAAGATTTCCGGGTCCACGAGCTCGATGCGGCTGCTCCCGATGGAGGCGTGGCCGTTGGCGTCCCAGTGGATCGTGCCGTAGGCGGAGTCGTCGCGGTTTTCGCCGCCGCCGATCATCTCCATGATGTCGATCTCGCCGCACTTCGGCCAGCCGACGGTGGTGATGTTGGTGCCGAGCATCCAGAAGGCCGGCCAGATGCCCTGCCCTTGCGGCAGCCGGAGGCGCGCGGCAAACTTGCCATAGGTCCAGGCGAGCCGGCCCTGGGTCTTGAGGCGCGCCGAGCTGTAGCTGCCGTCGGTGTTCTTCCGCGCGGTGATGCGCAGTTCGCCGTCCTGCACGGCGGCGTTGGCCGCGGCGTAGGACTGGAGCTCGTTGTTGCCCCAGCCGCCCGCGCCGAGGTCGTAGGTCCAGTGCTCGGGATTCACGGCGCCGCCGTTGAACTCGTCGGCCCAGACGAGTGACCAACCCGCCCCGGGCGCCCAGTTGTCGGGCGTGACCTGTGCAGCGAGCGGCGAATTGAGAAGCGAGGTCAGCGTGCTGAGCATCAGGGCGCGACCGACGGAGGTGAGAAGCGACTTCATGGGGAAACGGACGGAACGCACCTTCAGGATATCGGACGCGTGGCCCGCCGCAGCAACGTGCTTCCGCGCAACAAACGAAAATTGTTATGCAAATCGCGCCGGAAGCACATGCCCGGGCAGTGGGCTTTACAGCCGTGCGGCAGGATGCTTGGATCGCGTCTCCCCAGTCGGACGCGCCATGAATCTCAATCGCCGCGATTTCCTCGCCAGTGCCCTTGCCGGTGGAGCTGCCTTCACCCTGCCAAGCAAGTCCCGTGCGGCGGAAGGCCGCGACCCTGGAGCACTGCGCGAAAAATACGCGGCCCTCGATGCCATCCTGAAACAGCCGGTCCTCCGGCGAGAACTCTTCAAGTCACCGGTCATCATCGAGACGGTGGAGCTGCTGCGCTACAAAAACAATTTCCTCTGCCGGGTGCGATCGAAGGACGGCGCCGCGGGCCTCTCGGCGGCAAACAACTCGCCGATGCTGTCAGTCTGGCCGATCCAGGTGAACCGCCTGCAGGATTTCTTCGTCGGCAAGGACGCCCGCGACCTCGAGGCGGTGATGGAGGAAGCCTACGTCCACCAGAGCAACTACAAGCTGCAGAGCCTCGCGCTCTGGGTGCCGATGGCCACCATCGAGTTCGCCATCCTCGACCTGCTCGGCCGCATCGCCGGCCTGCCGCTCGGCTTGCTGATCAGCGACCGGATCCATCATCCGGTGGTCAAGGTCTATCAGGCCAACGGCGAGCGCGACAACAGTGCCGAGGAGGTGCTGGACAACCTCACCCGCCAGGTGGAGGAATCCCAGGCGAAGGCACTCAAGATCAAGATCGGCGGGCGTATGAGCCACGTCGAGCAGCCCGCCGGTCGTTCCGAAAAACTCATTCCCATGGTGCGGGAAAAGTTCGGCAACGGGATGGTCTGCATGGCCGACTCCAACGGCTCCTACGATGTTGCGGAGTCGATCCGCTTCGGCCGTCTGCTGCAGGAATACAACTATGCCTTCTTCGAGGAGCCGGTGCCCTTCGACTGGTATGAAGAGACCAAGGCGGTCGCCGATGCGGTGGAAATTCCCGTCGCCGGCGGCGAACAGGAGGCGAGCCTGCACGCCTTCCGCTGGCTGATCGCCAACGACGGCCTCGATATCGTCCAGGCCGATGTGTATTATTTCGGCGGCCTGATCCGCTCGATGAAGGTGGCCCGCATGGCGCACGCCATGGGCAAGCTCCATGTGCCGCACATCTCCAGCGGCCTCGGCTACCTCTACATGGTCCACTTCGTGTCCGCGATTCCGAACGCTGGCGAATATCACGAGTTCAAGGGCCTGACCAATCCGGCATCCCTCCCCTACACCTGCGCCACCTCGTCCCTGAAAACGGAAAACGGCGTCGTCACCGTGCCCACCGGCCCGGGCTCCGGCATCGAGATCGACCCCGACTTCGTGAAGAAACACACCGTGCTGACGCGCGACCGCGGCCGGGTGGACGAGTAAACCCCGGGCGTGCACAAATCCTTATCCATTCCCATGCCACTGCTGTCTTCGCTCCGCTTTGCCACCTGCCTGATGCTCCCGGTCATGGCGACCGTATCCGCCTTCGCCGGAAATCCGCTCAACTTCGGCAGCAACATCAAGACCGCCGATCCCTCCGGCCACGTCTGGGCCGACGGGCGGATGTATCTCTACGTCTCGCACGACGAGGAATGTCAGGAGGATTTCTGGATGAAGGACTGGCACGTCATGTCCTCGGCCGACCTCGTCAACTGGACCGATCACGGTGCGTTCTTCTCGGTGAAGGATCTCACGTGGGCCGACAACTACGCTTGGGCACCCGACGCGGCCTACAAGAACGGCAAATATTACTTCTGCTTCCCCGTCGGCACGGGGCACAAGGACCGGGTGAACCCCGGGAAGAGCACGAAATGGATGGGCATCGGTCTCGCCGAGGGCGACTCCCCGACCGGACCGTTCAAGGATGTGATCGGCGGGCCGCTCTGGCGGACGCCCTATGCCAACGATCCGTGCCTGTTCGTCGACGACGATGGCAAGGCTTTCATCTACGTCCCGCCCCGCGGTGGAGACTGGATCGTAGCCGAGATGGCCGACGACATGCGCAGCGTGAAGGCCTATCACAAAATGGACATGGGCGGCTACAAGCCGAGGATGGAGGGCCCCTGGGTCTTCAAACGGAAGGGCATTTACTATTTCACGATGCCGGAGAACAACCGGACGCTGACTTACTACACGGCCCAGTCGCCGCTCGGACCCTGGAAATACCGGGGCGTGATCATGGAACAAGAGAACCAAAGCAACAACCATCACTCCATCGTGGAGTTCAAAGGCCGCTGGATCCTGTTCTACCACCGCTGGCTGCTGGACGAGACGTCCCCGTGCAGCACGAAACGCCAGCGCAAAGTCTGCGCCGAATACCTTCAATTCAATGACGACGGCACGATCCAGCCCGTCGTCCGCACGGCCGAGGGCGTGGGTCCCCTGCCCTGAGGAACGAAGGCTACGCTTCGGCGCTGGCGCACCAAGGCAGGCCCCCCTCGGACCGTCCCTATACTTCTGGCTAAGACGCAAGATGCCGCCTTGCCGATTTGCGCAGGAACGCCTTGAGTTCAGACCCATGAGCACCGCCTCCCCACGCCAGACCCGCGGCCAAGGCCGCCTTTACGACAGCATCCTCGAAACGATCGGCAACACGCCCTGCGTCCGCATCAACCACCTCGCCCCGAAGCATGTCTCCGTCTATGTGAAGGCGGAGTTCTTCAATCCCGCGGGCTCGGTGAAGGACCGCCTCGCCATCAGCATCATCGAGGAGGCCGAGCGTTCCGGCGCCCTCAAGCCCGGCCAGACCGTGGTCGAGGCCACCAGCGGCAACACCGGCATCGGTCTCGCCATGGTCTGCGCGGCCAAGGGCTACCCGCTCGTCGTGACGATGGCCGACAGTTTCTCCATCGAGCGCCGCAAGCTCATGCGTTTCCTCGGGGCCAAGGTCGTGCTGACCCCGCGCGCCGCCAAGGGCTACGGCATGTATGCCAAGGCCAAGGAACTCGCCGAGAAGAACGGCTGGTTCTTCGCCCGCCAGTTTGAGACCGCCGCCAACGCGACCATCCACGAGAACACGACGGGCCGCGAAATCGTCGCCGACTTCAAGGGCAAGCGCCTCGACTACTTCGTGACCGGCTACGGCACCGGCGGCACCTTCACCGGCGTGAGCCGCGTGCTGCGCAAAGAGATGCCGCAGACGAAGATCGTCCTCTGCGAACCCGCCAGCGCCCCGCTCATCGCCAGCGGCACGGCGCAGGCCCGCGCCGCCGACCAAGGTCCGGCCGCCGGCCACCCGGCCTGGACGGCCCACCCGGTGCAGGGCTGGACGCCGGACTTCATCCCCTACGTGCTGCAGGAGGGCCTCGACAAGAAATTCTACGACGAACTGATCGCCATCGCCGGCCCCGCCGGCATCGAGTGGTCGCGCAAGCTCGCGCAGAAGGAAGGCATCTTCACCGGCATCTCGGCCGGCGCCACCTTCGCCGTGGCCATGCAGATCGCTGAGAAGGCGCCCGCTGGCTCCGTGATCCTCGCGATGCTGCCCGACACCGGCGAGCGCTACATGACCACGCCGCTGTTTGAGGGCATTCCCGAGGGCATGAGCGCCGATGAAGACGCGCTCTCGAAATCCACGCCCGGTTACCAGATGCCGCCGCCCGCGGCCTGAACGTCAGGACAACACCCGCCGCCCGGGCCCCGCACCCGGGCGGCTTGAGCTTGGATTCGGGTTTCGCTGCGGCTCGGTGTAGCCCTGCGCGGGCGCGCAGGGACCGGAGTTCTCGTTGGCACGCCAGAGCCCCACTGCTCCCGCAGCGGGCTACGTCGGTGATCGCGGATTTCGGACCGAAGAGATCGTCGGGCAAAAGCCAAAGATCTTACGCCAGCCCGCCTCCTGTAGCCGGGGTCGCTGACCCCGGACCGGCCTGAACGAGGCCGGCTACATCCAAACCGAAGCGTGCTTCGGGGCGTTGGACCTAACGCGCACAGCTCGAGCGGGAGCCTGCTATGCTCGCTCAATCCTGCTGGATCACCTTTACCCGGGCGGCGAATTCGGCGTCGGGTGAGATGCGGATTTTCTTTCCGCTGGTTGTCGCCAAGCGACGGATCGTCACCTGCTCGGTCAACTGGTAGGGAAAGGGCCGGGCGGTGCCGGCCGGCGTCTTGCCGCCGGGATCCAAGAAGAGAAAAGGGCCGGAGTAATCCGTAGGGTGTTGACTGTCGTCGATGACCAGCCCGTCGATGACGATCTGCGCCGGCATGAAACAGGGATAGCCGAAGTCGTGCTGCCCGCTGTTGGCCATGCCAAACAGCGTGGGCTGAATCGGTGCGCCGCAGCCGGGCAACCAACGGGAGTTGCGGATGATCACCGTGCCTTCCCACGTGCTGCCATAGTCGGCGCGCAGACTGAGCAGGGTCCGGCCGTTCAGGGTCGAATCCTCGATCGTCAGCGTGCCGCGGCCGATGGCGTTCAGGCCGGCGTGGCCGAGCGTGGTGCCGCGGATGGTGTAGATGCCGGACACGCCTTGGTGCGAGTCCATGCGCGACAGAGTGCAGTTCTCCAACACGATGTTCTTGCAAAAATTCGTGCCGATCACGCCCCAGCGCGTCGCATCGCAGATGTTGTCCATGCGCACGCCGCTCAGCGTGAAATTGACCACCTCGTTGGCGTTCAGATCGTAGGTGCCCATGCTCACCGGTTTGCCCGCGGAGCCGATGGTGGAGTAGGTCTTGTGCCCGGTCACAAAGCAGTCGCGGAAGGTGATGTTGGCGCAGCTCTGCGCCGACAGGAACCCGCTGTAGGGATGGCCGAACTCGCCCTCGTCCACGACGTGGTGGGTCAGGCCGACCACCGTGGTGTTGGAGCGGGTGATGGCGATGTTGCGCAGCCAGTAATTGTAGCCCTTCTCCTGCTTCATGCGGTTGGCGTGGGTGGTGAAGATCCCGCCGCGAAGCACGAGCGGCTGCTCATCGAGCGGACGCGCCTCCACCCGCGTAACCACGTCGTAGTCCCAGTCGATGGCACCCTCGATGGTGCCGTCGCGGCGGAGGATGAAGCAATCGCGCTGGGCCGAGCCGTTGTTCTGGTTGAGCCCTTCGCGAATGTAACGCCGCCTCTGGCTGTTTTCTACCCGCACCCAACAATCGCGCTGCGGCCGCACGTCGAGCCGGGCCTGGTCGCGCACCAGCCGCGGGATCACCAGCGTCTCGGGCTGCAGCAGCGACTGCACGACAAAGAGCGAGAGGCGGTGGTTTTCGACGTCCGTGTCATCGATGATGAACTTCGAGGTGCCCCAGTCGGTGTCCGTGGCGATGATCGCGGTGAGCGCCCGGCGGCCGAGGTGGTAGGTGGCGCCGGGTTTGCTCTTCACCGGCAGCCCGTGAGCGTTGGCAAAGGCATGGGCCTTGACGATCGCCGGCAGGTCGTCAGCCACGCCGTCACCGACCGCGCCGAACGCCTCGTAATCAACCGGCCGGTCGGTCGGCACGACGGGCTCGCTCGCGTCCGCGGCAACCACCCGGACAGCCAACGCGAGCAGCAAGGCCTGCGATCCGATACCAAGCCTAACGAAAAACTGCCAGGTCAGGGCGGGAAAAATCATGACGGTGATTAAACGCTTACGACCACTACACCTTCAGCCAGCACCGGAAACCCCGACCGCTATAATAGGAATCGGCACCGTTGTGGCCGATGAAGACGCGGTTGTAGCGGCGATCGCCGTAGATCGCGCCGCCCAGCTGGCGGATCTCGGGCGGGGTTAGCAGCCAGCTCGACGTCTTGGTGTCGAATTCGCCGAGTTGTTGTAGTGCGAAATACTGTTCCTCCGTCAGGATTTCCGCCCCGATGGCTGCGGCGAGCTCCGTGATGCAACCCTTCGGTGGGAACTTCTTCCGGCCGTCGAGCGCCTCACGGTCGTAGCACAGGCTCTGGCGCCCGGCCGGACTCTGCGGCGAGCAGTCGGTGAAAATGAACTCGCCGGTCTTCGGGTTCACTCCGGTGACGTCCGGCTCGCCACCGGTGCGCTCCATTTCGGCGAGAGTCGCCAGTTTCGCCGGTTTGGCCTCCAGCCGCGCCTGCACCTTGGCCCACGCGATACCTGCATGACGGCCCGGGTTTTTCTCGAAGCGCGTCTGCAACGTCGCGAGCAACGCCGCGCGGTCCTTGGTCGGCAATTCCGCCGACCCTTTGGTGGTTTTTGTGTTCTTCATGGATCAGTGCCGGTGGCTTTCCAGATGCTGGCGGAGGAGGTCTTTGCCGTAGTCGTTGCCGTTGGGCGTGCGCACGATGACGTGGATGTGCTCGCGCGTGACCTTGCCGCGCTCGTTGATCATGGTGGTGCCGATGGGCTGCTGGTGATCGAACTCGATCAGGATCACCGGCGAATGGATGCGGTAATAGAACACGGCATCGGGTGAGCTCGCGCCGATCCACGCGAACCAGGTCTCGTCGAGATGGGCGGCGACCTCGTCGAGTTTCACCTGGGCGTGACCGTCGCTCTGGTTGTTCACGAAGAGCGCGGCCAGTGCGAGGAGCTGCTGCTTCTGCGCGGGGTTGAGTTTGGCCGCGCAGAGGCCGGCGAAGGGAATGACGGCATTGTCCTTGAAGGCCTCGGCCCGGATGTTGCTGAGCGCCTTGTGCGAGGAGAGCAGCGTCGCGCCCTGCTGGGTGGCATCAAGGCCGCGCATGAAGGCGAGGCCGCGATCCTGCTCCTCCTGCAAAATGACATTGCCGGCGTATTTGCCCGTGGTGGTGTGAACCGGCTCGCCGCCCCAGAAGGCCGGAGTCATCGTCACTTGGTCGCCAAGCACAAAGGTATTGATGACAAGATGGTGGCCGTCGAGCTGCCAACCCCACGGTTCGGTCGTCGAGGGTGTGCCCATGACCGTGAAGAAGTAGAGTTCCTCGTCGTAGGCCGGATCGCCGTTATTCAACTCCCGCAGCGTCTGGTCGGTGTGGCGGATGGCGTCGGCGAGGGCCAAGCCCTTGGCGCTGAGCGTGGCGCGCATGAGTTCGCGCGCGGCGGCGCGCTGGACGGTATCCATCTCCTTCAGGCTCGTGCCTTGGCGGACGTAGATGCCGTTGTCCACGTTGCACCATTTGCGCCATTCGCTGTCGTCCACCGCGAATGCCGTGCGCTTCTTCTGCTCCGGTGTGAGTGCGGCAAGGAAAGCTTGGGCGGCACCGACCAGTTGATCGGTGGGCACACCGGTCTTTTTAACCGGAAAGAGCCCGGACGGCTTCCCCTCGGGCGTGGTCACGCCGCGGAAAGGTTCGGCCAGGGACTGCTGCTGCCTTTCGGCAAACATTCGGGTGACTTTTTCCTGCTCGGTCTCGGCGGCAACGTGGACGGCGGCGACCGCGCCACAAACCAACGTGAACAGAAGACGACGGTGTGGGGCGGCGTGGGGCATGTCCACCCCTACCCCGCCCGCCCCGGGTGAACAATACCCAACTTTCCCTCCGGCCTAGGTTTTGCGCTCAACGGTCTTGCGGCGGCGGACCCAGCGTTCCTCGACGCCGGTGACCCTGCCGGTGTCGTCCACGAGAAACTGTATCGTCATCGTGCCGTCGTCGTTGACGAGGAGCTTGTCGCCGGCGGGATGGAACGGACGCGGTTTGTGGTCGCGGTAATTCCACTGAAATCCATCGTCCGCGCGCACGAACCGGTGCGTGGTCTCCGGCGCCTTGTCGGTGTAGTCGCCCTCGAACGTAACATAGGCCGCCGGATCGTAGTGGGCGAGCCGCTCGGGTTTCACGAAGGGATCCTTGGCGTATTCGATATTGGCGATCTTCTGCTTCTCAATCGCCGCGAGCGCCCGGCGCTTCTCGTCACCGGAGCCGGGCTTCAGGTCGGGCATCAATTCGCGCCCATAGACCTTGGTGAGCTCCCGGATGTCATCCTCACTCCAGCCGCTTTCCGCCGTCAGGATGGCTTGGAAGAGCAGCCCCTTGCGGAATCCCTCCACCGCCTTGTTGATGACCGGCTTGAATGCGAACACGGCGCTCTTGATGGCGGCGCGCTTAAAGACGCCCATTTTCTGTCCCTTCATGGCCTTGTCCATGAGCTCTTTCAGCACCGGGGCCGTGGCGCTTTGCGGAGGCAGGTAGAAAACCCAGTCGTATTGCGCGAGGTCACTCCGGGTGAGGCTTTCGCGGGTTTGGGAGCGCAACATGTGCTCCACCTTCGCCTCATCGAAGCCTTCGGCCCAGGCCAGCTGGTAGAGCCGGGCGGTTACACCCGACAGTGGCAGCGGCATCGCCGGGAGAAAGGTGTCGAACGTGATGCCCATCCGCTGGCTCTCCCCGTCATCCGGCGTGAACTTGGCCTCCAATCTCTTCAGCGCCTCGCCCACTTCCACCGCCGCTTCGGCCAGGCCGGGGTCAACCTGCCCCGCCGCGGCCATCGCCGCGAACTTGCGGAACAAGGTGACCGGATGCGGCTCACCTTTCACGCCCACGATGACGAGACCCCGGCCGGTCGAATCGCCCATGGCCTCGTATGCCACCTCGACCACCTCGTCGGCGAACTTCTCGCCGTAGCGCCGATCGCCCTTCGTGCGCGCGTGGATGGCGATCGTGAGCGGCTTGCCGTTCACGACGAACGGCGCGAGCTGCACGTCCTTGCCAAACTCGGACGCCGGTTCCTCCGCCCCGGCCGCGACCAACCCCGCCACCATGCCGGCGGCCAGCCACGACAGGCACAGACGGATCGAAAATTGGGGCCGGAAGAAAACCACGAAGCCTCCGTTAGGCAGCACCCGCCGCGGGAAGTTCCATCCAGAGGGTTCTCCGCCCCGAAGATCCGCGAGCGACGGCCGGGCATTCGGGATTTGCCCCTCGGCGCAAATCCGCCTGCACTCCGCGCACCCCCAACATGAAACTCCGCCCCCTCGCCCTCCTCGCCCTGCTCATCGCCGCCACCCTGCCGGCCCAAGCCGCCGACCTGATCGGCAAATGGACCTCCGAATTTGACAGCCAGATTGGCGCCCAAAAATACACCTACGAATTCAAGAACGACGGCGACCACGTGACCGGGCAGGCCACCTATGAGCATTCGCTCGGCAAGGGCACCGTCCAGCTACGCGCCATCAAGGTCGAAGGCGACAAGGTTTCCTTCACCGAACCCCTCGTGATCGAGGGCAATGAGATCACCATTTCCTACGCCGGCACGCTGGCCGGGGACGAAATGAAGCTCACGCGCAACGTCGGAGACTTCGCCACCGAGCAGATCACGGCCAAGCGCGCACCGGCGGCGAAATGAGCAACCGCCCGGTGCGGTGACCCTCCGCATGCGGCCCCTCTGCCTGTTGATCGCCCTGCTGCTGGCCGTCAGCGCCGCGGCCTTCGAGCGTCCATCCGAAAACGAACGGATGCGCGCGCTGGGCAACCGCTACGAACTGCCCGAGGCGGTGCGCCCGCTGTTCGATCCGGACGCCGATTTCGCGCCCGTGCCCCGACCGGGGCCCAACGACTGGCTCACCTGGCACGACGAACCGGGACAGACCCTCGAGGAATACCGCGAGTCCGGGGCCAACCGTCCAGACGCGACACGGCACATTCTCTACCTGCTTCCCCTCGGGGACTTTCCCGAGGAGACTGCGCCGGACCTTGAGCTCGTCCGGCGCTACGCGTCCGCATTCTACCAGATGGAAGTGCGGCTGCTGAAAGCCTATCACCCCCATGACCTCGAGTTCACTCCGCGCAAGGGCCGCCACACCGATCGCCGGCAGGTGCTGACGGCAGACATCCTGAAGTTTCTGAAGACAAGGCTGCCCGATGACGCCTACTGCCTGCTCGGGGTCACCATGGAAGATTTGTATCCGAACCCGTCGTGGAATTATGTCTTCGGCGAGGCCTCGTTGGCGGAGCGCGTGGGCATTTTCAGTTTCGCCCGCTACGATCCCGCCTTTTGGGGCGACGAACGGGGCCGCAACTACCGCGACGCGATCCTGCAGCGCGGCTGCAAGGTCCTCGTGCATGAGACCGCCCACATGTTCGGCCTGCCCCACTGCATCTACTTCGAATGCGTGGTCAACGGGGCCAACCACCTCGCGGAGACCGACCGGGCGCCCCAACATCTGTGCCCCGTGTGCCTCCGAAAGCTGCATGCGGCCACCGGCTTCGATCCGGTGCGGCGCTACCGCGAGCTGGCGGCGCTCTACCGCCAGTGGAAGTGGTATGACCAACTCGATTTCGTGAACCGACAACTGGATCGGCTGACCTCCGTGACCGGCGGAAACGAAAAATCTGCTGCAGCCCGCTGAAGACTGGAAACCGGGCCGCGACTCGCTCTTTCGCCGGCCGCAGCAACGGATAAAGTCGTCCGGAAGGGTGCCGGCCGGCATTTGTCTTGGAGACCGGAGTCCGCTGTGCAGTGTCGGCCCGCATGAAAACCCGCGCCCCCCAGGTCTGCATCCTCGGCAGCGCCGAGCCCGGCTCACGCGCCTATGAACTGGCCGGCGCCGCCGGCGAAATGCTCGCCCGCCGCGGCGTGACCGTCGTCAGCGGCTGCGGCGCCCCCGCCACCCGCGTGGCCGCCGAACGCGCCCTCGCGGCCGGCGGCACGGTCGTGAGCATCGTGCCCCACGACGACATCGGCGTGAAGGACTGGCCCTGCAGCGTGCTCGTCCCCTGCGGCATGGGCGACGCACGCAACCTCCTCATGGCGCTCGCCGGCGACGCCTGCCTCGTCATCGGCGGCCGCGCCGGCACGAAATCGGAAGTTTGCCTCGCGTGGCTGCACAAGCGTCCGCTGCTCCCCCTCACCGGCTGCGGCGGTTGGTCCGACACTCTCGAGCGCGATCCGCCCGACGAACGCCGCAATTCCCCCATCCTGTCTTGGGGCTCCGTCGCGGAACTTGAGGCGCAGCTGACGAAGCTCGGATTGCTCAAGGCCTGAGCCGCGACAAACCGTCGTCAGATTTTCTGCGCGAGTGCTTCGAGCTGGTTGGTGGCGATGCCCCAGCCTTGGTGAAAGCCCATCTTCTCGTGGGCCTCGCGGTCGGCGGTCGTCCAATGACGGACGCGCGCGGTGTATTTCGTCTTCCCGTGGCCCGCATCCTCGAAGGTCAGGATGCCGGTCATGAACGGCTTCTCCGACGGCTCCCAAGCCGCGGTGAAGGCGTCGGTGAAGACCAGTTTCTCGTGGGGCACGACCTCGAGATAGAGCCCGGGATTGGGAAACTCCTGGCCGTCGGGCGACTGCATTGTGATGCAGCTCGCGCCGCCCGCGCGGACATCCATCACGGCCTTGGTCGTCTTGAACGGCGGCGGCGTGAACCACAGGGTGATGAGCGCCGGCTCGGTCCAGCAGCGCCAGAGCTTCTCGCGCGGGGCGTTGAGGATGCGCTCAAGGACGAGTTCACGGTCGGCGGGAAAGGAAGAAGCGGAGGTGGACATGGCGTGGAGGGGAGGAAGGTTGGTTACAGAAGATACAACGAGCGGCATCCCGGCAACCGGACACTCACCCGGAAATGTGTAACGTATTGTATTACATCTTTCCGGGACGCCGCCGGCGCGACGACTGGGCCGATCGGCCAATCCAGCTGGGTCGGCCGGCCCAGAGCCGACAGGTGCGGGTTCAGGTATTCTGCACCGTCCGGTCACCCATGGCCGGACTCCTCTTCCACGCCATGCTCTTCAACTCGCTCACCTTCGTCGTCTTTTACGTCGTCGTCCTGACGCTGTATTGGACGCTCCGCTCGTGGGAGGCTCGCAAGAACCTCCTGCTCGCCGCCAGTTATCTGTTCTACGGGACCTGGAATCCGCCGTTCGCCCTCCTGCTGTTCGCCACCACCGCGCTCGACTTCTGGCTGGGCGCCCGCATCGCCGCCGCCGGCACGTCCGGCCGCCGCAAGGCCTGGCTCGTCGCCAGCCTCGCGTCGAACCTCAGCATGCTCGGCTTCTTCAAATACGGGAACTTCCTGCTCGAGAACACGCAGTCCCTGCTCGCGCTGGCCGGTATCACCTACGTGCCGCCGCACCTGAACCTATTCCTGCCGATCGGCATCTCGTTCTACACCTTCCACTCGCTGTCCTACACGCTCGACGTCTATCGCGGCACCACGCAGCCCACGCGTTCGCTGCGCGACTTCACGCTCGCCGTGTCGTTCTTCCCGCAGCTGGTCGCCGGGCCGATCGTCCGCGCCGCCGACTTCCTGCCGCAGGCCGCGCTGCCGCCCAAGCCCGACGCGAGCCGCTTCATCTGGGGCCTGCTGCTCATGACGCTCGGCCTCTTCGAGAAAACCGTGCTGGCCGACACGATGCTGGCCAACGCCGCCGAGTCCGTCTTCGGCTACCGGGGCCCGCTGGCCAGCCTTGACGCCTGGACGGGAGTGCTGGCCTTCGCCGGACAGATCTTCTTCGACTTCGCCGGCTACTCGACCTGCGCGATCGGTGCCGCGCTGACGCTCGGCTTCCACCTGCGCGACAACTTCCGCTTTCCCTACGCTGCGGTCGGCTTTTCCGACTTCTGGCGCCGCTGGCACATCTCGCTCTCCACGTTTCTGCGCGACTACCTCTACATCCCGCTCGGCGGCAACCGTGCCGGCGTGGTGAAGGCCGCCCTCAACCTGATGATCGTGATGTTCATCGGCGGCCTCTGGCACGGCGCGGCCTGGACCTTCGTGGTCTGGGGCGTGATCCACGGCTTCATGCTCGTGCTCGAGCGCGGGCTGCGCCACCTGTTCAAGGACGCCGCCTGGACGCAGCACGTCGGCGTGCAGTTCCTCCTCGGCCTCGCGACCTACGTGGTCGTGTGCTTCGCCTGGGTGTTTTTCCGAGCCCCGGACTTCGGCTCCGCCGCGCGCCTCGTGCTCGCCATGATCGGCCAGCTCCCGATCGCGGGCGACGCGATCCTGCCCACGCGTGACATTCTCCAAGTCGCCCTCGTGACCGCTGGCCTGCTCGGCGCGCACTGGATGCTCCGCAACACCACCATGGAGGCCGTCGTCGCCCGCACACCCCGCTGGGCGCTGACCGGCGTCTGGTCCGTCATGCTCTTCACCATCATTCTCACCCAAGGTAACGGCAATGCATTCATCTACTTCCAATTCTGATTTCGATTTGAACGCCAACGATCGGCGTCCAAACACCGCCACTGAAATCCCGCAGCAAGCTGCGGGAAATGATCTGGAGTTTGCCCGCGTGGTCCCGAGCGTGCCCTGGAAGGGCGTGCTCGCCGCCACCGCGCTTCTCACCCTCGCGGCCACCGCCACCTGGGAACTCGGCGCCCGCGCCCACGGTTACCAACCCTCGCTCAATGACACGCCCGACCTCTGGTCGGAGCAGCGCGCGAAGGTGCGGCCCGACTCGCTGGTGCTCATCGGCACCTCGCGGATGCTCTTCAACGCCGACCTCGACGTGATCGAACAGGCCTTCGGCCGGCGCCCTGTGCAGCTGGCCCTCGCCGGCAGCTCGCCGTTCCCCGTGCTTGAGGACTTGGCGCGGGACAAGACCTTCCGCGGCACGCTGATCGTGGACATCGTGCCCGCGATGTTCCTCGCCCCTCCGGGCTCGCCGCCAATGGAGGTCGCACAGAAGGCGCTCCATCGCCGCGACGAATGGAACTATTCCCAGAAATGGAGCCACCGGCTCGGGATGCTGCTGGAGGAACGCCTGGCCTTCCTCAAGCAGGAGGACCTCACGCTCAAGCAGCTGCTCAAGCGCATTCCCATCCCCGACCGCGCCGGCGCCCAGATCGCCCCGAAGCTGCCGCCATATTTCTACACGGTGGACCGCGACCGCCGCGCCCGCATGTTCGACGAGGCCGCCGTGATCGGCTCGCCCCTGCAACAGGAGGTCGCCGAGGGCTGGCTGCCGCTCTTCACGCTGCCACCGCCGCCATCGTTCATCCCACCGGAACAGTTCGGCCAGATGATGGGCCGCGCCGTCGAACAGCGCTTCGCCGACACGGCCAAGCACATCGCCACGCTCCGCGCGCGCGGCGTCAAAGTGGTGTTCGTCCGCATGCCCGTGCAGGGACCGCTCGTGGACAAAGAGGAAGCCATCGTGCCGGTGGCCTATGGCTGGGGCCGGCTCGTGAAAGAGAACGGCGTGCCCGCGATCAACTTCGCCGACCACGCCGAGCTCAGCGACTTCATCCTGCCCGAGTGGTCGCACCTCTCTGCCCCCGACTCGGTCGAGTTCACCAAGCGCCTTGTCCCGCACCTGCAGCGGGCCCTGAACCAACCCGACCCCGGCGCAACCGCCCACCTGGCCATGCCCGGTCCGGTCTCGGGCTGAACC
>CBINOW010000100.1:0-17911 GCA_966252395.1 uncultured Oleiharenicola sp. | reverse complement strand
GGCCAGCTGGAGCTCATGGGCGGCACAATCAGCGGCGGCACCATCAACGCCCTCGGCCTCACCACCTCCGGCTGCAACGTCAACAACGCCACCTTCGACGGGACATTCGCAATTTCCTCGAATGGCACCGCCACGCTCGGCGGCACCACCCTCTTCAACAACGCCGCCCTCACCTTCGCCCTCAACGGCGGCTTCAACCTCGCCGCCAGTTCGACCACCACCCTCAACGCCGGCACCACGGCTACGGGTGATCTGTTCATTTCCGGCACCACCGGCTCCACCCTGCTCAACCAAGGCAGCCTCACCCACAACTCCACCAGTTCAGGAGGCTCGCTCAATGCAGCCACCTTCACCAACGAGGGCTCCATCACCGCCCTTAACACCTCGGGCAATGTGCTGACGCTAGGCGCCGCCGGCCAGACCTTCACCAACTCGGCCTCCGGCGTCGTGCTGGTGAACAATGCTGTCATGACCCTCAGCGCCGGCAGCTCCCTGAACTTCGGCCTCTTGCAGGTGCAGACGGGCACACTGAATTCGGGCAGCGGCCTGCAGAACAAAACCGGTGGCACCTTCAAGGGCGCAGGCACGGTGAATGGTGACCTCACGTTGGACGGCGGTATCGTGGCCCCGGGCAACTCCATCGGCACGCTCACCTTCACGAACAGCGACTTCGCGGTGACCAGCGCCTCAACGCTGGAAATCGAACTGAGCGGGGCGACAGCCGATGCTCTGGTGTTCCAGAATCCGACCAGCACGGTCAACCTCGGCAGCGGCCTGCTCAACCTGAGCCTGCAACTGCTCGCCGCCCCCACCATCGGCAGCAGCTACAACATCGTTTCCATTTCCGTTGGCGGCAGCGGCATCAGCGGCACCTTCGCGGGACTCCCCAACACGGGCGACACCTTCACCAGCAACTTCTCCGGCACCGATTACCTCTTCTCGGTCACCTATCTCGCCAACAGCGTAAGCCTGACGACCCTCAACGCGGTGCCCGAACCGAGCACGTATGCGCTTCTGGCCGGCGGCCTGGGACTCATGGGAATCCGCCTGCTGCGCCGTCGCCGGGGCTGATCGCACGGAACCGATTCCGGCAAGAATCCGCTGGCGTCCCGACCGGCTTGTCCTGCTTGCTCAGTGCCCCGCGTGAACGCCAACCTCTTTGATTATCATCTGCCCGAACGCCTGATCGCCCAGCAGCCGGCCCAGCGTCGCGATGAATCGCGCCTGCTGGTGGTGGACCGCCAGACCCGCACGCTCGCGCACCGGCATTTTCGCAACCTCCCGGAATATCTCCGCGCCGGCGATACGCTCTTTCGCAACAACGCCGCCGTCATCCCCGCCCGCCTCCACGCCTCGCGCCCGACCGGCGGCGCCGTCGAGTGTTTGCTCTTAAGACCAGCGATCAGCGGTCTGCCGTCAGCGGTCAGCTCGCATCCCTCGGATCGGAATCCTCAGGTTTCAGGTCTCTCTGCCTCGGTTGCGCGAAGCGAGAACCGGGGACAGACACCGGGCGGGCAGCAGCCCGCAACGGCGAGCTCTCAGGTTTCCTCCTCCGTGGACTGGTGGTGCCTCCTTCGCCCCGGCAAGAAACTGCCCGTCGGCGCGACCTTCGCTCGCGAGGGTTGCTTTACCGGCACGGTGATCGAGAAGACCGACGACGGCCTCGCCCGCGTCAGCTTCACGACCGCCGACGGCGACATCATCGCCGTGGCCAATCGTATTGGCGAGATGCCGCTCCCGCCCTACATCACGGGACACGACAGCGCCGAAGCACACCGACTGGACCAAGAGCGCTATCAGACCGTCTATGCTGACCGCGGCCACCAAGTCGCCGCCGCCGCACCGACCGCCGGCCTCCACTTCACGCCGGACCTGCTCGCCGAGGTCGCTGCGCAAGGCGTGACTTTTGCCGACCTCACGCTGCACGTCGGCCTCGGCACCTTCCGTCCGATCACGGCCGAGCGTATTGAGGACCACGCGATTCACCGCGAGGTTTATGAGGTCCCTGCCGCCACGCAGCGCGCTCTGTTCGAGACCAAAGGTCGGCGTATTGCCGTCGGCACCACCTCGGTGCGTTCAATCGAGGATTTTTTGTCGGAGCACTCGGCGCCGACAACCCTGAGCCTGTCGAAGGGCCTCCCCCACATCGCCGAGGCCGGTATCTACATCTACCCACCGCGCACTTTCCGAGGCGTGGACGCACTCATCACGAATTTCCACCAGCCGCGCTCCACGCTGCTGTGTTTGGTCTCCGCTTTCCTCACCCCCGGCTCGACCGATGGCATTGCCTGGCTCAAAGAGATCTACGCCGAAGCCATCTCGCGCGAGTATCGTTTCTTCAGTTACGGCGACGCTATGCTTATCTTGTAGTCTGTTTGTCAGCGTTTTATAAAACTGTTTGCACATTGAAGGATTCTGGTTTTGGTGTCGGCCATGAGTCATTCTCCTTCGCCGAAAAAACCTGCGCCCCTCCGCTTGGGCCTGCGTTTGGCCGCTGCCCTGATCCTGATCGGGGCGATCGGTTACTGGGCCGCCAAGGGAGCCAACGTGGGCTGGAACAAGGACCAGGTGCCGGTCAAGCAGACCGACGAAATCACGGGGCTTGAGTTCGTGACCTATGAGAAACGCTTCGTCCCCGGCTTCGAGTTCATGGGCCTCAGTGCCGGCCTCGCCGCAGGCCTGTTAGCCGTCTCCTTTTTAGTGCAACGCCAACCCTCCTCATCCAACTCATGAAAAAACACATCATCACCACCCTGTTCAGCATCGCCGCCGCCGGAGCGCTCTCCGCCGCGCCCCAGACCTTCGACTTCAAGGACCCGAAGGGCGTCAACGCGATCCAGTTCCACCTCGACTCCCTGCTCGAGCCCATCTCCGGCACCGCCAGCGGCGTCTCCGGCTCCGTGAGCTTCGATGCGGCCAACCCGGCGGCCACCAGCGGCAAAATCGTCGTCGCGACCAACACGCTCACGGTTTCCAACGCGATGATGACCGACCACCTGCGCGGCGACCGCTGGCTGAACGCCCCGGTGAATCCCGAGATCAGCTTCGAACTCACCAAGCTCGACAACGTGAAGACCGCCGGCAACGACACCACCGCCACCGCCATCGGCAAGCTCTCCATCAAGGGCGTGACCAAGGAGATCGCGGTGCCCGTGAAGCTCACCTACCTCGCCGGCGCCTACGGCAAGCGCCTCAACAAGCCCGAACTCGGCGGCGACCTCCTCGTGGTGCGCGGCGATTTCACCATCAACCGCAATGACTACGGTATCAATCCCGGCCAGATGGAGGACAAGGTGAACCCCGAGATCAAGCTGAGCCTCGGCATCGTCGGCGGCGCCCCCAAGGCCTGAGCCCTGTCATCGCGCGACCCGCACCGCGGGAAGCGGTGATCCAGCTGATTACTCCTGTCGAAGGACGGCCTCGCGGTCGTCCTTTTTGTTTTGATCCCAAACACCTCGCGCCAAGGACGCCAAATTCGCGAAGGTGCCAGCACCGCCGCCCTTCTTCGCGACCTTCTCGGCCTTGGCGCGAGGAATATCAACTTTCCGGCACTTCCCTTTCGCCCGCCCTGTGCTACCGTCCGCGCGTGACCGATGACGAAATCCAGCACCTGATCGAAGATGCCACCTTCGACTACACGATGGGCGACAACGACGCCGCGCTCGCCAAGCTCGCCCGCGCGACCACCGCCGCGCCCGGTTCCTTCCCCGCCTGGCACGCCCTCGCCGAGGTGAATTTTAACCTGCGCCGCTTCGACGACGCCCTCGTCGCCGCGGAGGCCGCGCACAAGTTGCAGCCGGGCGACCTCTTCATCAACACCACCCTCTCCCGCATATGGATGGAAAAAGGCGACAAGCCCAAGGCCGAGCACTTCGGCGCCCAAGCCAAAATCCAGAGCTGGAAAGACCAGATCAAGAATCCCGACTCGATGAAGGGTCTGTGAGGTGGAACCCGCGCTCCGCCGCGGGCTGCACGGAGTTCGGGTTCGGCTGGAGGGCCGGTCTTCGCACCGGCCGCATTCCTCCGCAGCGGCGGGCCCACCAGTGAATATCCACGGGCAAGCCCGGTTAGAGCCATAGGGAATAAAAAGCCCCGGCGTTTCCGCCGGGGCTTGCGACTGAAACAGACGGCGCGCCGGGCCTCAGCCCTTCTTGGACGCGTCGCCCTTCGGTGCTTCGGGCTTGGCTGCGCCTTCCGCCTGCGCCTGTCCCAGGAACGCGGGTAGGTTCAGGCCCACGCTTTTGGCGATCTCGTTGAGCGGGAGCACGCCTTTGTAGAGGTCCTGCACGAACTGGCCCGGACCGGCGCCGCCCGCCCCGTTGCCGCCCATGACGACGACCTTCTCGAACTGCATGCCCTTGATCGCCCCGGCCTGAACCTCGGCGATGCGCACGATGTTTTCGGCAATGAGCAGCTGCGTCGCGCCGGAGGTGTCGTCGGCGACCTTGAGGAGTTTCTCGAAGCCCTGCGCCTTCGCATCGAGCAGCGCGCGCGTGCCCTCGGCCTCGGCGGTGAGCTTGGCTTGGATACCGCTGGCCTCGGCGCCCAGCTTCACGCGGATACCGGTCGCCTCGCCCTCGGCGACGCGGCGGATACCCTCGGCCTCGGCATCCTTTTGGATGATGTAGGCGGCGGCCTGACCTTCCTGGATAATCTTGGTCTGCGCGGCCTTGGCCTCGGCATCGATGCGGATGCGCTCCTTGTCGATCTCGGCCTTCACGATCTGGTCGGCCTGCTGCTGCGCCTTTTCGCGCGCGGCGCGGGCCAGTTCGGCCTCCTGCTGGGCCTTGTAGGATTCCTGGAGCGCGCGCGCCTCGGCGACCTTCTGGGCGGCCTCGGTGCGGCGCTTGGCCTCGGCCTGCTCCATGGCGAGGTCGGCGTTGGACTTGGCGATGACGACCTGCGCGGTGTTCTGACCCTTGCGCGCCTCGGCCTCGGCGTTGGCCACGCGGATGGCCTGCTCGCGCTCGGCTTCGGCCTTGCCGACGGCGCCGCGCTGGTTTTCCTGGGCCACGCGAATCTGGGCGTCGTTGATCGCCTTGGCGGCGGCCTCCTTGCCGAGCGCATCAATGTAGCCGGAGTGGTCCTTGATGTCGCGGATGTTGCCGTTGATCATCCGCAGGCCGACCTTGTGCAGCTCGACTTCGACGCCCTTGGTGATGAGCGCGATGAGCTTCTCGCGGTCGGTGTTGATTTCCTCGATGGACATCGAGGCGAACACCACGCGCATCTGGCCCATGATGATTTCGGAGGCGAGCTGCTGGATCTCGTCGAGCGTGCGGCCGAGCAGGCGCGTGGCGGCGTTCTGCATGACCTCGGCGTCGGTCGAGATGCCGATGGTGAACGACGCGGGCGCATCAATGCGGATGTTCTGGCTGGAAAGCGCGCCCTTCAGCTCGATCTCGATGTTGATCGGCGTGAGGTCGAGGTAGCCGTAGCTCTGGAAGAAGGGCATCACGAACGTGCTGCCGCCATGGTAACACTTCGAGGACTGGCCCTCGGCCAGCTTGCCATACACGACCAAGATGCGGTCGGGCGGGCACATGCGGTAGCGCGAGATCAGCGTGATCACGACGATCAGCAGGAAGAGGACGAGGAAGCCGGCGGCTAATATCTGGAGCATGGTGGTGGGTTGATGAGGTTGTTGGCCCGAAGCTGGGAGGAGTGCGTGCGTCCGGCGGTCAGATGGCCTCGACGAGCACGGTGCGGTTGTCGATGAGGCTCACGACGCGGACCTTTTCACCGCTCACGATCGGTTGCTCGGCACCGGAGAGAGCGGCAAAGGTTTCCTGGCGGCCGCTGAAATTCACGGTGACCTGGCCGCCGGCGGCCTTGCGCGGCGGCACCGTGATGTAAACCGTCCCCACGGCGCCCACGGCCTTTTGCACCTGCACGGTGCCATCGCTGCGCATCCCGTAAATCGCGCGGATCATGGCCACGACCACTCCCATGATGGCGGAACCCGCCAGCATCGCGATCACCAGTGCGACGATCAGCGACAAGCCGGCATCCATCGCGATGCCACCCGCCCAGCCGAAGCCGAGGAAGAAACCCGTGAGCGGCTTGATGGAAAAGATGCCGCCGCCACCGTGCCCGAGATCGGCCGAGCCGACAGCGTCCACGGCGTCGTGGTGTTCCATGCCGATCATGGCCATCACCGCGAGAATGACGGACATGAAGCCGGCCAGCAGACCGATGCCGTAGAAAAGCTGCTTGGCCAGCGAGAGTTCGTTCCACCAGCCGCTTACCTGTTCGATGAAAGCCAGGATCGTCATAATTTGCGCGCAGTTTAAGGGGTTGAACGCGAAAGCGATATTACAAACCCGATGTCATTTTGAAGACAAGCGCGCAGCACGTCCCGGATTGATTTTGGTCCGGAGACGCGCCCGTTGACAGCCGACGCCGGCACCCCCTACCCTCGCCGTCCCATGGAAAGACCCGCCTACTTGCTCGAGTTTGAGAAGCCCCTCCGCGAACTCGAAAAGCAGCTCGAAACCCTCCACCAGCAGTCGCTGGAGAACAACATCGACATGTCCGCCGAACTCGGCGCGATCGAGGACAAGATCGAGAAGACCCGGAAGGAGATCTACACGAACCTGACCCCGTGGCAGCGCGTGCAGGTCGCCCGGCACCCCAAGCGTCCCTACGCCCTCGATTACATCACGACGCTCTTCACCGACTTCCAGGAACTGCATGGCGACCGCCAGTTCAACGACGACCGCGCGCTGTTTGGTGGCACGGCGTTTTTCGAAGGCCGCGCTGTCATGGTCATCGCCCAGCAAAAGGGACGTGACGCCAAGGAAAACATCCTCCGCAACTACGGCATGCCCCAGCCCGAGGGCTACCGCAAGGCCCTCCGCCTGATGAAGCTGGCGGAGAAGTTCCACCTGCCGGTCATCACCTTCGTTGACACCATGGGGGCTTATCCGGGCGTCGAATCCGAAGCCCGCCACGTTTCCGAGGCCATCGCGGTCAACCTGCGCGAGATGGCCATGCTCAAGGTCCCCTCAATCGCGATCGTCGTCGGCGAAGGCGGCTCCGGCGGCGCGCTCGGCATTGCGGTCACCGATCGCGTGCTCGTCTTCGAGAACGCCTACTACTCCGTCATCTCGCCCGAGGGTTGCGCCGCCATTCTCTGGAAGGACCGCGCCAATGCCCCCAAGGCCGCCGAAGCCCTCAAGCTCAATGCGGCCTCGCTGCTCGAACTCGGCGTCATCGACGACGTCATCCCCGAGCCACTCGGCGGAGCCCATTACGACCCCGTCCAGGCTGCGACCGCCCTGAAGACCCTCCTGCACAAGCATCTCAAGGAGCTGGTGGACCTCGACACCGACAAGCTCCTCGACCAGCGCTACGAACGCTACCGCACCCTCGGCGAATACCGGGAAACGGCGGCCGCGAAGTGAGCTTGGGCATCAGGTTCCATCGGGTGCATCGACCCTAGCCAGGATCAATCCACGTTCGCTGCGCCCCCGCTCAGGCGGTGGCGTCGATCGCGGCACGCAATTCGGCCAGCATACGGGGTATCTCCTTGAAGGAATCGTAATCCGTGCGGCCCATACGGAGCGTCTCGATCGGCAGGTAACCGCGATAACCCGACTGGCGGATGACGGTCAGCAGCCTCGGCATGTCGATCCGCGGCGATATCATTGTACTCTGCAGCGTCTCCTTCACCTGCCAGTTCACGGCGAGCGGGGCCACCAGCGCGATATCGGCATAGGGATCAGCCGTCAGGTATTTACCCGTGTCCACCAACGGGGCGCACCACGCGTGGTTGACGCGCTGGTGCAGGCTGAGGTGCTCCGGCCCGGTGCTGATAAAATCGCCGTGGTTTTGCACGGCGACGATCACGCCGAATTTTTTTCCGTGCTCGGCGCATTCCTGCATAGCCGTCGCCACCCAGCCTTCCACCACTTCGCGTGCGGCATTGCCGGAGGCCTGCTGCCAGTTCCGGAACGGCGGCTGTGAGTCGGCAAAGGCTCGCACGCAGGGGGCGCCGAGCTTGGCCGCCACTTCGATCCAGTTTTTGACCCGCTGCACCCCCTCGGCCCGCACCGCTGCATCCGCGGTGGTGAAATCGTTGCGCACGCCCGTGCCGCTGATGCCGAGGCCCAGGTTGAAGGCGTGGCGCTTCAGCCGGTAGATGTAGTCGTCGGTCGGCACCCCCGGATAACCGGGGAAGAAGTAGCCGGTCAAATCCACGCCGTCGAAGCCGTGCTCCGCGCAGAAATCACAGACCTTGAACAGGTCCACGCCCTGGCTGGGGTCCTTGGCGTTGGCATTCAGCAGCTCTAGAAAGGAGAAGGCGTTTAGGCTGAGCTTCAGCCGGGGCACACCCGCACGCTTCGCGGGTGCGGCGGCCCCGAGGTTTAGAGCGGCCACCAGCCCCACGGGCAAGGCAGCGGAGGTGGCGAGGAAACGACGGCGCGTAAGAGGTAGGCTCATTTTTTGGGGGACAGATGGCGGTGCCGGGTGGTTGCCAGTTGGAATGGGGCGCGATTCAACTGAAGCTGTTACGGAATGCTCAGCTCAAGCGGACAGACGTCTCAGTTTGCAGTCACGGGAACGACGCATGGTGCGGGGGCAGTTGGCGCAGGTTCTCGCTGACCCCATAGGTGATGATCCGCAGTAATCGGCCCGCGCCATCGAGCACGTAGAGTCGCGTGCATTCGGCGGGAATCTTCAGGCTCACGACTCCCGGTAAACCCGCATCAGCCTGCCAGGGCGCGTCACCCAGACGCAGGCTCAAGCTGATCGTGCGCGCCGCGGATTGGTCCTGATTCATGACCAGCACGGCGATCCGGTCCTCCGTCCGCGTGCCGATGAGCTTCACCAGTGGATCGGGCGACACCGTTTTCATGAACCGTCCCTTGAGGTAGCAGGACATCATCTGGGTGTGGTAGTAGCTGGAGCGCGGGGGAAAATCGGGCGGCAGGCCGAGGAAGCCGAAATCCGTCTTCACAGCGTCCGTCTCGTTGAGGCACCAGGGCGCCACGGTCAGCGCACCGTATTCCAGCCCGATGCCAAACACCTCGGCCACAAACTGACCGCCGAGAAAGGACGGATTGCCGAACCCCTCAATAGCGCGGTCGGGATTGGCGTAGGTGACGTTGACCTCGGTCAGGGCCCAGCTCAACCGGGCCTCGCCTTGACGACCGTGCTTGCGATTCGCCTGCTCCAGCAAGGTGACGAGTTGCCGGGCTTCGTTCCGGATCTTCTGGCCGCCGGTTACAACGACATCATGACGGGTGAACTTCTCCCCGTTGGGATAGCTGTGAAAACTGAAACCGTCGATCAACCAGCGGCCCGCGGCATCCTTCCCGGTCAGGTCCATGCTGCCGCCGCAGAGCGCCTCGTAGGCCGGCAGGCGCAGCCAGGCCTCGTCGGAGATCAGAATCTTGATGGAGGGATCGGCGGCGCGCAGCGCGGTCGCGATGCGCAGCAGGTAGGCATGCACGTCCGCCAAGGGCGTCGCGTCATGCAGCATCGGCTCGTTGCCGATGGACCAGTAGCGGATGGGCGTGCGGCCCGGGGCGTTGAAATGCGCCACCATATCCGCGGCCTGGGCCGCCGTGAAACTGGCCGGCACCTGCAGCAACGGCTCGGCGCCGATGGCCTGGACCGAGTCAACCATGGCCGTCCAACGGACGCGCGTAGGCGGATGGATGTTGTAGGCGTTGCCCCCAATGCGGATCAGTTGCACTCCGCTCTCCTTCACCTTCGGCCAGAGGAGGTGGAGGTAGCCGGTTCGGTTCTCGTCCCTGTCGGCCAGCCAGTGATTTTGGCCGTAGAAGACCGGGCTGATTTCCTGCGCACCGAGCAGGCCCGTGGCGAGAAGACTGAGAAAAAAGATACGGAATGATTTCATAAGGGTCAGCCGGCTTCCGTGGCCATGAGGTTGGCCCGGAGCTGCACCTGGCTGAACACCGCGCGCACCGTCTGTTCGGCGTGATGCGCGGTGACGGCCAGGCCCACGCACATGGCAGGTGAGAAATGCTGGATATGCCAGCTGAACAGTTTCTCGTCAGCCCGGTTGTTGCGGAAGAAACCGCTGATGGTGTCTGCTTCGCGGACCAGCTTGAGCCAGACATCGGGATAGGTGGCGGGAAACTCCGGATCCGGGGGCAGCGGCTGCGGCGGGTAGATTCCTCGACAAGGGCGAGCAGCCTCCAGCCGATACTGGAACTCGATTCCACCGTTGTTGCGGTTGCGTGGCTGGTTGTCGCCGAATGCGAGCAGGAACGCATGCTCGGCCCCGGCGGCCAGCGAGGTGCGCATCATAAGACCCGCTTTGGTGTAAACGTCGGCCATGCTGAGGGAACAGAGTCGGGCGCTCAGTTCGAAATCTCCCGTGATCCGGAGAAAGGCAAAATGAAACTCATCCCGGGTTCCCCAGATGTCCACCCCGCCGGCCACAATCTCCACGGTCGTCGGCGTGCGCCGGGTTTCGCCCGTCCGCTGTGGCCCGCCGACGTCAACGCCGGCCAAGGGTGGATGATGCATCAGTGTGGGCATGCCGCATCCACGCTCAGGGCCGGGCGTATTCGGCGGCCTTGCGGGTGTAGTATTCCTGCAGCACCGCGAACGCCTGCTTGCGTGTGCCGTTCTCGCCGATGAGCCCCTTGCGATTCCAGCCATCCTGTATGTTCGGGAGATGGCGGCGAGGAGAACGGAAGTCGCACAAAATCCACGGCGTCATGCCACGCAGCTGGGGGATTTTCTCCAGCATCGTGAGCGTTTGCCGGTAAAGGTCGGCTTGGAACTCCTCGGTGAACCGTGCCCGCCGGTCGCCGTGGAGTCCCTGCAGGGCGTCGGCGCCAAATTCACTGACGATGACCGGCTTGTTGTAGTTGATGATCCACTTCGCCTGCGCGCAGTCGTCGGGCATGCCGACATACCAGCCGATGTATTGGTTGAAGCTGACGAGGTCGGTGACCTCGGCGAGTTCGTCCTCGACGATGCTGGTGCTGGGGTCTTCCGGCGGGGAATGACGCTCCATGGCGGCGGAGATCAGGCGCGTCGGGTCGAGGGCGCGGGTGTGGGCGATCAGCTTCTTGAGAAACCCCGTGCGCGCGGGCGAGATCGGCGTCTCGTTGGCCATGGACCAGATGATGATGCTGGCGCGGTTGCGGTCGCGGGTGACCAGCTCGGTCAGTTGGTTCTCGGCATTGGCGTAGGTCTCGAGGTTGTCCCAGTGGATTGTCCAATAAACCGGCACCTCGGCCCAGAGGAGGATGCCCATCTCGTCGGCCACGCGGGCCATGTGCTCGTTGTGGGGATAATGCGCGAGGCGCACGTAGTTGCAGCCCAGTTCCCGCGCCCAGCCGAGCAGCTGGCGGGCATCGGCCGGCGTGGTGGCACGACCGCCGCGGAGCGGATTTTCCTCATGGAGGCTGATGCCACGCAGAAAGACCGATTTGCCGTTCAACAGGATGTCCGAGCCGCGCGTCTCGATGGTGCGAAAGCCCACCCTCTCCGTGAGCCGGTCCGCGCCCGACGACAGCGTGATCGCGTAGAGCCGGGGCTGCTCGGGCGACCAAAGCTGCGCGCCCTTGAGTTCGAACTCGAAACTGGCACGGCCGTTGGCGTCCGCCGCGACTTCCACGGTGATCTTCAGTTCGGGAATCTCCAGCTTCACCGGCTGGGCGGATCCGTCCAGCTGCACGAAGCCCCGCACGCGCCGGTCGGCGCCGGGTTGAAGCTGAAGGGCGAAATCGCGGATGCAGGTCGCCGGGGTCTCCAGCAGCATGACGTCGCGTGTAAGGCCGCCGTAGTTCCACCAGTCGGTGTTGACCGTGGGCACCGCCTCGGGCCGGCGGGCGTTGTTGACCCGCACGACGAGCGAATTGGCCACGGGCCTCAGCTTGCCCGTCACCTCGAACTCAAAGGGCGTGAATCCGCCAACGTGCCGGCCGAGCTTCGCGCCGTTGAGATAGACGTCCGCCTCGTAGTTGGCGCCGCCGAAGTGGATGAACTGCCGGGCATCCTCGCGACTCGGCGTGAAATCGAAGAGCCGCCGATACCAGACGGTGCTCTCGTAGTAGAGCAGCTTGTCGTCCTGCGAATTCCAGTCACCCGGCACGTTGAGCGAGGCGCTGGTGTCGAAGTCGTATTCGATCAGCTCGGCCGAGGTCGCCGGCTTCCGATCGAGAAAATAGCCGCCGCTGGGCTTGGCCGAGACATCGAAGCGCTGCAACCGGTAGTTGACGTAGCCGTTGTCGTAGGGGTCCACGATCACGTGCCAGCGGCCGTTCAGCGCGAGCACCTGGCGATCGGCGGCGTTGATAAGCGGGGTGGCGTGGACACTGAGCCCCGCGAAGGAGGCCAGACCGAGGAGTAACGGGCGCAGCAGACGATGCATGGGAGATGAGGGATAAGGACGGAGGAAGCGTTGGGAGCAGGCCGATGGCGCGGCCGCCCCCAACGCTTCGGGGCACACCTGATTGGTTCAGTTTCCGATCAGAAGTTCAACCGCGCAGACAGGGTGAAGTTCCGCGGCAGCACATAGGAATAGAGACCGGGCACGGTGATTCGCGCCGGCGAGGAGATGTCGGTCCGCGGACGGAGGTAGGTGGCCGACTGTCCGCCGAACGCCGTGCTGTAGATGACGTCATTGTCGTCGAGCAGGTTGTCGATGTTCAGGTCCAGCTGCAGCGTGCGGTTCTGCTGGAGCCGGAAAGTGTAGGACAGGCTGCCGACGGTGCGCCACTGCCGGGGCGACATGACCGGGGTCGTCGCGTCCACCGTCGGGTCATCAATGGCGACGAGCGGGTTGTTGGGATCGACGATCGTGTCGCTGCCGCGGAAGCCGAGGACCATGGGCCCGCGGTAATTCACGCCGAGACCGACGCGCAGCCCCTTGAGGAAGCCGCCGCGGAAGCGGTAATCGCTCGCGATGTTGCCCACCCACTTGCTCAGCCCGGTTATGCTCTGGGGCACGCTGACGGTATTGGGGATGACCACGTCCTGCAGGGTGTTCCAGCCGTTGACGGCGGTGGTGACGCGGCCGACGTTGATCAGGAGCGGGTCGTTGTAGATCGGGTTGATCGAGGCGTTGTTCTGCGCGTCGATGATCACGCCGGCATCCGCGAGGATGGCGCGGCTCGTGGCGTCCTGCGAAGCGAAATACGCGATGATATCGGGCGACTGGTTGGTATACTGGCCTTCCGACTTGCCGACGTTGAGCATCAGACGCCAGTTGGGCGTGAGGTTCGCGGTCACGTCGAGTT
This sequence comes from uncultured Oleiharenicola sp., assembly GCA_966252395.1. GTDB lineage: Bacteria > Verrucomicrobiota > Verrucomicrobiia > Opitutales > Opitutaceae > Lacunisphaera. Next base: position 4,682 of record CBINOW010000100.1, on the reverse strand, counting down.
CGAGGCCGTCCATGTTGCGCGTGCGGGTCGAGTAAACGTTGTCGGGAAAGGGAGCCACATCGCGGTTGTTGCGACCGCCGGGACTGAGGTCACCGATCACAGGCGCGGCGGCGATCTGGTTATAGGAATCCTTGAAGTTGAACGGCATGTTGAACGACTCACGCGCCTGGAAGGAGGTAAAGCCGCCGATGCTGACGGCGAGACGGCCGTTTGGGAGGGTGAAGCGGATGCCGAAATCATCGCCTTCGGAAGCGGTCGGCGGGCTCAGCGTGCCGTCCACCTGGGTCTGCGGCGGAGTCAGGCTGAAGGTCCGGCTGCGATTGGCGTAAACCCCGAGCCAGGGCCGGATGTTCACCACGCCGCCCATCGTGAAGGTGTTCACGATCGGAGACAGCACCGGTGAATCGAAATCATCTTGGAAGCGGTCGTTCGCATACTGGGGCTGAGCCAGGTTGACCGAGTTGACGCGGGTGCGCGGGCGGGTCGCCGCGATGATCGCCGGACCTGTGATGACACCGGCCGCGTTCTTCGGTTGATACATCAGGTTGAAATAGTCGGCGGGCGCGGCCGGGCGGAAGGTGATGCTGTTGCCATCCCAGCCAGCTGCCTCGTCACCGGGTTGGATGACGCGGCGGTCCTGCAGCTGGGCGAAGTCGCGGCGGAAGGCGCCGATGAGCACGAGCTTGTTCTTGAACAGGTCGAAGTTGCCCGCGGTCTGGAAGAACTTGTATTTGCGCAGGCCGTCGCGGTTGTTGTCCACGCGGCGGGTGTCATACATCCACTTCGGCGTGATGCTCTCGGTCACGCCGGTAACCGGGTTCACGATGGAGAACGGGGTCTCGTCGGCCGGCCGGTAATCCTTGTTCTGCTGGTCGAGGTAGAGGCGGGTATAGACGCCGAACTGGCTGTATTCGTCGTTGTCCACCCAGGCGCGGGCATCGAGGCCGGTGAAGTTCTGCGCGGCCGTGCCGGCGCCGACCCGGGCCGAGGTCAGGGGCAGCAGGAGCGTGCGGGCGCGGGCCTGGTTGCGCTCGATGTTGATGCCGCCCATGAGGCTGAAGTTCATCTTGCCAGTGAACCAGCCCTTGCTGAAGTCACGGCTGTAGACGGCTTGGACGCGGAAGTTCTTCACGTCGTCGTCGCGGATGTTCCGGTATTCCATGAACTCCGTGTAGGGGTGCAGGAAGTTGGGGTTGGGCTGGCCATTCGGCAGCGTCTTCTGGATGTCGATGTAAAGTTCCTCGAGGCCGCGGCGCACCGCCGTGTTGCCGATCTTGTTGCCCTCGTTCATATCACCCGCGATCTCGATGAACAGGTTGTCGCCAAGCTGGTAGTTGATGTAGGCGGCGAGGTCCTTGCCTTCCTCCTCATAAGTCGGGACATCGCTGCTCCAGAGCGGAGTTTGCTCGCGGGTCGGCACGGTGAAGAACGGTGATCCGCGCAGCGCGGCGGCCCAGCGATCGGCCGGGATGCCCGTGTAGTCATCGACCACGGCGGTATTCTGCAGGCTGAACCCCGGGGTGCGGATCGGCACGCCGTTGATCCGGCCCGTGTTGGCGAGCGTGCCGTTCTGGCCGAGGGCGTCCGTGGTGTAGAGGTTGCCGAAGTTCAGCAGGGTTCCGCCCGGGAACCCGGCGTTGGTGACCCAGCGCATCGCGGTGGGCCCGCTGACGCCTGCGGCGGCGCGTTGCGCCTGCGTGAGCGCGACGGCCAGCTGGCCGTCGAAGACCGTCACTCCGTCCCAACTCGACAGGCGGTCGCGCATGGCGGTCAGGGCCTTCGCCTCGCGGCGCTTGCCAATCTCCCCCTCAAGGCGAATGCTGAGCCGGTCGGTGAGGTTATACTTGGCCGCGAGGGCCACGCCCCACTTCTCGCTCCACTCGTTCTCGCGCCAGGTTTCGGCCTGCTCCTTGAGAAAGTTAAAGCGCACGGCGCCCTTGTCTTCGTGGAAGGGATGGTTCACGTCGCCGGTGACGCGGACCTTGTTCCAGCTGCCGAACTGCAGGCGGAGGCTCTGCAGCTCCTTGCCGGTGAGAGCCTGCTTCGTGACGGAGTTGAGTGTGCCGCCGATGCCACCGGCGCCGAACAGCACGGCGTTGGGCCCGCGGGCGAAGTCCACGCGATCGAGGTTGTAGCTGTCCGGCGTGATGACGTAGGGAAAGAAGTTGCGGGTCGGGGTGTTCACACCCGAGCCGCGCAGCTTCAGCGTGCCGGTGGTGGTCGTGCCAAACGCGCTGCCCGTGCCGTCGGCCACGTCGCTCTGGCTGTTGACGGTCCAGGTCGCGGCTTGGGCGACATCGGTCAGGTTGAAAGCCTCGAGAAACTCCGAGGTGATCACGGAATACGCGACCGGGGTGTCCTTCAGGGCGGTGGCGATGCGGCCGCCGGCCAGCGAGCTGGCGGCGACGAAACCAACGTCATTGCTGCTCGTCACCGTGAAGGGTGACAGTTCCAGCACTTCGGAATTATTCCGGGCGGGCGTATCCGCAGCCGATGCGGAGTCGGTCTGGGCGGTGAGGGAAACAGCCGTCGCGGCGAGCAGGAGCGCCGCGAGGCGGAAGCCGGGCCCAACGGGAGCCGGCGCAGTCGTGGATGGGGAGTGGTTCATGGGGTTAGGGGACGAACGGGGCAAGCAGGTCTAAGAACCCCCGCATCCTATACCTTTCCCCAACCGGCGCTATTACCCGAACGGATAACCGCCGGGGAAACCCTTTGCTCAGGCCTTGAGCAACCCGCGCTCGAATCCGCGCGCCACCGCCTCGGCGCGATCCGCCGCCTGCAGCTTGGTGAGCAACGCGCGCACATGGGCCTTGGCGGTGTTCTCCGACACGCCCATCAGCCGGCCGATCTCGGCGTTGGTGAAACCCTGCCGGACAAAGCCGAGCGTCTCCAGTTCACGCCGCGAGATGATTCCCCCTTGCTGCTCCGTCGCCAGATGGGCGGCGACCGCCTGCCCGATCACATTTCCGCCCGCATGCACCTGCCGGATCGCGGCCATGAGCTCAGGCGGATGAATCGTCTTGGTCACAAAACCGCACGCGCCGGCGGCAAGGGCGTGCCGCAGTTCCTCGGGAGCCTCGGAGGAAGTCAGGATCAGCACCCGCGCCGCGGGAGACTCCTGCCGCAGCCGCTGCAGGGTCTCGACGCCGTCGATGCCGGGCATGCACAAGTCGAGCAAAATGACATCCGGACGGTGCTTCCGCCACAGCTCGATCGCCGCCTCGCCACTGTCTCCTTGGGCGACCACCTGCATGCCCGGCTCAAAGCTGAGCACGTTGGCGAGCCCCGCGCGCAACACGACATGGTCGTCCACCAGAATCAATCGGATGGGAGCGGGAGCAGAGGGGCGGGACATGGCGGGAGGTGGAAGAGCAGTGTGCGGCCGATCAGCCCGCACGGCAATGACCCGTTCGGGTAGTCATGGTTTCAGGCGACGGTCTCATCGTAGGACCGCACCCGCACCTCGAGCCGGATGGTTGTGCCACGCCCAGGGGCGCTGTGCAGATGCAGCGTGCCCTCGAGGCGCTCGATGCGCTCGCGCATGCCCACGAGCCCGAAATGCCCCTGGTTCGCCCCCACTTCCTGACCGGGGGTGAAGCCCTGGCCGTCGTCGCGGATCACCACGGTGATCCAGTCGGGGCGCTCCGTCGTTTTCGCCTCCAGGGTGATCAGGCTCGGAGCCGCATGTTTGAGGGCGTTGCGCAGCGCCTCCTGTGCGGCAAACACCAGGTTGCCCGCCACGAAGTCGGAGAGGTGGGCAAAGCCACCCTCGGTGCTCACCTCGATGCGCGCCGCTTGGCCGGCGCCTTCGCGCTCGACCATGGCGTGCAAAGCCTCGGGAAAACTTTTCCCCTGCATCGGCGGACTGCGCAGCGCCCACACCGAGCTGCGCAACTCCTGGACGGCATGCTCGAGGATGCGGCGGGCCACAGCCAGATGGGCGATCGGCTTGCCCGCCCGCTCCGGCAGGGCCGCCTCGGCCTCGCCGGCCCCGATTTGAAAGCCGATGCCGCCGAGGGTTTGGAGCAGGGTGTCGTGCAGGTTCGCCGCCAGCCGGTTGCGCTCACGCAGCGTGGCATGGAACTCGATCGCCGCATTCCGGCGAGCCTGCATCTCCACGGCCAGCTGCTCGGTCTTGCGGCGGACCTGCCGTCGCAGCTGCGTCGCCCAGACCAGCGCCGCGCCAAAGGCCACCGCCACCGCCGTCATGGCGGCAAGCAGCCGCTGCGCCGTCCACCAGGAGGGGGCCCGCACCACCCGCACGTCGGCCGCGCTGCGCAGGATCACATCAAGCCGGTTCGGGCGCAACGACACCCGGGGTTCGTCCACCGCCGAGTATTCGAGCTGCACGATTCCGGTCACCTCCAGTTCGCTGCCCGGCAGCAAGGCATCCAGCGTCTGAGGGTCGCCGGCCAGCAGGATCGCACTGAAAATCGCCCCGCCACGCTCCAGCAGCAGCCGGCGCCAAGGTTGCCGCGCATCCGCCGCGGCCTGCAAGGCCGTGAGGCTGGCGCGGAAGCGCACGAGGTGACCGTCAAAATCATGGGGTTCCGACATATGTCCTGCATCCAGCGCGGCATTGTTCAGATCAATGATGGCCTCGGGGGTGATTTCCACCGCCGGCGGCTCGGTGCCGGCGCTGAGCCGGCGCACCCGGGCTCCCGTCAACGTGCCGATGGCTC
>CBINOW010000099.1:0-17930 GCA_966252395.1 uncultured Oleiharenicola sp. | reverse complement strand
GGCCATGTCCACCATGCCCCCCGGCGACATCAGCAGGCACCAGTTGAGCGCGAAGCCGATGTAGATGAGATGATTGATGCCTTGCGCCCGACACAAGGCGGCCAGCTGAGCGCCGTCCTCGGCGATGCCCTCATCGCCGACGGGACGGGCGGCCGGAGCGAAGTCCAGCCGGGCGAAGCCCGCGGTGATGTCGGCCATATTGTGGGCGCCGGGTGAGCCTAGGGCGCCGCGCAGGCGTTGCAGTCGCTCATAAACCGGATCGGATGCGACGCGTGGAAGCTCGGCGACGCTGCCGGCCAGTTGAACGGCGCGCCGGTGTCCCGGCAGGTGCGAGTAATAATCCTTGCCGCCGCCCACGACGTGGAAGACCGGCAGCGGCGAAGTGCGCACGGCGGCCAGCAGGGGCGGGAAAACTTCGCGCAGGATCTGTTCGGCCCGCGGCGTGTATTCGACGGCGCGGCGCCACCCGGGGAATTCCTGCGGCTGGCCGCAGTCCCAGGCATGCATCACCACCAACGCCGTGTGTTGCGGCGCGAGCTCCGTTTCGACCGTGTGCCAGCCGCCGTAGCCTTCGCCCGGCACTGCGCGCGCGGGGTCGGCGTCGAACTGACGGTAGAGCTGGGCGGGCAGGCGCATTCAGAGGGAGCGAGGGCGTTTTTTGACAGCCGGCCGCGAGGCGCGCCAGAGGAGGGCACCGATCAGGAAAAGCAGGGCGCCGGCCACGAGGTTGATAACCGGCGGGGCGAGCGGTGACGAGGGCAGAACGACGCAGGCGATCAGCACGAGGCCGAGCAGCACGCTGACCAAGGCGAGCATCTGGAAGTCACGCAGGCTGCCCGGCGGCAGGTTCGGATCGACCGGCACGGGAGTGCGCAGGTCGGCGTCGAAGCGCTGGCATTCGGCGCTTCGCGGGTCGTCGGCCCGGTAGAAGAAGGTGGACAAGACGAAGACGAGCGTGGCGGCCCCGATCGCGCTGAGGACATTGCGCTCGTAGGCGTGTTGCGGAAAGACATCCGCGGCCATGAGGCCGAAGGCCGCAACGAAGGCGGCGACGCACGAGGCCATGCCCGACCACCACGGCGTCTTGCGGTAGATCATGCCAAGGAAGACGGGCATCATGAACCCGGGTCCGGTGAGCGAGTAGTATTTCAGGCCAAAGTCGAAGGCGCCGCCGGTCTTGGCGATGAAAAGGGCCGAGACGATGCCGAGCACGCCGATCACGAGCATGGTGACCTGGGCCACCCGCATCTGGTGCGACTCGCTCGGCTTGGTGAACCCGGCCTTCTGGCGCAGCGGGACGTAGATGTCGCGGGTGGTGGTCGCGGCGAGCCAGTTGAACCCGTCGCTGGCTTGTCCGAGCGTGGCCGAAAGAATGGCGGCGACCACGAACCCGATCATGCCGTGGGGCAGGAGCAGCATGGCGAGGCTGACGAAGGACGCCTCCTCGGGGGCGGCAAACTGCGGCCAGACCGACGCGATGTCGGGGAAAATAATCCGAGCGCCCATCACGGGCAGAATCCACAGCAAGGGACCGAAGAAGGAGAGCCCGGCGCAGAGGAGCGCCATTTTGCGGGCGCCGCGTTCGTCGGGCACGCTCTGGTAGCGTTGCACCTGCCACCACGCGACGTTGTAGCCGAGCATGCAGGCGGCGGCATAGCTGAGGAGAAACAGCGGCTGGCCCGTCTGGCCGCTCAGACCGAAGTAGCCGGCAGGCGCGTCGCGCCACAGCCGTTCGAACCCGGCGATCACCCCGTGGCCGTCGCCCAGGTGCAGGAAGGTCACGGGCATGATGAGCACGGTCGTGATGAGGATGATGACGCCCTGCACCGCGTCGCTCAGCACCGCAGCCCAGAGACCGCCGATGACAGTATAGACAATCATCACGACGCCGATCGTGATCATGGTGAGTTCAAGCCCGCTGAAGGACATTCCCAACACCAGGTGTTCGCCGCCTGCGAATCCGAGGGCGGTGGCGACGAAGATGCACAAAATGTAGAGCCCCTGGCCGATGCCGATGATCTGCGGCACGATGGCCGTGACGGTGTAGAAATACGTGGTCGAGGACGAGTAGCGGCGCGTAAGGAATTCCAGCGGGGAGTTGATCCGTGCGCGCCGCCAGCGGGCCGCGAAGTAGAAAGCGCCGACGAGGTAGGCCCACGTGGCCACGGTGAACACGACCGCCGCGCCGAGCCCGTGGCGGTAGGTGAAGCCGGCGGCCGCCACGAACATGAACGCCGAGAAGCCGGAGACCCAGTTGGACACGCCCGCGAGAAACCACGGAATCTGCCCGCCGCCCTTGAAGTAATCGTCGGTGTTGCGGTTCTTCCGCGACGAATACCAGCCGACGAAGATCACGATGCCGAAATACAGCGCGATAAGCGCGTAGTCGGCACCGTTGACATGGTTGAAGGCGGGCATGGGTCAGAACCAGGCGGAATGAAGAGGAGGGCGTTGAAGGCGATGACCTCGCGGATCAGGTCGCCACAAGCGGCGACCCTACAGGCAGGCAAATGTCAGGCGATGGTGAGGGTGGGGACGTTGCCCGCGGTCTGGAGCGTGACGTCCACCTTCTGACCGGAGTGGGCGCCGCTGACGCGCCAGCCGGATTCCGTGCGGGTGACGACGAGTTTCCCGTGCGCGCCGCCGGCGGGGGCGGTGGTGCACGCGGTGAGGACTTCGTGGTCGGTGGCGCTGGCGGAGACCACTTCGACATAGGGGAAGACGCCGACGCTCTCGGGCAGCGGGAGTTTGGCGGTTCCCGCGGTGGCGGCACCGGCGGAGGCGACGGTCGCGCGCAAGGAGGCGAGCGGACGGTCGATGCCGAAGGAGGCGCCGGCGGCGGTCGCGACACCCTTGCCGTCGTCGTTGAAGACCTGGAAGCGCAACTGCACGGGTGCCGCGCCCTTGAGCCGCACGCGATCGAGCACGAGGAGCACGTCGGGCTTGAGGAAGACGAGCGTGCGCACGACGAGCGCGGTGTCCGGCAGCACGAGCGCGTAGGCCTCGGTGGCGTCGCTCGTGACCGTCATCCAGCCCGGCCCGGAGCGGAAATCCGAGACGCTGGCCACGGCCCACGAGGCGTTGGTGCCCTCGGAGCCGTTGTGATATTGGTGGCCCTTGCCGTTGATCAGGACCGCAGTGTGGGCCTCGGTCAGCCGAAGCAGCCACTGTGGCGTGGTGTAGGAATAGCCGGCGCGGAACGGGTCGTGAAACAGGCGGTCGCCGTGCGCCTTGAAGATGATGCTGTTGCGGTCGGCGTGCTCGTGGTTCGCCGGGCCGCCGCTGCGGAGCGCGACGACGGTGTCCGCCGGAGCCCAGCCGGTGCGGGAGATGACCCAGTCGTTGCTCAGGCGCACATCGTGCAAGTCCGGGCCGGGCGCCTTGCTCGGCGCATCGGGCTGATACCAGACCACGCCCTGCAGCAACCGCAGGGAACCGGTTTTCTGCGCGACATGGTGGCAGAGCGGATCGTTGGCCGTGCTGCCGACCCAGCCGGCTACGGAAACATCCATGCCCACGCCGGCATCGCAGAAATTCACGAGGTCGAGCGCGGGGTTGTAGTTGCCCTTGGGCGTGGCGTTGTAAGTCGTGCCGAGCTTAGGGTCGGCCACAACGCTGCCGCCGCAGGGCATGGCCATGGCCAGCGCGTAACGGATGGTGCCCGGGTAATTGATGAGCTTGCGGTCATCGATGCCCAACCGGCGCCAGACTGCCTCCGCCAGCATCGCGAGGTGGGAGGTGGTGTAGCCCCAGTAGCCGACGCCCTCGTCGTAGGAGCCGTCGGTGCCATACATCGTGGCGAAGGCCTGCGCGCTCTGGCGGGAGAGATCGAGCCACTTGCCCGCGTCGGGATGACGGCCATGGAACCAGACAGCGGCGAGCCCGAGGCCGCAGGTGGGGATGATCTTGAGATTGGTGGCGTTGAGGATGAGCGGCCAGCGGGCGAGGCTCACGCGGTAGGCCTGCGGGTAGTCGTCTTCGGGGTCGAAGCCCCAGCCCTTCACGCGGTCGGGATACTTCATGCCGTAGAGCGTGCGGTAACAGGCGGGCGCGCCCTCAGTGATGATCCGGTGCTCGGTCAATTTGACGAGATCGGGCGGCACGGCGGCACCGAGCCAGTCGAGCGCGTAGCAGGTGGCGATGGTGGCCTCGGGAGCGCGCTGCAGGCCGATGGTGTCCTTGCCGCCCTCGAGGAAGTAATCCCAGCGCGGGTATTCGCACAGACGCCGCAGCGCCAGCAGGCAGAGGTCGAGTTGGCGCCGGTCGCCCCAGACCACGTGGGCAAACGCGCAATTCTGCACCAGTTTCCACAGGCGCATGAAGTCGGCCACGTGGTTGTTGAGACGTGATTCCTCGCGCACGAACTTCGTTTCGGCGGCGAAATCCAGGTCGAGCAACTGGCCACGGATCTCGGCGCAGCGCGGCAGATCGAGGTTGGCGCGGATGCGCGGCAGGTCGGCGGGGTCGAAGAGCAGGCCACGCCCGGGACCGGCGGCCGGCGCGTTGGCGGCGGTTGCCGCGCCCAGCGGCAGGCGGGCGAAGGGCAGGGTGGCGGCGAGGACGGCGGAACTCTTGAGGAAGGTGCGGCGGGTGGGGGTATTCATGGGGCGGGTGGGGCTTGGGGCGGAAGGCGAAAAACGGATGACAGAAGACGGAGGCTTACTTGTAGCCTTTGAAATGCTTCGGGTCTTCGGGGTCCTGGTAGCGGGTCGTGTAGGTTTTCTTGCTCGCGGCCAGCTTCAGGAAGACATCGAGGGGCACGACCTCCACGGGGCCGTCGAGCTGCTTGACCACCTCGACGAGGCTGTTGACGTCGTTGGACTCGCGGACGTGCACGAGGAGGAAGTAGGGTCGGGTGGCGTTGAGGGCGATGAGCTCGTTGAGGTCCGCGGCCACCTCGGTGCGCGGGCGGCGCGGATCAATGTAGTAGTCGTAGGAAATCAGCGGCCGCGTGTCGCGGAGGTCGCGGGTGCGGGCGGGGCCGTAGCCGTTGATGAATCCGATCACATCGGGAAACGCCTCGTAGTAGCGGTCCACGGTTTCCTTTGTGAGGTCGGCGTTGCCCACGTTTCCGTCGGCGGCGGAGTTGTCCATGATCTCCATCACATGCTCGTCGAGCACGGCCATCAGCTCGCGGGCCTCCTTCATGAGCAGCGGAAAGCGGTCGGCGGGGATGTGGTTGGGATACATGTAACCCGGACCGGAGAGCCCACCGATGAAGTAGTCGTTGGGCGTGGCGCTCTCGTGGAAATATTCGAGGGCGGCGGGCGAGAACTTCGTCCAGTTCATCGTGACCTGCCACGCGAAGGGGAGCTTGCCGCGGCCGGGCTTGGTCCAGACGCCGATGCCGATGCTGTCGGACTGGACAAAGGAGAGATAAACCTTCGCCTCCGCCGTGAGCTTGGCGTTGCGGGCCACGCGATGGGAGTTCGTGAACTTGAAGCCCGGGGTGAAGCCGAACTGGCAGTTGAAGCTGAGGTTCGGGAGATTGTGCAGGCCTTCCATCTTGAGGCCGTAGCCGGAGAGCAGGGTGGTCCACTGCTCCTCCGTGTCCTTGGCGTAGGAGTGCCAGCCGAAGACCGTGGCGCCGGGGTTTAACTGCGAGAGAAGTTTCTGAGCGAGGGCGAGTTCCTCCGGGTGCCTGGGGTTGGCGGAGAGATCCTGGAAGAACATGCGTTGGCGAACGCCCCAGTCGGCCATGGCGGGTTGGCGGATCGCGCCGGCGTGACCGCCCATGAGCATGATGCTGTCGCGCGAGCAGCGCGCCCAGTAACGCGTGACCGCGTCGCCGTAGATCTGGGCGTCGGTCTGGCCGGTGTAGCGGCCGCGCAGGTCGTCAATGGGCTTCAGGCCATGTTTCTCCACGAGAGGGATGAGGCCGGCGGTCACGACGAGCGCGTCCTCGAGGCCGGAAATAGTGAGGGCCACGTTCATCGTTGCCGGCACGGCCGGGTCCCAGACGACGTAACCTTTCGCGGCGCCGGCGAACCGGCTCAGCGCCTCCTCGGCGGTCTTGAGATCGGTGAAGCGCACGCCGTGCTTGCGTTGGTAGAAATCGAAGAGCGGCTCCGTGATCTCCCACTGGAAATCCCGCGGATGGACGACGTAGAGTTGCGGCGAAGCGCGGTTGGCGAGGCCCTGCAGGCTGACGAGCAGGACTTTCTCGGGCAGGCCGCCTGCGACCTGCCATTGGCCATCCCAATGCATGACGAAGGCCGAACGCGCGTTTTCGGCGGCGGGCAGCACGCTGGCGAACGCAAAAGTAAGGAGAAAAAGGAAGCGGTGCATGGCTTACTTGGTTTCGGGGACGCGGTTGAATCGGTAAACAAGCGGCTGGGGACGGGAGCTGTGGAGCTCGATCAGGACGAGGGACTGGTCGCCCTCGACGAGACGGTATTCGCAGTAGAGCCGCATGATGGCGCGGCCCTGGGAGATCTCGATCGGGGTGTCGGTCTCGACACGGAGCGTGCGTCCGGCGTCCAGCCAGCCGGCGCGCGCGGCGGTCTTGCCGCCCTTGGCCGGGTAGAGGGCCATGTGGCGTTGCTCGACGCGGAAGAAGTCCGCGAGCTCGACCGGTGCGGCGGTGTCCACCGTGTTCGTCGCCTGGTGTTTCGTCGAACGCCACTGCATGTCGTGGCGCAGGCTGACGCGGGAGCCTTCCACCGAGATGACGAGGTCCCACGCACTCCACCCGTCGAGGGCGGTGCTGCGCGCAGGGTCCAGGCGCCAGCGGCCGTCGAACGGCGAGCTGGCGATGGCGGCGAGGGGCGCGAGCAGGAGCAGCGCAGAGAGCAGAAGTCTTCGAGGTGTGATCATGGCGGAGCGGGTGAAAGGGGAATCAGGGCGAGTCGCGGAAACGGAGTTTCTCCTCGTCGCGTTCGAGATAGGGAATGCCGTCGGTCATCCAGGCGGGTTTGGGTGCGCCTTTGAGAAAATGATCGAAGAACTGGTGCATGCGGCGGGCGAAGTCCTGCTGGGCGGCGCGGCGGCGCAGGCTGTGCAGCTCGTCGTTGTAGTTGAACAGGTAGGCCTCCTTGCCGGCGCGGCGCAGGGCGAGGAAGAACTCGACGGCCTGCGGCCAGGGCACGATGTCGTCGTGGTCGTTGTGGAGGATGAGCAGCGGCGTGGTGACGCGGTCGGCGAAAAACACCGGGGAGTTCTCCAGGTAGAGTGGCAGGGCCTCCTGCAGCGTGGCGCCGATGCGGCTCTGGTTCTTCTCGTATTTGAACTGCCGAGAACGGCCAGAACTGTCGCCGATCGCGCCGGAGGCGCTGGTCATGTTGCCCACGATCGCCCCGGCCTCAGCGGCGCGGAAGCGGCCGGTCTGGGTGAGAATGTAGCAGGTCTCGTAACCGCCCCAGGAATGGCCCTCGAGGCCGAGCGCGCTCTCGTCCACGAAGCCCTGCGCCACAACCGCGTCCACCGCGGCCATGACGCACTGGTAGGCGCTCGGGCCGGGCTTGCCGGGAGTGTAGGCGATGTCGGGCATGAGCACGACGTAGCCGTTGCTGGTGTAGAAACCCGGGTCGATCACCGCGAGCGGCGCGGGCGTGAAGAAGCGGTGCACGTTGGCCGAGAGCCGCTCGTAGATATAGACGATCATCGGATACTTCTTCGTCGGATTGAAGTTCGCCGGCTTGCACAGCATGCCGGACAGCGGCTGTCCGTCCGGGCCGCGGTAGCTGACGAGGCTGGCGGAACCCCAGAGGAAGGGCGCGAGTTGGGCGCCGCCGTCGGTGGCTTTGCGGGGCGAGCTGAAGTTGGCGTCGGTTACGAGTATGTCGGGATACTCATCGAAGCGCGACGCGGTGAGCATGAGCGTGTCGGCCTCCAGAGCGCGGCCAACATAGCGGTGGTCTTTGGCGGCCCAGAGCAAGCGTTGCGGCGCGGCGTCGGGCGAGGTGAAGCGGAAGAAGCCGGTGTCGCGGGTGTCTTCGTTTTCGCCGCGGAAGGTCAACGGGCGCTCGAGGTCGATGCCGCGCGTGTCATTCTCTGGTTCACTCGGGGCGAGATTGTTGAGGCGCAGTTCGATTCGGTTCCGCCGGCCGAAGCCGCCGGTGAGGTTGCGGGCCGGGCGGCCGTCGGGAAACATCTGCCAGAGGTCGTAGCGGTCATAGATGAGCAGCGACTGTCCGTCGCGACTCCAACCGGCAGCGCCGTAAGCGCCGGGCATCTCCGGCATGTCGTGACGCTCGTTGTGGACGGGGAACGGCAGGGCCTGGCTGACCGGGCGCACGGAGCCGTCGCGACTGTCGGCGACGAACCACTGCCGGTCGGCATACCAGGCGAGCCGGCGGTTGTCGTGGGACCACCGCACGCCCGCTTTCTCGCTGATCTCCCGGGCGAGGAGTTTCCGGGCGCCGGAGGTCGCATCCACGAGATAGAGGTCTTGATAAATGCCGTCGTAATCAATGCGTCGGCGATAAGGACGGTCGTCGAGACCGAAGGCCTGGGAACCGTCGTCGCTGAGGGTCAGCGTGGCGAGCGTGGGGTCGGCTAGCTGGATATACCGGCCGCTCCTCAGATCGAGCGCACCGACGTAGGCCCGCTGGCGTTCCTTGTCGGCGCGCACTTTCTGCAGCGGCTGGATGACATCATCGTTCCAGCGCCAGAGGTCAGCATGGACTTTATCCTCGTCGAGTTGCGCTGCCAGCCGCGGGTCCGGTGCTCGTGGGGCCGGGCGCGTCTGAATCAGGAGTTTACTGCCGTCGTAGGTGAAAGTGGGGGCATTCTCGCTGCTGATGATCCAGCCCGCCGGCAGACCCGGGGCGTCGGCGGCGAGTGTCCGCACGGCGGCGTCGGGCTCGCGTTCCCAATGGTAAACCGCCAGTCGCGGCGACGCGGCCGAGGCCTCGTCGCGATCGGTGAGGAAGGAGGCTTCGGTCTGAAGCCGGTTCCAGCTGAATTTCCGATAGCGGCCGGCCCCAGTGGCCAGGGCGCGCGGCGGTGCCGGATCACCGGGCGTGAGAGCGAAGACACCATTTTCGGAAGCGTTGGCCGAGGCGATGATGAAAACCAAGGTGCGGCCGTTCCGCGAAAACGAATACTCGGTGACGCCGCTGAAGGTTCGCTCGGTCCTGGTCACTAGATCGCGCAGGACGAGTTCACCCGAGGATTTCAAGTAGGCCAGTTGGGAGCCGCCGCGGGCCGGAACCTGGAAGTTCTTCACGCCCGCGATGCGCACCGTCGCACCGTTGGCCAGGTCCATGATCACAATTCCCTCGGGCGGCAGATCAGCGCCGGACTTGCCGGCCCGCAGGGCCTGCTGCATGTCTGAGCGAGTGGGAAAGGTGTTGGCCACGGCGAAGCGGCTGTCGCTGGTGAGCACGGCGTTCACGCCCCGGCGCGGAGGCGGACGTTCCGGGTCGGCCTCGGAGCCGGTCATGAGCACCGGGGGCAAGGCTCCGGCCGGGGCCCGCCATTCACGCGCGCCGGCCAGTTCGCGCACGATCAAGTCTCCGTCACCCTCCTGGGGCATGAAGGCGTAGGCAAGGAACCGGCCGTCCCGGGAGAGCGTCGGTGCGGTGATGGTGCGCCAGCCGTCGAAATCCCGGTGGGTGAACGCGCGCTTTACAGCCTCGGCGGTCCGACCGGGAACGATCAGAGCGCCAAGCGCGACGAAAAGCAGAAGGAGACGACGGGAGTGCATGAGGCCAGGGCAGCGCGGATCAGGGATTGCGGTTCACGGGATCAGTGGGCTGCCGGTGGTAGGTGCGATAAGTTGGCGCGCTGGCGGCGAGCTTCAGGAAGACATCGAGCGGAACCACCTCGACGGGTTCACTGAGCCGGCCGATCACGTTGGCGACCTTCTCAATCGTGTTTCGCTCGCGCACGTGCATGAGCAGGAAGTAGGGGCGCGCGGGATTGAGCTGCATGAGCTCCTCGAGGTCGGCGGCGGCCTCTTCCTCGGGGCGCTCAATCGACAGGTAGTAATCGTAGCTCAAGAACGGCTTTCCGTCGCGCCGATCGAAAGTGCGGGCGGTGCCGTAGCCGTTGATGAAGCCGAGCACGTCCGGGTATTCGGCATAGTAGCGGTCAACGAGTTCCTTGGGCAGGTCGGTGTTGCCGACGTGGCGGTTGCCCTCGGAGTAGTCCATGATCTCAAGGACGCGCAGGTCCAGCTGCGCCATGAGCCGGCGGCCGATGGCGGCCAGCGCGGGGAATTTGTCGGCTGGGATGGACTTGGGATAAAGGTAACCGGGACCCGAGAGCCCACCGATGAAGTAGTCGTTGGGAGATTTGTCCTCGTAGAAGAACTGCAACGCGGGCGGATTCATCCACGCCCAGTTCATGAGCACCTGCCAGGTGTAGGGAATGCGGCCGCGCCCCGGCTTGGTCCAGCTGCCGATGCCCATCGAGTCGGTGGCGACGGCGCAGACATAGACTTTTTTCTCGGCCGCCAGTTTGGTGTCAGGGGCGACGTGGTGGTTGTTGGTGAAGCGGAAGTCGGGGGTGAGCGCGATCTGCGAGGTGAAGGAGACGTTGGGCAGGTTGTGCAGGCCTTCCATCATGAGCCCGTAGTTGCCGACGAGGGTGGTGTGCTGGCCCTCGGTGTCCTTGGCGTAGGAGTGCCAGCCGAGGACGATGCTCGCGGGATTCTGGCCGCCGAGGATGCGTTTCAGCAGGGCGAGTTCCTCCGGGTGTTTCGGATTGGCGGAGAGGTCGGTGAAGAAGGCGCGTTGCTGGATGCCGAAGTCGGCGATGCCTGGTTGCATGACGGCGCCGGCTTCGCCGCCCATCACAACGTAATAATCGCGCGAGCAGCGGGCGTAGTAGTGATCGAAGGCCCATTGGTAGATCACGTGGTCGGGCTGACCGGTGAACTTCCCGCGGAGGTCGACGACGGGGCGCAGGCCATGCGCGGCGGCCAATGCGAGCTGGTCCTCGTTGACGACAACGAGGTCCTCGACGCCGGCGATGGTGAAAGCGACGATGAGGGAGGAGCGGACGGCTTTGTCCCACACGACGACGCCCTTGGCGGCGGATGCGAAGCGCGCGAGCGCAGCGTTGGCGTCGTTGACCGCCAGACGGTCGAACTTCACGCCGTGGCGTTTCTCCAGAAAGCCGACGAGCGGATGAACGATCTCCCATTGCCAGTTCTGCGGGTATTCGAGGTAAAGGCGGGGTTGGGTGCGGTTGGCGAGGCCTTGGAGGGAAATGAGCAGGGCGTGGACCGGCAGGTCGCCCGTGAGCTGCCAGTTTTCGGAAAGCGGGAGCAGGGTGGCCGACGCCGGAGCGCGACCGGCGCGGACCGTGCCGGCGGGTTGAGCGAGCGCGAACGTGCTGCCCGCGATGAAGAGGGCCAGAAGCCGGAAAAACGCGAAGGTGGGCCGGTTCATGGGACGCGGTTGAACACGTAAACCACGGGGCGGTTGCGGGTGCTGCGAAGCTCGATGAGCGTCAGCACGGCGCCATTGGCGGAGACCTTGTAGTCGCTCAGGATGTTGACCGGGCGGTCGCCCTGCTGGGTCGAGAGCACCAGGTTGGTCGAGAGCCGGAGGATGCGACCGCCATCGAGCCATTCGGCACGGACGTGCTTGGTCCGGTCGCCGCCGATGTAGGCGCCGAGGTGACGGTTGTCAGGCCAGAGTTCGACGGCCACGACGTTGTCGGCCGCGGCGGTTTTGAGGGTCATCGTGTCGTTGAATCCACGGCGCCCGGAGCCCAGCTGGCGCGAGATTGTCACGACATCGCCCGCGACGTTCAGCGTCAGATCATAACTTTGCCACGGGCTGAGCTCGGTGCTGCGGCTCGGGTCGAAGCGCCAGGTGCCGGCCAGCGGGCTGGTGGCGGCGGCCAACGGCGCAATCAGCAGGAGGAGCGACAGACTCGTGAGCAGGCGGAGCATGGGAGGCGCGCGGGTGGGAGGAAAGGGGAAGAAAAAAGGGCGGAGGCAGGTGCCTCCGCCCTCGGTTGGATGCTCGGGATGAACCCGAAACTTAGAACTTCATGCCCAGCGTGAGGCGGTAGGAACGCGGCTCAGCCAGGTTGTAGTTGCCTTCGAGATATTCCTTGTCGGTCAGATTGCCGATGTTGAGCGTGCCGGTCAGTTTGTAACCGAGCACTTCAAACGGGTAGCTGACGACGGCATCGAATACCACGTAGTCGCCGGCGGCGAGACCGCCGCGAGCCGTCCACATGTTCACGTTGTTCTGGATGTTGATCTCGCTCGAGTAGCGGGTGCCCAGGCCGATGCTCAGGCCGCGGCCGTAGTCGCCGAGGAAGTTTTCATCAAACGTGTATTTTTGGAACACGTTGAAGCGGAACTCAGGGGCGTTGATCAGGCGGCTGCTGAAGGAGATCTCGTTCTGGATTCGCTGAGCCGTGGTCGACAGCGGGGTGAGCTCGAGGCTGGGATCGGACATCAACTTGGCCGTCCACATCCAAGCGCCGGAGATAACCGCCTGGTAGTTGCGCTTCGGGGTCCAGATCGCCTCGAACTCGGCGCCCTCGGTCCGTTCCTTGGCGGAAGCGGAATACCAACGGAGGACGCGGTTGTAGTTGGAGGTGGGCTTACCCGGCAGCGTGTAGTTCAGGACTTCGTCCACCTGGCGCGGGATGTCGTCGAGCACGCGGTCCTGGCGGGTGACTTGGAACACCGAGAAGGTGCCAACGAGCTTGTTGTCATTGAGCGACACCTTGACGCCGAACTCGGCGTTGACGCCGCGCTCGTTCTTCACCGGGGTCAGGCCACCCTGGGCCTCGACGCGAGCGAGCTCGGTGTCGGGGTTGAGCCCGAGCGAGATCGCGCGGGTGCGGAGGACGTTGGGATCATAGTCGCCGCCGAGGTAGGTGACGCCACTCGGGAGGAACGTCTGGGAGTAGCTGGCGTAGACGTTGACATTCTTCATGACCTCGAACGAGACACCGGCCATCTTGGACGAGCCCTTGGTGTTGCTCGGACGCGAGAAGATCGGGCTCAGGCCGTAAACCGTCCAGTCGGACTGCGGAATGTTCTGCAGCGCGAAGTCCGGCACGGTGAACCAGGGATCGTTGACTGCGACGAGCTGACCGACGCTGGTGGTCTTCTCTTCGCGATAGCCGAGGAACGCGGTCAGCCGGTCCTCCATGAACGAGCTCTGCCAGTTGACATACCACTGCTCGCGCTTCGGGCGGCTGTGGTCCACGAGGCGGCGGGAAACTTCCGTGACCGCGCGCACATCGGGGTTGTGGTGGAAGGCCGGGTCATACTGCGAGAAGATCTCCTGCGGCGTGAGAATCTTGCCGTAGCGGTCGCGGACCCACTGCAGCGGGTAGCCCCAGCCGGCGACGTTGTGACGGAAAGCGGCGGGGATGGGGGAGACGTAGCCCTCGTCCGGCTTGTCGTAGGCGCCAGGGAGGAAGCCGAACATCGGGAAGAGGTTCGCCTGGTTGTTGGAACCGTAGAAGGAGCTGTAGGTCTCGCCCGTCAGGCCGCCGACGAGGATCTTGTTGTCCATGCCGGCGAATTTCTTCTTGAACACCAGGTCGAGCTGGTGGGTGTAAGAGTCGATCTGGTAACCCTGCATGGTGAAGCCGGCGACGTTGAAGCGGCGGGCATCAGCATACGGCGACGCGGTCGCGAAGATGCGATCGAAACGCGACTGGATGTTCGTGAAGGAGTGGCGGATATCCAGCCAATCGGTGGCCTTGAAGTCGGTGGTGACCGAGAAGGTTGCGTTCTGATCCTTCGTGAAAGTGCCTACGCCATAATAGTTGAACTTCTCATCCTGAACACGGTTGCCCGACATGTCGGTGATGTAGGCACCGCGCGCGACCGAGGTGTAGAGCGGGAGATACTGGTCGTTGGCGGCGTTGCGCTTGTCCGCAATCCACTGGCCCACGTTGTTGAAGATGCGGGCGCGGTAGGCGTCGGCGGAGAGACCGGTGAGGGTCAGCAGCGCGGTCGGGGGGCTCTTGTAGTCATCGAGCCACTGGGTGGGCCAGATGTAGGAGGTGTCGTCCTGGTTGCGCAGGCGCTGGAGCACCTCGCCCTCGACGGCGATCTTGAGGCGGCCGCTCTTGAGCGGAACCAAAGTCAGTCCGGCGGTGACGGAGTAGCCGTTCTGGTATTCGAAGCGTTGGTCGCCGATACCATGGTCCCACGCGCCCACGATGCGCAGCGCGGCCTTGTCGGAGAGGACCGAGTTGTGGTCGAGGGTCATGCGTTCGCCACCCATCCGGCCATCGTAGCCGCTGTAGGAGTAACTGAGGGCCGTCGGGATCTTGCTGAAAGACGGCTGCTTGGTGACGTAGTTGATGACACCACCGGGGAACGCGCTGCCGAAGAAGATCGCCGCCGGTCCCTTGATGACCTCGATGCGTTCAACGTTGTCGAGGTTGTAGGCGTTGTAACGGAACAGGCCGTTGCGGAGACGCGAGTTGATCGGGAAGCCGCGCAGCGTCATGATGCCGGAGGGCGTGAAGCCGGTCGCGGGCTGGATGATGCCCATGCGGCCGTCGCCCGCGGAGGAGCTCTGGTAACGAAGGACGTCCTGGATGTCCTTCATGTTGGTGTCTTGGATGAACGACTCCGAAATGACGGAGATGTTAAGCGGAACCTTCTGGATCTCGGTGCCGATGCGGGTCGCGGTGGCCGAGTTGGTCTTCAGGTAGCCGTAGTCCTTTTCGCCGCTCACCTCGAAGGGGGAGAGGACGAGGACGTCCTTGTCCACCGGCTCGGCGGCCAGGCTGCTGGCGGCCGGTTGGACGGCGGGGGCTGCGGCCTGAGGGCGCGTGTCGGACGGCGTGGCGGGCTGGGTGTGGCCCTCGAGTTCAGCGAGACGCTTGCGCAAGGCAGCGTTCTCTTCCTGGAGTTGGCGGAATGCATTGCCGTCCGTGGACTGCGCGGAGACAGTCGAGGTCGTCAGCAATCCCGCCAGACCAACGGCCAAAATACGTTTGGCCAGGTCGATGGGGGTGTTTTTGGGGTTCATGCTTGCGGGTGGTTTGTAGTTTCCGGTGACAAAAAACCGAGAGAGTCAGAGGCTCCCCGGTCGGGGAGAGGGTTATGGGGCGGTGGTGCGGCTGCCGTTGGCCGGCGCGATGAGACGGGGGGAGACGGTGATGCCCATGCGGCCGTTCAGGCCGGGGTTCTCGATGCGCCAGATGAGGTGGTCCACGACCTTGCGCACCAACAGCTGGAGGTTGACGTCAATGGCCGCGGGGGAGTGGTCGAGATTATGGTAGATGACCGGGTTGTAGTTCCCGAGGATTGCCTCGAAATCGCGGCCCGGGGTCTTGCCCTCTTCGCGCAGGGCGCGGAAGAACGAACCGGAGAAATGGTCGGCCGGGATATAGAGCCCGGTCGGTCGCGGCTTGGAGGCGAGCAGGCGACTCACGAGTTGGTCGCTTTCTCCGTGCGGGGCCGCGATCTCCAGGTAGCTGACGCCGGGATTCGAGGCGCCGAGGATGGAGTGCACGGACAGGCCGAGTTCCTTGGCCCGGCTGGTGAAGGCCTCCTTGCGGCGCACAATGGCGCTGTAGTCGGGATCGGTGGAGATCACCGCAACGGCCTTGTGGCCGCGCTCCTTGAGATAGTCGGCGGCCATGCGGCCGTTTTCCTCGTTGTTGGGCTCGACGTAGTCGCCGGGGTAGGTGGACGAACGGCGCGTCATGAACCACACGTGCGGAATCTCACCCAGCTTCGCCAAGCAGCCCGGCGAAGGCTCCATGCCCTGGATGATGACGCCGTCGAGATGTTCGCTGGCGAGATTGCGCGGCGGTTCCTCGGGCGTGCTGGAAAACATGACCCGCAGGTCAACCCGGTAGCGGGGATCCGTCGTTTGCACCTGGAGCAACTGGTCCTGAAACCAGTTCAAGCTGGGATTGTTGGCCCTGGCACCGACGAACCACACGCCGATGCGGCGTTGCTCGGGCAGATGCGACTTGGGGCCGCGACGCCGGTTGAGCGGCGCCGGCACGTAGTTGTGCTGCTGCATCACGGCCCGGATGCGCGCCAAGCTGTCGGCCGCGACGAGTTGCGGCTGGTTGATGGCCCGGGACACGGTGGCGGGGGAAACGCGCGCCTTGTGGGCAATTTCGGTGATCAGCATGGAGGGTAGGGGCAGACCCGGCGTGAAACTTTCATGCAAATCCATGAAAACGAATGCGAATCAGTCAAGGTATTTTCAGCATCCCGTGCTGAAAAAATCACCGCCCCGAGCGGATTAAGCGGTCCGGCGCAGGGCGCGTCGCCAGCAGCCGAGCAGTTCCCGGCGGCAGCGGATCACGTCGGGCCACACCGGCGGATTGGTGCTCACGTTGTAGCCGTGCGTCATGCCCATTTCGGGGCAGACCCAGAGCTCGCCGCCCGGGCGCGGGCCGCGCAGCCAGAGCACGAAGAGTTCCTCGACGAAGGCGCGGTAGTCCACGAACTCGGGCGTGAGGCGTCCGCGGCCATTGGTCACGGGAATCTGGCAGTGCTGGCTGTTGAACGGCCGCAGGTGAAACAGCTGGGAATGCTGGATCTCGCGGGGCCATTCCAGCAGGCGCGCCGCATAGTCCTTGGGCAGGACGTGCTTGGAGACGGCGAAATGCGAATGATCCCAGGTCACGGGCATGGTTTCGCCCGTGGCCCGACGGTAGCGCCGGGCTATTTCGGTGAATTTCTCGGGGGTTTCCGTGGAGGTGTCGCGATGCGTCTCGATGTGCACGCCGAGCCCGAGGCGGCGCGAGATGCGGATGAGGCGGACGGCCATGGCGGCCGCGCGCGCGGGCGGCGTGTCGTGGTTCAGCAACTGGATGTTGATGAAGTGCGCGCCGAATTTTTTCTGCTCCGCGAGGCGGCGGGTGACCGTGGGCAGGTCGCTGCAGTCGAAGCCGCTCAGCAGCTTCAGTCCGTGGCGCCGGGCGCCCGCGGCGATGTCGGCGTTGATGAACGCGGCCACGCCGTCGAAACCGGCGGCCTTGATCGCCGCGAGCTTGCGGTCGAGCGACCACTCGCGCTGCGGTGCGGGGTAGCCAACCATGGACCAAGTGTGAGCACAGAGAACGAGGCGGGGTGGGGTTGAAACAATTTTCATGAAGGGGATGAAAATAAATGAAAAGAGATGTTGAAAAATAGGGAAAGGCCAGCCCATTTTCGGCCACGACGGTCTGCGTCCGGCCCTCAACCCCGGGCGACGCAGTGACCGAACCCCAGCCCCGAACCCCCGATTTCAGTCGTGTCTGCCCTCCCTTTTCAAAAGTCCGCCTCCTGGATCTGGTCGGCCGAAGGCTCGCATGCCGCGCCCGCGCCAAAGCACAGCAGTCCCTCGCATTATCAGGTGCGGTATTTCCGTCGGACCTTCAGCGTGCGCGATCCGGCGGCGGCGCGACTCACGGTGCAGCTCTCGGCGGACAGCCGCTACCTCTTTTATTGCAACGGCACGTTCATCGGGCGCGGTCCGGCGAAGGGCGACATCAACCATCACTTCTACGACACCTTCAACCTGACGCCGCATCTGCGCAAGGGGCGCAATGTCCTCGCGGCAATCGTCCTCGACATGTCGCGCGTCGCCCATCGTCCGGCCCGCCTCGGACCGCCCTGCTCGGTGATGACCTACACCGGCGGCTTCGTGCTCGACGGCACGCTCACGACTCGAGCGGGAAAAGTGCTCACGGATCTGCGGACCGATGCGAACTGGCGCGTGATGGTGGACCGGGCGCACCGGTTTCAGAACGAGAACACCACGTTCGAGGGTTACCACGGGTATTTTGAACACCGGGTGTCGGCGCAGATCCCGGCCGGTTGGAATACGCCGACGTTTGATGACGCGGACTGGGCTCCGGCCCACGTGCTCTTCCAAGCCGAGCTCCGCGAGGATCGCCGCGATCCAACGAGCCCCTACGGTCTGATGCCGCGCCTGATTCCAATGTTGGAGGAAGGCGAACCGGAGAATTTTCCCGATGCCTATGTGGCCGGCGGGGGCGAGGTCCCGATCGAATGGAAACGTCTGCTCCACGACGGA
>CBINOW010000098.1:0-18001 GCA_966252395.1 uncultured Oleiharenicola sp. | reverse complement strand
TGCCGAGCTGGCCGTCGAAGAAGGTCTGGGCGGCGGAAACGTTGCCCGCGTCCCAGCTCTGCCACTCGCGCTTGTTGGGACCGTCGATGAGCTTCTCGTAGAAGTTGAACACCGAGGGATCGTCCATCGAGATGTTGACGTAGTAGGAACCGCCGACGGCGCCGGAGGCGCGCTTGTAGGCGTTGTTGGTGTTCAGGGCGAAATAGCGGAAGAACGGGATGCCGTTGATGCTGTTGTCGAGCGCGCCGGAGGAGTTGATGCCGCCGACGGTGGTGTATTCCGCCTGGATGGCACGGCTGGCGTTGCCGGTCGTCGGGTTGTCATAGTGGATCGCGAGCGTCGGGCCATACTGGCGGCCGATGAAGGACTCGTTGAAGAGCGCCTGGAGGCCGAAGTTGGTGGCGTTGTCGATGTTCGGGTTCAGGAGCAGCTTGTTGGCGTAGGTGAACCACGGGGTGAGGCCGTCGATCGGGGGGAGGGAGCGCGGGCGGTTGGCGTGGACGTTGCCCTGCTCGTAGTTGGCCCGGAAGGTGGTCTCGGAACCCTCGCCAAACCACTTCGGCGAGTAGCGCACGGCGCCGAACACGCGGCGGTCGTGGTTGTAGGCGCTGTCCTGCTCGAACTTGGACTTGTCGTCGAGGAGCGAGAGGCGCACGGCCAGCTCGTTCTTCAGCACGACGTAGTTGAAGTCGGCGGTGTTGCGGAGGGAGCCCCACTTGTCGATGCGGTTCTCGACCTTGTTGGAGTTCCGGAAGGCGGCCGTGTTGAGGCTGGTGTTGATGATACCGGCCGGGCTGCCGACGCCGAAGAGGATCGAGTTGGGTCCGCGCTGGAGGTCCACGCGGCCGACGTTGTAGCCGTCCCACGGAATTTCGGTGAGGAAGTAATCGCGGGTGTTGTCGGCGGAGTCGAGGCCGCGGACGCGGGTGTTGTTGCTCGGGCGGAGCAGGTTGCCCGACTCGTTGTAAGTCGCGCCACCGCCGGCACCGGAGAAGTTGCCGCGGATGCCGCCGACCTCGGTGTTCGTCGTGTAGACGAGCAGGTCTTCGGACTTGCGGGCGCCGGTGTCCTGCAGGAACTGCTGGGTCACGACGCTGATGGCCGAGGCGACGTCGCGGAGTTCGGTGCGGACGCGGGTGCCGGCGAGCGTGCTCTTGGCCGCGTAACCGTCAGCGTCTTCCGAGGCATCAACGACGAAGGGAGACAGCACGAGCGTCTCCTCCGACTCTTGGTTGTTTTGGCCCGTCTGAGCAGGGGCAGTAGTTTGCGCGTCGAGGCGCAACACGGAGGCAAGACAAAGCGCGGTCGTGCCAATAATGGCACGCGACCGCACGGTCAGGCGTTTCATGGTCATATTTGGGTTAGGGGATGAAGACGGCTATAATAGCCGCCACTAGGCGCCATTAGGGGATGGCATCGAAGTGGATCCACTATAGCGGGCGGCCGCTGAAGTGGAAATGAGAACCGTTGCCGGGGTCTTAATACATATTCCCCGGATTTTTGTCCGTCGGCGCCGCGTGCGACGACCGCGGGTGACCGCGAATCCTGACCGCTCAGGCGCCTTTCAGGAGAATACGTTTCCGGAAACCGCCCGGAGAGTCGCCAGTCAGGCGTTTGAATACCACGGACATGTATTCAACATGCTCAAAGCCAGCCATTTCAGAGATTCTTTTGAGCGGGTAATCGGTTTCCACGAGCAGTTGCTTGATCTTGGCGACCTGCACCCGGCGGATCTCGGCCTGGGGTGAGCGGCCGAGGTAGCGGCGGAACTTTTTCTCCAATTGACTGCGAGAAGCGTGGGCGGCCTTGACCACATCATCCACGTTCAGCCCGGCACAGGCCTTTTGCCGGATGTAGCTGAGAGCGGTGGTCACGATGCGGTCGTCGATCGCCAGCACATCGGTGGAGGGCCGGGTGGAGACGCCCGCAGGCTCGATGCGGATATCGTAGGAGTCCGGTTTGCGGCGGTTCATCAGATCGGCGAGAACCTCGGCGGCCTTGTAGCCGGATTGGAACGCATTGGGGCTGACGCTCGACAGGGGCGGGTAGGCGAGTTCGCAGCGGATGGGCTCGTTGTTCGCGCCGAGCACGGCGACCTCCTCGGGCACGAGGATGCCGCAGGCGTGGGCGGCGGCCATGACCTGCTGGGCGCGCATGTCATTGCACGCCATCACGCCGATCGGCTTGGGCAGGCGGGCGAGCCAGTTCTCAAGCGCGGCAATCTGCTGGGCGTCCCAGAACGGCGTGAGGTCGCCCGGGTATTCCACGTCGAGGACTTCGCCTTTTTTGCCGGCCAGGCGCAGCGCCTCGGCGAACCCATCGCGGCGTTCGCACGACCAGCCATGGTTGCCGAAGCCGGCGAAACCGAAGTGCTGGTAGCCGCGCTCGATGAAGTGCTCGGCGCCGAGGTGGCCGAGGGCGACATTGTCGGGACGGATCTTCGGCACGCCGGGGAATAGCTCGGTGTCGTTGAGGTCGACCAGCGGCAGCTTCAGTTCCGCGCAGGTTTGCACGAGGGCGGGCGTGGTGTGGCGGCTGATCACGCCGTCCCATTTTTTGCTGCGCACCCACTGCGGGTCGCGTTCGGAGCGGGCCTCGTCGTCGAGGAAGCCGGTCCAGAGCTGGTGGCTGCGCTCGAAGTGGGCGACACCCTTGAGCATGGCGGTGCATTCCTCGAAGCGGGTCTGGAAAATGAGGAGCACCTGCGGACGCATGCGAAGCGCCACGCTAGGCGCGGCGGAGGCCGGCGCAAGCCCGCGCGGAGCGCCGGCTCCACCTGGGAATTCTCGTGGTGTAACAGCGGGATCGCATAAAAAGGCCGCCCATCGGGCGGCCTGGTGGAACCCGCGCTCCGCGCGGGTTGGTTTGGAGCTGGTGCGTTCAGGCGGTCGCCAAGCCGGCCTTCTCGCGGCGGGCCTTCAGCTCGGCATTGATCTCGGTCATGCGCTTCTCCGTGAGCGGATAAAACAGGAAGATCACGATCGAGACGATGCCGAGGATGGCGGGGTAGATGCTCATCAGGCTCACGAGGCTGCCCTTGACGGCATCGGACGGAATGACGTTGGCCTGGAAGCCCACGAACTGGAGCAGCTGGAACGCGAGGAAGGCCGCGATGGCCCAGCCGAACTTCTGGCTCATGGTCGAGGCCGAGAACACGAGCGCCGTGGTGCGGCGACCGCTCTTCCACTCGCCGTAGTCGGCCGTGTCGGCATACATCGCCCACATCAGCACGGGCAGCGGCGCGCCGAAGAAGCTGCCGACGATCTCGAGGATGAAGATGACGCCGAGCTGGCCGGGCTGCAGGAAGTAGAACGCGGTGTAGTTGACGATCTGCAGGACGAAGAGCGCGATGAAGAGGCCCTTCTTGGGGAAACGGCTGGCGATCAGGCTGGTCGCCAGCACGCCGGCCACGGAGGCCGCCTGGCCAAGGGTGTTGAACGACGACAGCAGCACGTCCAGCGAGAACGACCGCCCCATGAACTGCAGCGGGGTGTCGGGATTGCCGTTGTAGAGGAAGTATTTGAAGTAGTGTGCCGACACCGAGCTGCGCAGGGCGATGAAGAGAATCCAGGTCAGTGTGGTGCAGAGCAGGAGCACCCAGGCGTTGTTCGTGACGAGGAACTTGATGTCGCGGAACACGGAGGTGTTCTCTTCGGGCATGGGCTTGATGCGCTCCTTGGTGCCGAAGACGGTGACCAGGAAGAAGCCGATGGCCGCGATGCCGACCACGGCGAACGCGAGCTGCCAGCCGCGCTGCGGATTGCCGGCGCCGCCGAGGGCGGTGACGAGCGGCAGAAGCACAGCGGAGATCACCATGCCGGCGCTGAAAGCGAAGATGAACTTGATCGAGGAGAGACGCGTGCGCTCGACCGGGTTGCTTGTCATCACGCCCATGAGGGCCGTGTAGGGAATGTTGACCGTGGTGTAGAGCATCATGAGGCCGTTGTAGGTGACGTAGGCCCAGATGAGCTTGCCGGTCATGCCGAGGTCGGGGGTGGTGAAGGTGAGCACGCCAAAAATCGCGAAGGGCACGCAGCCAAAGAGAATGTAGGGGCGGAACTTGCCCCAGCGCGACTCGGTGCGGTCGGCGAACATGCCGATGACCGGGTCGTTCACGCCGTCCCAGATGCGGCTAACGAGCAGCATCGTGGCGAGGGCGCCGGCAGTGATGCCGAAGACGTCCGTATAGTAATACGGCAGGTAGCGCATGAACGTCTGCCAGTAGAGGACGGACGCGAAATCGCCGCAGCCGAACGCGAGCATCTCGCGGAAGGGCAGTTTGGTTTCTTGGTTCTGGGACATGGGGTGGGGCGGGGTTAATAGGTGTCCGCGAGCGACCGGTGCGTGAGCAGGGTCTTCAGGCGGGCGGCGATCTGTGGTTTAGCGCAGGTGACGCGCACGGTCTTGGGCACGTCGGGGTAAAGTTCGAACCAGTTGTCGCTCGAGCGGTGCTCGATGCCGGTCAAGTCGAAGGCGAAGCGGTGCTGGAAGGCCGAGGTGCGGAACGTGACGTCGAACTCCGTGGCGCTCACGGCACGGACGGTGGCGCGGGTCTTCGCCCGGCGGAGGTCGAGGAAACGCGGGGGAGTGAGGAACACGGTTTCTTCGCTCACGCGCCGGCGGCCGATGAGCAGCGCGAGGCGCACGTGCAGGTTGTCGCGGCCGTGCTGCTGCATGAACCTGCCGAAGCGCACGGTCTGCTGGCGCACGGCTTCACCGGGGTGCAGCGCAACTTTCTTCCGGCCGCGCGCGAGGATGCGGCCGTCGAGGTGGAAGAGTTCCCAGCGCAGCTCGCCGTGGGCGGGCGCCGGGGCGTCGTAAACGGTGTGGAAATGCACCGCGTCCACCGTCGTCGTGCGGTAGTTGCCGATGATGGTGTCCTCGTCGCCGGGGACGTGCGCGCTCACGAGCGCGGGGGCGAAGAAGCGGCGGGCGACGTGGTGCAGGGCCTTCCAGCGACCGGTGAACTCGATCGAGCTCCACGAGGCGACGGGCCAGCAGTCGTTGAGCTGCCAGTAGAGCGCGCCCATGCAGTGCGGCATGTTCCGGCGGTAGTGCTCGACGCCCGTCTGCATACAGTGGGCCTGGTTCAGCTGCGAGAGGTAGATGAGCGCGTCCTGGCCTTTGGGGAAGCGGTAGCGGCGCGACACGTAGTCGAGGATGATCTGGTTGCCGGCGCGGTTCTTCTGGTGGTTCTCCATCTGCGGGCCGAACACGTTGTCCTGGCCCGGCGGGCAGAAGGTCGCCTGCGTGGCCGGCGAGCTGTAGCTCTGCATGCCGAACTCCGAGCAGAAACGGAAACGCCACTTCTCGTAATCCTTCACCGGGTGGCGGGCGTGCCAGACGTCCCAGTAATGCGTGTCGCCGAGCTTCTCGCCGACGGCGTGCGTGTCGCCGCGCGAGATGGAATCCTCGAGCGTGCTGCGCCACTGCGAAGACGGGCGGTAGGCGGTGGCGCCGTCGTGCGCGGCAACCTCGGCGGGGAGCAGGCGATGGAAGAGCGCCTCGTAATCGCGGCGGAGCTTCGGGCTGGCGAGCAGGTCGGCCTTGGCACCGACGGTGTTGAGCTGCGCGATCTCGTTGTTGCCGCACCAGAGCGCGAGGCAGGCGCGGTGGCGCAGGCGGCGGATTTGGTGACGGGCCTCGGTGCGGACGCTCTGCAGGAGCGCGGCATCGGCCGGGTAGATCGAGCACGCGAACATGAAATCCTGCCAGACCATCAGGCCGAGCTCGTCGCACAGGTCGTAGAAATCCTCGCTCTCGTAGATGCCGCCGCCCCACACGCGGATCATGTTCATGTGCGCCTCGGCGGCGCTCGTGAGGTCGCGGGTGTAGTCGGCGCGGGTCAGGCCCGCGGTGAAACTGTGCGCGGGTATCCAGTTGGCGCCCTTGGCGAAGACCGGGCGGCCGTTGACGACGAAGCGGAAATTCTGTCCGGCGGCGTCCTTGCTTGTATCGAGCGCGAGCGTGCGCAGGCCGAGGCGTTTCGACCACGTGCCGATGACGGAGCCGTCGCGGCCGGTGACCGCGAGCTCGACGGTGTAGAGCGGCTGCGCGCCGTGGCCGTTGGGCCACCAGAGGGACGGATTTCCGATTTTTGATTCTCGATTTTCGATTTTTGCAACGACCTTGCCCTTCAGTGAAATCGTGCCTGTCACCTGCGCGCGGGAATCTTTCTTCGCGAGCTCGGGCTCGAAGGAGAGCGTGACGCTGCCGTCCTTCCGGTGATCCTGCGTCACGCGGACGGTTTCGAGGCGGTTGCCGCTCCAGGCTTCGAGGCGGATGTCGCGCCACACGCCGGCGGTGACGAAGCGAGGGCCCCAGTCCCAGCCGAACTGGCACTGCTGCTTGCGGATCACCTGGCTGCGGCCGACGGGATCGTTGAACTCGCGCGGGTCGTGGCCGGGGCGCTGGGCGCGGATGTATTTCATCGCGCTGCCGAAGCGGATCAGGATCTCGTTCGCGCCGGGGCGGAGCAGTCGCTTCACGTCCCAGCGGTGGCCGATGAACATGTTCTCGGTCCGCGCGACGGTGCGGCCGTTGAGGCGCACGGTGGCGACGGTGTCGAGGCCGTCGGCGACGAGTTCGATGACCTCATCGGCAAAGGCCGCGGCGGGCAGCGTGAAGGTCGCGCGGTATTCCCAGTCGCGCTCTTCGATCCACTGCAGCTCGAGTTCGTTGGTGCCGAAGAACGGATCGGGAATCAGCCGGTGCCGGCGCAGGTCGGTGTGGACACAACCGGGGACGCGGGCGGAACGCCAAGGTGAGCCGGCGGAGGCGTCGCGGAATTCCCAGGAGGCGCGGGCGAGCGGGTGCAGGCGCATGAACAGGCGTGGATTACGAGAAGCTTAGAGCGCGGCGCCGTGGGTGCGAATGACGTCGCGATACCAGTAGTAGGAGTCCTTGGGCGTGCGCTTCTGGGTCTGGTAGTCCACGTGGATCAGGCCGAAGCGGTCCTTGTAGCCTTCGCACCACTCGAAGTTGTCCATCACCGACCAGTAGAAGTAGCCGGCGAGCGGGATGCCTTCCTTCGCGGCGCGCTTCAGGCCGCCGAGGTAGCGGGCGAGGAAGTCGATGCGCTGCGGGTCGTGGACCTTGCCGTCGAGGTGGACGAAGTCGGTGTTGCAGAAGCCGTTTTCGGAAAAAGCGATCGGCAGCTTGTAGCGCTCGGTCTGGAAGCGCGCGGCCCAGTAGAGCGCGGGCGGGGCGATCTGCAGCCAGTTGAGCGTGCCGCGCGGATTGCCGATGCCCCAGCTGTGCGGGACCTTCTCGGGCTGGCCGTTGGCGCCGGCGCGGTAGCGGTTGCCGGTGTAGCAATTGTAGCAGAGCAGGTCGATCTTCTGGGAGATCAGCTTCATGTCGCCCGTGCGGATCTCGGGCACCTCGGCGCCGAAGGCCTTGAGTCCGTCCTCCGGGTATTTGCCAAACATGATCGGGTCGGCCCACCAGCTGAGGTTCCACATGTCGCGCAAGGTGCTGGCGAAGTAGTCGCGGCGCGCGGCCTCGATGTCGGCCTTGGTCTCGGTGGCGGGGATGCGCTCGCGGGCGGTGTGGGCGAGGGTGACCTTGATCTTGCCCTTGATGCCGGCGCGCAGGGCCTGCACGCCGCGGCCGTGGGCCATCAGCAGGTGGTGCGCGGCCAGCAGGCACTCGGCGTGGGTGAGCTTGTAGCCCGGGGCGAACACGCCGTCGAGCAGGCCGAGGCCGACGGTGCAGGGCGGCTCGTTGAAGGTGATCCAGTTTTTCACGCGGTCGCCGTAGCGCTCCGCCATCAGCGCGGCGTAGTCGCCGAACCACTCAACCATGTCGCGGTTGGAGAAACCGCCGCGGCGCTGGAGCGCGAGCGGGAGATCCCAGTGGAAGAGCGTGACCCACGGCGTGATGCCGGCGGCGAGCAGCTCGTCGAAAAGCTTGTCGTAGAACGCGAGGCCCTTGGCGTTGGGCTTGCCCGTGCCCTGCGGGATGACGCGCGGCCAGGCGATGGACAGGCGGTAGGCCTGGGTGCCGAGGTTGCGCATGAGCGCGACGTCTTCCTTGTAGCGGTGGTAGTGGTCGCAGGCGACGTCGCCGGTGTGGCCCTCGAATACGCGGCCGGGCGCGTGGCTGTGCATGTCCCAGATGGACGGGGCACGGCCGTCCTCCAGGGCGGCTCCTTCAATTTGGTAGGCGGCAGCAGCGACGCCCCAGGTGAAATCGTGGGGAAATGACATCAGGTAGGCAGGGGGTAGTGGACGAGTGCGGAAACTGAATGGTCATCTTACCGGGCACGACGTCCGGTGGTAATGAGATTCTTTGTTGGGGATTTGAGAGGAGGCGGGCGGGGTCATTTCAGGCCCAGGGCCTTCACGATCCAGCGGTTGACGGCTTCCCACTGCTCGGGCGGATAAGTGTGCCCCTGCTCGGGCTGCACGGCGAGGGTCTTGGGGGCGGTGATGATGTTGTAGGCGGCGAAGGTCGAGGTCGGCGGCGTGACCTCGTCGTTGAAGCCCCAGATATAGAAGCCGGGCACCTTGATGCGGCGGGCGAAGTTCACGGAGTCGTAGTAGGCGGTGGTTGCGATCTTCGCGGGCGTGGCGTGGATCGAGGGCGAACCGTCGTCGTTGGGCTTGAAGGGGTGCGGCCAGCCGCCGGCGCGGCCGTGCAGCGGGGCGACGACGTCGCACATCGCGGGGTGGATCGCGGCGAGCGCGGTCACGCGCGGGTCGAGGCCGGCGGTGACGAGCGAGAGCTGGCCGCCCTGGCTGGCGCCGGTGACGAGCAGGTCCTTGCCGTTCCAGTTTTCGCGCGAGGTCAGGAAATCGTTCGAACGCACGCAGCCGAGATAAACGCGACGGTAGTAATAGGCATCCTTGTTGTCGAGTTGGGTGAGCCAGTAGCTGTGCAGCGCGCCGCCATACATGGCGTCGTAAACGGACGTCGGCAGATTGACGGGGATGCCGTGGATGCCGATCTCCAGCACGATGGCACCGCGCGCGGCGAGCTGGGTGTCGCCCGCGTAGGGGCGCACGCCCGCGCCGGGCACCTTGAGCACGGCGGGGTATTTGCCCGGGGCCTTGGGCTCGCAGAGGATGCCATAGATGCGCGGCGGTTGCGGATTCCAGGCCTGGTTCGCCGTGCGGAAGCTCACGTGATAGACGTTCACGGTGTCGGTGCATGCGTCGGGCAGAAGCGTGAGGCGCGCTTCGAGCGGAATCTTTGCGAGCTCCTCCTTGCCCTTGGCCCAGAACGCGTCGAAATCCGCCGGCTCCGTCTGGAACGGCTTGATCGTCTCGGGCGCGAAGGCCGCCGTCGCCACGCCGTTGTAGGTGCGGCCGGCGAATTCGACCGAAGCCTTGCAGCGGATGAAACCGCCGGTGTTGAGCGTGCCGCCGTCCACGACGAGGCCGTCGAGGGGCACGAGCGCGGTCTTCTTTTCCGCCGGCATCATCTCGGGCCCGACCGACCAAGTGACAGTGGCGTTGTCCACCGGGGTGTTGTCGGCGGTGACCATGATGCGGAACTTCGCCGGTTCGCCCGGCTTGTAAGTCCAGTCGCGGTGATCGGGCGCGATGCGCACCTGGATGGAGGCGACGCGGAAATCGGCGTGCGGCGGCACGGGCGTGATCGGGGTGTCGGCGGCGACGCGGACGGCGGCCACCAACGCGAGACAAAGGATTCGTTTGAGCATGGGGCGGGGAGGGGAGACGGGGAAACGGAGGCAGCAAATTCCCGCGCGGTCAATGCGCCGCCCATGCAACTGCGGCGGATTGTTCTGGTTTGCACAGAGGGTGCTGGGTTTTGCGATTCCCGGGTGGCAGCCCGCTCGCGGGCGTTGCCTTGAGGCGCGCGCCCGTGCGCTGACCCACAAGAAACGCGCACTGTAAAACGCCACGCCCGCCAATTTATGCACGCTACTGGGCAACGGCTGCGGGGGCGGCTTCCGGCGTTTCCGCTAGAGTCATCCCGTGATCAGCCCACGCCACGCCCCCGTCGCCACGCTCGACGCCAATGAGGCCGTCGCTGCCGTGGCTTACCGTGTCAGCGAACTCTTCGCCATTTACCCCATCACGCCGTCGTCTCCGATGGGCGAGTGGGTGGATGAATGGTCCGCGAAGCACAAACCCAACCTCTGGGGCCACGTGCCCGAGGTCATCGAGATGCAGTCGGAGGGCGGTGCCGCCGGCGCGCTCCACGGCGCACTCCAGGCGGGCGCGCTCGCGAGCTCGTTCACCGCCTCGCAGGGCCTCCTGCTGATGATCCCCAATCTCTACAAGATCGCGGGCGAGCTGCACCCGTTCGCGCTGCACGTGACCGCCCGCGCGCTGGCCACGCACGCGCTCTCGATCTTCGGCGACCACTCCGACGTTATGGCCTGCCGCCAGACCGGCGCCGTGCTGCTCTGCTCGGGCTCCGTGCAGGAGGCGCAGGACTTCGCCGCTGTCACGCACGCCGCCACGCTCGCGACCCGCGTGCCGTTCCTCCATTTCTTCGACGGCTTCCGCACCTCGCACGAGGTCGGCAAGATCGCGCTCCTCTCCGACGACGACCTGCGTGCCCTCGTGGACGAGAAATACATCGCGGCCTTCCGCGACCGTGCACTCACGCCCGACCGTCCCGCCATCCGCGGCACCGCGCAAAATCCCGACGTGTTCTTCCAGGCCCGCGAGGCCTGCAATCCCTTCTACGACCGCGTGCCCGCCATCGTGCAGCAGATCTTCGACGATTTCGCGTCGCGCACCGGCCGCAGCTACAAGCTCTTCGACTACGAGGGTCACCCCGAGGCGGAGCAGGTTGTGATCATCATGGGCTCGGGCGGCGAGACCGTCTCCGAGACCGCCGCGTGGCTCAACGCCCAGGGCCGCCGCACCGGCGTGGTCCGCGTGCGCCTCTACCGGCCTTTCGACGCCAGCGCTTTGCTCGCGGCCATTCCCTCGACCGTGAAGTCCATCGCGGTGCTCGATCGCACCAAGGAACCCGGCGCGCTCGGCGAGCCGCTCTTTGTGGATGTCGCGACCGCACTCTTCGAGGCCGGCCGCACCGGCGTGAAGCTCATCGGTGGCCGCTACGGCCTCGGTTCGAAGGAATTCACGCCCGGCATGGTCCGCGCGGTTTTTGACGAGCTGAAGTCCGCCAATCCGCGCAAGCGTTTCACCGTCGGCATCAACGACGACATCACGAAACTGTCTCTCCCCGTGGCCGACGAGCCCGACATCGAGCCGGCCGGCACGCGCCGCGCGGTGTTCTACGGGCTGGGCGCCGACGGCACCGTCGGGGCCAACAAGAATTCCATCAAGATCATCGGCGAAGGCACCGACCTCAACGCACAGGGCTACTTCGTCTATGATTCCAAGAAGAGCGGTGCGATGACCATCTCGCACCTGCGCTTCGGCCCGAAGCCGATCCGCGCGCCGTATCTCGTCGGCGCGGCCGATTTCGTGGCGGTGCACCACTTCCCGTTTGTCGAGCGCCTCGACGTGCTCACGACCGCCGCGCCCGGCGCGACGCTGTTGCTCAACGTCGGCTCGCCGCCCGACCGCGTGTGGGACCGCCTGCCGAAGGAAGTCCAGGCGCGCATCATCGAGCGGGGCCTCAAGCTCTACGCGATCGACGCGCTGACCGTGGCCCGCGCCGCCGGCATGGGCGGGCAGATCAACACGATCATGCAGACCTGCTTCTTTGCGCTGGCCGGTGTGCTGCCGCGCGACGAGGCCATCGCCGCCATCAAGGAGGCGATTCGCAAGACCTACGGCAAGAAAGGCGAGGCCGTCGTGGCCAAGAACGAGGCCGCCGTGGATGCCGCGCTCGCCGCCCTGCACGAGATTCCCGTGCCCGCCGCGGTCAGCACGACCGTCGGCCGCCTGCCGATCATCGCGCCCGGCGCGCCGGACTTCGTGCGCCAGGTCACTGCGACCATCCTCGCGGGTGACGGCGACCGTCTGCCCGTCAGTGCGTTCCCGCCCGACGGCACCTGGCCGACCGGCACCGCGCGCTGGGAGAAGCGCGCCATCGCGCAGGAAATCCCCGTGTGGGATGCCGACCTTTGCATCCAGTGCAACAAGTGCGTTCTGGTGTGTCCCCATGCAGCGATCCGGGCAGGTGTGTGCCCCGTCGCCAGTCTGGAAGGCGCGCCGCTCGGCTATAAACACGCCAAGTTGCGCGCGGCTGACGTCCCCGGTCACGCCTACACCATCCAGGTTGCCCCCGAGGACTGCACTGGATGCACCCTTTGCCAGAAGGTCTGTCCCGCGAAGGACAAGAGCGACCTCAAGCGCAAGGCCCTCATGATGGCCCCGGTCGAGCCGCTGCGCGAGACCGAGCGCGCGAACTTCGAGTTCTTCCTCACGCTGCCGCCTGCGCCCGCCGCGCTGCTGCAGGATACCGTGAAGGGCACGCAGTTCCGCGAGCCGCTCATTGAGTTCTCCGGCGCCTGCGCCGGCTGCGGCGAGACGCCCTACCTCAAGCTGCTCACGCAGCTCTTCGGCGACCGGCTGCTCATCGCCAACGCGACCGGCTGCTCCTCGATCTACGGCGGCAACCTGCCGACCACGCCCTACACCACCAACGCGCAGGGCCGCGGTCCCGCCTGGTCCAACTCGCTCTTCGAGGACAACGCAGAATACGGCCTCGGCATCCGCGCCGGCGTGGACCAGCTCGCCGTGCAGGCCTGGCGCCTGCTCGACGAACTCGCCCCGTCGCTCCCGTCCGCGCTCATCGAAGGCTTCAAGGCCGCCGACCAGAAAACCGACGCCGGCCTCGCCGTCGCGCGCGGCCTGCTCGTGGACCTCGAAGCCGCGCTCACCGCGCTCGAGGATGACCGCGCCCGCCGCCTTGCGCAGCTCGCGAGTTACCTCGTGAAGAAATCCGTGTGGATCGTCGGCGGCGACGGCTGGGCCTACGACATCGGCTTCGGCGGTCTCGACCACGTCCTCGCCAGCGGCCGCAAGGTCAACATCCTCGTCCTCGACACCGAGGTGTATTCCAACACCGGCGGCCAGAAGTCCAAGTCCACGCCGCTCGGTGCGGTCGCGAAGTTCTCCGCCGCGGGCAAGGACACCGACAAGAAGGACCTCGCCATGATCGCGGCCAGCTACGGCAACGTCTATGTCGCCCGCGTCGCCTTCGGCGCGAAGGACAGCCAGACGGTCCAGGCCTTCCTCGAAGCCGAGGCGCACCCCGGGCCCTCGATCATCATCGCTTACTCGCACTGCATCGCGCACGGCTACTCGATGGCCAACGGCCTCGACCAGCAGAAGCTCGCCGTCGAGACCGGTTCGTGGCCGCTCTTCCGCCACAACCCGGCACGCGTCGCCGAGGGCAAGCTGGCCGGCGTGCTCGATTCCGCCGCGCCGAAGCAACCGCTCAGCGCCTACACGCGCAACGAGCTCCGCTTCCAGGCGCTCTTCCGCTCCGACCCCGAGCGCGCCAAGGATCTCGGTGAGCGCGCGCAGGCCGCCGTCAACCGCCGCGTCGCCCGCTACCAGCAGGCCGCCGGCGTCGAGCCGCCGCCTCCTCCACCCGCGGCGCCACCCGCCGCCGCCCCGGAGAAGAAACCCTCCAGCCCCGCCGCGTCATGAACCTGACGACCACCTACCTCGGGCTCAAGCTGGCCAACCCGCTCATCCCCGGCGCGTCGCCGCTCGTGGACAACATAGACAGCGTGCGCCGCCTGCAGGATGCCGGCGCACCCGCGTTCGTCATGCACTCGCTCTTCGCCGAGCAGCTGGAGGGCAACCAGGTCGCCTTCGACCGGCACATCGTGCGCTGGCAGGACAACTTTGCCGAGGCCACGACCATGTTCCCCGACACCGGCGACTACGTGCTCGGGCCCGACGAATACCTCGACCGCCTCGCCGTCATCAAGCGCATCACCGGCCTGCCGGTCATCGCCTCGCTCAACGGCACGCAACTCGGCTCGTGGCTCGCCTATGCGCAGTTGCTGGAGGAGGCCGGGGCCGATGCGATCGAGCTCAACACCTACTTCCTCGCGACGCAGCGCGGCGTCACCGGCGCCGAGCTGGAGCAGCGCGTGGTGGAAATTGCGCGCTCCGTGCGCGGTGCGGTGAAAATCCCCGTCGCGGTGAAACTCTCGCCGTTCTACACCTCGGTCGCGCATCTCGCCGGCTGGCTCGAACGCGAGAAACTCGACGGCCTCGTGCTGTTCAACCGTTTCTTCCAGCCCGAGATCGACATCGAGGCGCTCGAGGTGCGTCCGCATCTCGACCTTTCGACGCCCGAGGACCTGGGCCTCCGCCTGCGCTGGCTCGCGCTCCTGCGCGACCAGGTGAAGCTGAGCCTCGCCTGCAGTGGCGGCGTGCATCGTCCGGAGGACGTGGTCAAATCCCTCCTCGCCGGCGCCGACGCCGTGCAGGTGGTCGCGGCGCTGCTGAAGCGCGGTCCCGGCGAACTCGCCGTGCTGCGTGCCGGGCTGCAGCGTTGGATGGAGGAGCACGAATACGAGAGCGTCGCCCAAGTGCGCGGCGCGCTCAGCCTGCGCAACTGCCCCGATCCCGAGGCCTACGAGCGCGGCAACTACCTGCGCAGCGTGCAGCTATGGCGCGACTGATATCACTTTCTTCACTTCTGCCGCCCTGCGGCACGGACCGGATGGTTTGCGTGGAAGCCATCCGGTGCCGGTGCCGCGGGACGGCAGCCTAATTTCTACCGCCTTGGGGCGCGGGCCGGGGAGTTTGCGTGGAAGCTCTGCCCGGTCCGGCGCCCCGGGGCGGTTAGAAAACAAAAGGCCCGCGGAGCAATCCGCGGGCCTTTTTGCTTTGGGAGATCGGCGTCTTCCGCAACGTTTGCAGTCGCACGGGGTGGCCCGGGCGCACGGCGGGGGTATCAAGCGAACATCGGCCCCTGCCGTCGGCCAAACCTCACCCCATCTCGACGGCGCGTGTTCACCCTCCCATGAAAACCATCAAACCGCTCCGGATGTCTCCGGATCAGCCGGCGTCCCAACCGGGACTCCGTCCGCCGCTCGCGAGCCGCCTCTCTTCCTGCCTCCTGCTTGCGCTGTGCGTTGCGCCGCTGGCGAACGCCCAGACCCAGGCCACGACCCCGACCGACGCCAAGGAAGAAACCGAGGCCGAGGTGCTCGTGCTCACCCCTTTCGAGGTCACCGCCACCACCGGCAGCGAGGGCTACACCGCCGCGAGCACGCTCGCCGGCAACCGCCTCAACACGCAGCTGCGCGACATCGGCAGCGCGGTCACGGTCGTCACCAAGGAATTCCTGCAGGACGTCGGCGCCACCGACAACAACTCCCTGCTCCAATACACCGTCGGCACCGAGGTCGGCGGTTCGCGCGGCAACTTCGCCGGCTTCGGCGACGCGGCGCAGCTCAACGAGGACACCGTCCGCCCCAACGAGAACACCCGCGTGCGCGGCCTCGCGGCGGCGGACAACACCCGCGACTTCTTCCGCTCCGACGTGCCGTGGGACAGCTACAACGTCGAGCGCGTCGATCTCCAGCGCGGCGCCAATTCCATCCTCTTCGGCCAGGGCAGCCCCGCCGGCATCATCAACACCGGCCTGAAGACCGCGCTGTTCAAGAACTCCGGCACCGCCGAGGTCCGCGTGGACAGCTACGGCAGCACGCGCGGCACGCTCGACGTCAACCGCGTGCTCCTGCCCAAGGAACTCGCGGTGCGCCTGTCGCTGCTGGCTGAGGACGAGAAATTCCGCCAAGACCCCGCGTTCTCCAAGGATCGCCGCGTTTATGCCGCCCTGCGCTACGAGCCGAAGGCCCTCAACCGCGACGGCATGCTCACGTCCATCAAGGCCAACTACGAGGCCGGCAAGATCGACAGCAACAACCCGCGCACGCTGCCGCCGGCCGACGCCATCACGCCGTGGTTCACCCAGATGAACCAGGCGACCTACAACCAGTTCCAGGCCTTCGACCACCTGTCCAACCGGCCCAATCACGGCCAGTTCCGCGTGAACCTCGCCTCCACCGGGGCGAAGAATCCCGCCTACCAGCCCTACCTCGGCACCTTTGCCTTTCCGTCCGGCCGCTCCGGCCCGACCGTGTTCATGTCGGGCGGCAACCAGACCATGATGGTCACCGACATCATCGGCTCCTTTGTCAGCGGTGGCCTCGGCTCCGACGGCAGTGTGGACGGCGGCATCGCCGCCATGCCGGACAACGGCTGGGTCTCGCTCAACGGCACCGCCCAGTGGGCGATCAACGCCGGCGCGCCCTATTCCAAGGCCGGTCTCTGGAAGAACAACCTGATCTCCGACTCCTCGGCCTTCGATTTCTACAACCGCCTCATCGACGGCGACACCAAGCGCGAGTGGCAGGATTTCAACGTCGGCAACGTGAGCCTCTCGCAGACCTACTTCCACAACCGCGCCGGCATCTCGCTGGATGTCTCGCGCGAGAAGTATGAGAACGGCCAGAAGGCCGTGCTGCCCGGCGAGGTGCGCCTGCAGGTCGACCCGATGGCGGTCTATGGCGACGGTTCCCCCGACGCCGGCCTCGGCGCCGGCGAGCCTTATTCCAACGGCACCAAGAACCCGAACGTCGGCCGCGCCTTCGTCTCGTCCAACAACGCCTGGAGCAACCGCTCGCTCGACACCGAGCGCGAGGCGGTGCGCGCCACGGCTTTCGTGCAGCACGACTTCCAGGAGAAGGACAACACCTGGATCCGCCGCATTCTCGGCATGCACACGCTCACCGGCCTCGTCGGCAAGGAAAAGGCCGAGAGCGACGGCCGCACCTGGCAGCGTTACGGCATCTTCGACAATTCCTACTACACGCTCTCCGGCCGCGCCGACCAGCGCTTCAACGGCGCGCTCGTCCCGACCCAGGTCATCTACCTCGGCGATTCCCTGATCGGCAAGTCGCTCTCCGGCGCCTACCTCCCGTCGCTCAGTGGCAACACTACGATGAGCAGCGGCGCGATCCGCTACTTCAACTCCACCTGGAATAGCACGGTCAACCCCGGCGACCCCTGGCAGAATGGCTTCTACATGGCCGGAGATCCCTCCCGCAATTCGACCCAAGCGGAGAATCCCGCCAACTACGTCGGCTGGAGCACCACCACGCTCAACCTCGTGGACGCCGAGGCCTCGGCCGCGAACCGCGACCGCCTCACCACGCGCGCCTCGCTGAGCAAGGCCACGACCGAGTCGCAGGCCTTCGTCTGGCAGGGCAAGTGGCTCGACAACTCCCTCGTGAGCACCGTCGGCTGGCGCAAGGACATCGCCGAGTCTTGGGGCTTTGACATGTCGCCGAACGACTTCCCGGTCAGCGCGGATCGCGGCGCGGTCAACCTCAGCCCGAGCTACTACAAGCTGCCGGCCACCAGCCAGCGCGCCGAGGTCGAGTCCAAGTCCTACAGCTTCGTGGCGCACGTCACGGACCTGCCGTTCCTCCGCGGCTTCAGCGAGCGCCTGCCGGTGAACGTCAGCCTGTATTACAACCGCTCGACCAACTTCAAGCCTGACGCCAGCCGCGTGGACATCTACGGCGAGGCGCTGCCCGCTCCCGCCGGCAAGACCGTGGACCACGGCCTCCTCGTCGCGACCAAGGACGGCCGCTACTCGCTCCGCGTGAACCGCTATGAGACGAGCAATTCCAACGCGAGCAGCACCCAGATCAACGCCGCCTCCATCGGCAACTGGATGCAGCTCACGCAGAACTTCGCCAACGTCTTCGGTTACAACATCCGTCCCTGGGGCTACGACGCCACCGCCGCCGGCCAGACCGGCAGCGCGAGCGACATCTTCAACGGCAACACCGGCGTGTGGGAGCCGATGCGCTACAACTTCCACTACTTCGCCAACCGTCCGCTGCAGCCCGGCGAGATTCTCTCCGCCGACGGCGCGTGGATCGTGTCGCCGGCCCTCGAGCAGAAGATCATCGACAACACCCGCGCCTTCCAGCGCGCCGTCGATCCGCGCTTCTGGTCTGCCTGGCGCATCAACACCTTCGGCAACTTCGGTCCCTCGACCGCCGAGGTCACCTACAGCGTGCCGACCGGCTTCGCCATCACCGAGGACAACGTTTCCAAGG
>CBINOW010000097.1:0-18079 GCA_966252395.1 uncultured Oleiharenicola sp. | reverse complement strand
CACGCTGCAACGCCCGGCTCCACCCGAGCCCCGCGACCCGAACCGCCGAGCGCCACGAAATCAGCAGGCGATCAGCGCCATCACCGCCACCCTGCACAACTACGGCGACAAGGACCTCGCCATCGTAGATCTGCCCGGTGGCCGCTCGCTGCGCCTCGTGCCCAATACGCTGGTGAACAGCAACCGCTTCGTCTGGGCCCCGCCGACCGACTTTGCGGTGCCGCCGCCTCGGGCCGAAGACATCATTGTGCTCAAACCCGGTGAGAGCCGCTCCATCCAGATCGATCTCACCCACCGCGACTGGTGGATTCAGGACACGACCAAGCCGGAAAAGGCGCCTTCATCCATGACACAAATCGACGACTGGAACTGGGCTGCCAGCTTCCGCCTCGAATACATCCCACCCTCGCCCGACGCCGTCCGCGGCCTCCCCCACGCCGACCTCATCCGCCACGCTCCACTGCGTTCAAGAGCGTTCAGTGCGATGCAGGGTGTGGATTGAGCATGATCTATATCCTCCCAGGCATGGGCGCAGATCGCCGCATGTATCCTGCTCCTTGGAACACCTTGCCAGACTGCACATTCCTGAACTGGCCCGAATACGCAGGTGAGCAATCGTTGCGTGAAATAGCACAGCGGATCGTTTGTGATCATTCAGTCGAAAGCGGCGCTTGGTTGGCCGGTTCGTCGCTCGGCGGCATGGTGGCCGCTGAGATAGCATCGGTGGTGAAGGCCAAAGGTATTATTTTAATCGGGAGCGCTCGATCATCGGACGAGGTCAATCCCTTGCTCCGTCTAGTATCGCCGTTAGTCGATCTTGCCCCGCTGCCATTCATCCGGCAACTCGCAGGCAAAGCCCCCGGGGAGCTGATGCAGATGTTCAAAGACAGCGATCCAGCGTTCATCCGCGCTATGTGCCGGGCTATCTTGAGCTGGCGGGGGATCGATACTCAAACGCAAGTCCGCCGTATTCACGGTCGCCACGACCTAGTCATCCCTCTGCCGGAGCAGGTCGAGCATGTTATCGATGGCGGCCACTTAATCGCCATGACCCACGCCACAGAGTGCGTAGCCGCTATACGCAGTCTGCTCAGCTCAAGTCCCTAAAGCTTCCAAACTCCGGGTCGAACAAACGCCGGTAGGTCCGCACGACCATGCCGTCGGTCTGGCCGGCGATGAAGTCGCAGATGCGGCGGGCTTTGCCGTCCTGGGTTTTCTCGGCCTCAATCAGGCGGCTGACGTTGGCGGGGAGGATGCGGATGACTCGCTCGCTGCGCTGGGCGTAATTTTCCCAGATGGCGTTGAAGAGATTCGTGATGATGACGCGCGCCTTGTGCTCGAGCTGCTCCAGCTGCGGGCTCTCGAAGATGATGTCGTTGGCCATCTTCTTGAAGAAATTCGCCTCACCCCGGGCGTCCTCGTCGATGAGGAGGTCGTAGGCGTAGCGGTTGGTCTTCTCGGCCATGAAATTCTCGCGCCGCTTGAGCCGGCAGGCCTGGATGAAGTGGCCGATCTTCTTGGAAAAGGTGTTTTCAAGCCGGTCCTTGCGGGTGGCGTCAAAGAAGGAATCGAGGTGCTTCTGCTCCAGCGCGCCGATGGCTTCGCCGCCGGCCCAGCGCTCGACGCGCTCGACGGTGAGGAAGCCCGCGCGCACGCCGTCCACGATGTCGTTGAGTGAGTAGGCCGCGTCGTCGGCCCAGTCCATGATCTGGCACTCGACGCTCTTGAAGTCGTTGAGCGCCTCGCCGCGCAGCAGCGGGCCGGGGATGCGCGCGCCGCCGAAGACCCAGTCGCGGATGCCGCTCTGGCCGTCGTAGATGAAGTGATTGAGCGGGGGCGTGGCGAACTCGGTGTAGAGCTTCTTGTATTTGAGCACGCCGTCGAGGAGCGCGCGCGTGGGCTGCATGCCCTTCACGCCGCTCTCGTTCTGGTAGATGGTCTCGCAGAGCAGGTGCAGGGTCTGCGCGTTGCCCTCGAAGCCGCCGCGCCGCTTCATCAGCTCCTGCAGCGTGCGCTCGCCGCTGTGGCCGAAGGGCGGATGCCCCATGTCGTGCGACAGGCAGCTCGCCTCGACGAGATCGGCGTCGATGTAGAAATCATCGGACAACGGGTCGCCGCGGCTGAGCAGGTAGCTGCAGATGGAGCGTCCGATCTGGGCGACCTCCATCGAGTGCGTGAGCCGGGTGCGGTAGAAGTCGTATTCGCCGCTGAGGAACACCTGGGTCTTCGACTGGAGCTTGCGGAAGGCGTGCGCGTGGATGATGCGGTCGCGGTCGATCTGGAACGGCGTGCGGTAGTCGGGCTTCCGGCTGGAGCTCCAGCATTGTGTGTCGAACTCGTTGTAGAACCGGTTGGTCGGCATGGCGGTGAATGCGGACGAAAGCACGCCGCCGCCGCCGAGGCGAGCGGAATGGCGGCGGCGGCCGGGACCAAAGACGAGGGACCAGGGACAAAGGACCGCGCCCCCGAGCCAAGCCTCCCATGGCGGTGTCCGTATCTTCACTGATTCCCTGCTTCATCCCTTGGTCCCTGGTCCTTAGTCTTAGGTCCTTCGTCGGACATCAGCAGTCATCCCTTGGCCGATCGGCCACCCGGCGGAGGCTTGCACGCATGAACGCGTTTCCTAGCCTGCCGACCATGCCCCACGCGCTTTTTCCCACGGCCTTTGGCACCTGCGGCATCGCGTGGAACGATACCGGGTTCACGGGTTTTCAACTGCCCGAAGCCACCGACAGCCTTACCGAACAGCACATCGCCGCCAAGGACCGCATTGCAGCGCAGACCGGGCCGCTTCCCGACTGGGTGCAGGCGACCATCAGCCGCGTGCAGCAGCACTTGGATGGCAAGCTGCAGGATTTTGGCGACGCCCGGCTGGACTGGTCGCGCGTGAGCGACTTTCAGCAGGCGGTGTATCGTCACGCTCTGGCCATCAAGCCGGGTTACAAGAAAAGCTACGGCGAGATCGCCAAGCTGATGGCCCTCGGCAATGAGGCCGCGCGCGCCGTCGGCGTGGCGCTGGCCACAAACCCCTGGCCACTGATCGTGCCCTGTCATCGTGTGGTGTCGGCCAGCGACAAGATGACCGGCTTCTCCGCCCCCGGCGGCGTGCGCACCAAGACCCGCCTGCTGGCCCTCGAAGGCGCCGAGCTGTTGTCGGAATGAGCTTCAGCCACGAATTACACCGATGAACACGGATGGATTGATCCACCAAGACCTCAGTGAACGAATCATTGGCTGCGCGATGGTTGTTCATAATTCGCTTAAACCAGGGCTGAGGGAAAAGACCTATGAACGCGCGCTGGTGCATGAATTGGGCAAATCAGGCATCAAGGTAGACCAGCAAAGACAGTTCGATGTCGTCTATGATGGGAAGGTGATCGATACCATGATCCCGGATCTCATCGTCGGGGATGCCGTGATTGTGGATACCAAATGCGTCTCAGGGTTTGATGACTCCCACATCGCTCAACTGATAGGTTATCTGTCCATCACCAGACTCCGACTCGGCCTGCTGATCAACTTCAAGCATGCCCGGCTTCAATGGAAACGCATCGTCCAATGATTTTATCCGTGCCCATCCGTGCAATCCGTGGCTAAAAACGGAATGAAGCAGCGGCTGCAGTTCG
Organism: uncultured Oleiharenicola sp.; assembly: GCA_966252395.1. Classification (GTDB taxonomy): domain Bacteria; phylum Verrucomicrobiota; class Verrucomicrobiia; order Opitutales; family Opitutaceae; genus Lacunisphaera. Next base: position 14,453 of record CBINOW010000097.1, on the reverse strand, counting down.
ACCCCACCGAAGCACTCGCGCATCTGCGCGCGGCTGATCCGGGGATGGCGGCGCTGATTGAGCGCGTCAGGCCTTTCGCGCTCAAACTCACACCGGCCCGAAGCCTGTTCGAGGCGTTGCTGCGCTCGATTGTTTACCAGCAGCTCCACGGCAAGGCCGCCGCCACGATCCACGGGCGCGTGCTGGCTGAACTGTCACGGCACGGCGGACCGACCACCGAGGCTCTGACGCGCTCGACCGACGAGGCTTTACGCGCAGCCGGGTTGTCACGCGGCAAACTGCTGGCCGTGCGCGACCTCGCGGCCAAGTGCCTTGCCGGCACCGTGCCCTCGCTCAAGGAGGCCGCGAAGCTAAGCGATGAGGAACTAGAGGCTCGCCTGACCGAGGTCCGCGGCATCGGCCCGTGGACCGTCCACATGCTGCTGATTTTTCACCTCGGCCGGGCCGACGTGATGCCGACCGGCGACTTCGCTATCCGGCTCGCCTTCAAGCAGGTTTACCGCAAACGTGCTGACCCGTCCCCCGCCACGATCATCCGGCACGCTCGCTGCTGGCAGCCGTATCGCTCGGTTGCCAGCTGGTATCTCTGGCGGCACCTCGACACGCCCTGATTTTCCCCTCCTCCCTCCATGCAAGAGACCTCCGCGCCATTCCGCCCCGGCACCTACCCCGAGCACACCATTGGACGACTTATGGAGGATCCTGTCGCGGTCTTCCCCGAGTCCTTAACCGTCGCCGAGGCGACCGAACGCGTGCGTGAACTCGCCGCCAAGCGGCTTTTCACCTACTGCTACATCGTCGATCCGAAGGGCGTCCTCAAAGGCGTCGTCACCATGCGCGACCTGCTGCTCCAGGACAAAGGGACGCGGCTCGATTCCTTCATGCTCAAGGATCCCTTCGTGCTGCGCCCCGAGTTTCCGCTGATGGAAGCCATGCGCCAGACGGTGAACCGGCACTACCCGTCCTACCCGGTGTGCGACGACCAAGGCTTGCTCCTCGGCATCGCGCGCGGCTCGCGGATCTTCGAGCAGCAGGCGATCGAGATCAGCGCGCAGCCCGGCGCGATGGTCGGTGTCGAGAGCGAGGAGCGTGTGAACACGCCGTTCCTCCGCAGCCTGAAGTTCCGCCACCCATGGCTGCAGTTCAACCTGCTCACCGCCTTCATCGCCGCCGCCGTGGTCGGTTTGTTCGAGGACACCATCGACCAGATCGTCGTGCTCGCGGTGTTCCTGCCGGTGCTCGCTGGCCAGTCGGGCAACACCGGTTGCCAGGCGTTGGCCGTGTCGCTGCGCGGCATCACCCTTGGCGAACTCAAGGCCGGCCGCGAAAGCCAATTCCTTGTGAAAGAGGCCGCGCTCGGTCTCGCCAACGGCGCGCTCGTGGGCATCACCGCCGGACTCGGCATGTTTTTCTATGCCACTTGGCAGCAGACCGCCGTGTCGCCCTACCAGCTAGGCACGATCGTATTCCTCTCGATGATGGGCAGCTGCTTCCTGAGCGGCGTATCGGGTGTGATGGTGCCGATCACTCTGAAAAAGTTCGGCGCCGATCCCGCGACCGCCTCGAGCATCTTCCTCACAACCGCGACCGACGTGGCCAGCATGGGCTTCTTCCTCGGCATTGCGCGTCTGTGGTTGATGTGAGATTTCTCCTCCCGGAGGGCCGAGCTCCCGCGAGGCCGCGCTGCGTTTTGTAGGTCGGGCATTACGCCCGACGCCGGGTGAGAATTGCCTGGGATAAACCCCGACCTGAAACTTTCGATCCGGCCTCGCAGGAGCTCGGCCCTCCGGAAATGGATCGCCTTCACTATTGTGTCATAAGACACCGGACCTAAGTTCGGGACCAACAAAGACTCCCCATGCCCCAAACCATGCGCGCCATCGTGAAGCCAACGGCCGGTCCCGGTCTCGTCATGCGAGACGTGCCGGTCCCCCGACCCGGCTTGAACGATGTCATCATCAAGATCCGCAAAACCGCCATCTGCGGCACCGACGTCCACATCAACAAGTGGGACGCCTGGGCCGCCCGCACGATCAAGCCGCCCCTGGTGATCGGCCACGAATACGTCGGCACGGTCGAGGACTGCGGCGACGGCGTGACCGGCTTCACCAAGGGTCAGCTCGTGACCGGCGAAGGCCATATCGTGTGCGGGCACTGCCGCAACTGTCTCGCCGGCCGGCGACACCTTTGCCCCAACACCATCGGCGTCGGAGTGAACCGCGACGGCGCCTTTGCCGAATACGTTTCCATTCCCGCCTCCAACGTCTGGAAAGTGCCCGCCGGCCTGAACACCGATGTCGTCGCCTGCTTTGATCCGCTCGGCAATGCCGTGCACACCACGCTCTCGTTCGACATGGTCGGCGAAGACGTGCTCATCACCGGCGCCGGCCCAATCGGCTGCATGGCCATCGCCGTGGCCCAACACGCCGGCGCACGGCACATTGTCATCACCGACGTGAACGATGCGCGCCTGGAACTCGCCAAGAAGCTCGGTCCGATCCGCGCTGTGAACGTGGCGAGGGAAAATCTCTCCGAGGTCTGGCACAACGAGCTCGGCATGACCGAGGGCTTCGACATCGGCCTCGAGATGTCGGGCAATCCCGCCGCGCTGAACCAGATGATCGACAACATGGTCATGGGCGGCCGCATCGCACTGCTCGGCGTGCATCCGGGCGAGGCGACCGTCGATTGGAACATAATCGTCTTCAAGATGCTTCACCTGAAAGGCATCTACGGCCGCGAAATGTTCGAGACGTGGTATAAGATGACCGCGCTCGTGCTAGGCGGCATGGACATCACGCCCGTCATCACCCACCGCCTGCCGATTGCCGATTTTCAGGAGGGCTTTGAGCTCATGGGTTCCGGCCGCTCGGGCAAGATCGTGCTCAGCTGGGAGTAGCCCCGAGCAGATAAACCACTCATTTCCACTAATCAGCCACCTATCCCAGCACTCGTATCCCGACCGGACCATTAGTGAGTCATTAGTGTGGCTTAGTGGTTAACCCGCCTTTCTGCGTTTTCATGAATCCCGCCTTCACCGCCCACCTCCAAAAAACCCTCGGCGAGATCGACTCCGCCGGCCTCACCAAGCGCGAGCGCATCATCACCACGCATCAGAGCGCGCACATCGCCGTGGCGCCCGGCAGCCCCTCGACGGTTTCGACCGACTCACCGCAGGCTGGCTCGGGGTCGGCTGACCGCCGAGTTCTCAACCTCTGCGCCAACAATTACCTCGGCCTGGCCGATCACCCCGACCTCATCGCCGCCGCCCATGCCGCGCTCGACCGCTGGGGCTACGGGCTCGCGTCGGTGCGTTTCATCTGCGGCACGCAACAGATCCACCGCGACCTCGAGATGGCCCTCGCGCGTTTCCTCGGCACCGACGACTCCATCCTCTATTCCTCATGCTTCGACGCCAACGGCGGCCTGTTCGCGACGTTGCTCGGCGCGGAGGACGCCGTCATCTCCGACGAGCTGAACCACGCCTCGATCATCGACGGCATCCGCCTGTGCAAGACGCAGCGCTATCGCTACAAAAACAACAACCTCGCCGACCTGGAGGCAAAGTTGCAGGAAGCCGACGCCGCCAAGGCGCGCTTCAAGCTCATCGCCACCGACGGCGTGTTCTCCATGGACGGCACCATCGCCGACCTGCGCGGCATCTGCGATCTCGCCGACAAATACCAGGCGATCCTCATGGTGGACGACAGCCATGCCGCCGGATTCATGGGCGCCACCGGCCGCGGCACGCACGAACATTGCGGCGTCATGGGTCGCGTGGACGTGTTCACCGGCACGCTCGGCAAGGCCCTCGGTGGCGCCAGCGGCGGTTACACCAGCGGGCGCAAAGAGATCATTGACCTGTTGCGCCAGCGGTCGCGGCCCTACCTCTTCTCCAACACCATCCCACCGGCGGTCGCCGGTGCCGCATTGAAGTGCCTGGAGATGCTCAGCGCGTCGACAGCCCTGCGCGACAAACTGCATGCGAACACGCGTTTCTACCGCGAAGGACTGACCAAGGCGGGCCTGACGATCAAACCCGGCACCCACCCCATCGTGCCTATCATGCTGGGAGACGCCGTGCTCGCGCAGAAAGTCTCGGCGCGCCTCCTGGAAAAGGGGCTCTATGCCGTGGGCTTTTTCTTCCCTGTCGTGGCCCAAGGGCAGGCCCGCATCCGCACGCAGGTGTCCGCCGCGCACAGCCGGGAGGATCTCACCTTTGCCATTGAGAAGTTTGCCGAAGTGAAGCAGGAATTTGGCTTCTGAAATGCCGTCGCCCGCCCAGTTGCTGAAACTCCGGACCGCCGCCAAGGCGGCCGCGAGCAAGGCTTATGCGCCCTACTCCCACTTTCGCGTTGGCGCGGCGGTGCTGACGGAATCCGGGAAAATATTCGCCGGCTGTAACGTCGAAAACGCCTCCTACGGGCTCTGCAATTGCGCCGAACGCACGGCCCTCTTCAGCGCGGTGGCCGCCGGCGAGCGCAAGTTCAAGTGCGTCGTGGTGTATACGCCGACGAAGACCGCGACGGCCCCCTGCGGCGCCTGCCGCCAGGTGATCTACGAATTCGGTCCGAAGATCCGCGTGCACTCCTTCTGCAACGGCCTCGACCGCATCGACGGCTCCATCCGCTCGCTCCTGCCGGCCGCCTTCGGGCCCGAAGATTTGAAGTAATGTAGGGCCGGTCTCCGACCGGCCGATGCACCGAATGCGGAAAACGGCCGGTCGGAGACCGGCCCTACTGTCACAGCGAATCCGTGAACTTCCGCAGCTCTTCCCAGTAGCGCGAACCCGTGAAGTCAGCGAGGCCGCCATGCGGACCGCCCTCCACGAACAACTTCGCCTTCCGTCCCGGAATAGCGTCGTAGAGCTTCTCCCCATGCCACGACGGCACCGTATCGTCGGCCGTGCCGTGGATGATCATGACCGGGTTGCGCAACGCCGCCATTTTGGCGAGATTCTCGAATTTATCGCCCGGGAAGAGCGGGATGCGGGTCATCACCCGATAGGCGCTCACAAAGGCACCTTGGAGCACGAGGCCGGCCACGGGTTGCTTGCTGGCCAGTTCAACCGCGGGGCCGCCGCCCAGGGAATAACCGAAGAGCACGATGCGATCGGCGGGCACGCCGAGTTTCGTCCGCAGATAATCGTAGGCCACCTGCGTGTCCGTGCAGAGATTCTGCTCGTCCGGGGTCCCGCCACTGAGACCGTAACCCCGATAGTCAAAGGCGAAGACCGCATAGCCGGCCTTGACGAATTCGGGCAGGTATTCGCCGACGCCCCCGAGGTCCTCGTAGTTCCCGTGCAAATAGAGCAGCGTGTGCTTGGCGCCCGGATTTGGCCAGTGCCGCGCCATGAGCGTTGTGCCATCGGGCGCAGTGAGGGTGATATAGTCCGGACCCGGCGCGTATTTTAGCGGCGGACGCGGGAAAAGCATCGAACGCGAAAGGGAGTGAGCTCCGACGGCGCAGACAACATAGACGCCGGCCAGGAGCAGCAGGATGCGACCGAGACTGAGCAGAATGTCAGGCATCTTCAGCATGTCATTCGGAGTGAACCGAAGAATCCACCCCAATGTGCAGCTGCACGCATCATGCTGGATCCTTCGCTTCGCTCAGGACGACTGGGATGGGTGTCAGCCTTGGCCGAGCGCGCTTCGCACTTCGGCCAGCACGTCCGCGCGCGGGACTTCGCGTTCGCTGCGATCGGTTAAATTGCGAATCTTCACGACGCCTTTGGCGAGTTCGTCGCCGCCGTAAATGAGTGCGAGTTTCGCTCCGGACTCGGCGGCGGCTTTGAACTGCTTGCCGAAGGCCATATCCTTGAACGGATATTCCACCCGCAGCCCGGTGGCCCGCAGCGCCTGCAGGTCGGCGAAGGCCGCCTTGCGCTCCGATTCCCCACCAATGACCACGTAGATTTCGGGCGCGCCCACGTAGGCGGGAGCCAGCCCGCGCTGCTCCAGGAGCAGTCCGGTCGTGACGTCGCCAATGGCGAAGCCGACCGCCGGCAGGTCGGCGTAACCGAGCTTCTTGACGAGATCGTTGTAGCGGCCGCCGCCGGCCAATGCGCGCAGGTCGCCTTTGCGGTCAAAGGCCTCGAACACGAAGCCCGTGTAGTAGGCCAAGCCGCGCACGACGCCGAGATCCACGGCAATGAAGTCGGCCAGGCCCATCGCCGAGACGCCACCCAACACTTTGCGCCAGTCGGACAGACGTGCCGCCAGCTTCTCCGAGTTGAAAGGGGCCAGTGTGGCCTCGAGTTCCGTGAGGCTCTTGATCTTCAGGAAAGCCAGCACCTTCGCCTTCTTGTCGTCCGCCAGCGCGCCGTGCGCCTCCACATAGCCCTTGAAGGCATCGTCGCCCATCTTCTCGAAACGATCGACGGCTGAGAGAATGCCGCGAGTCTGGGCTTCGTCGAATCCCAAGGCCTCCAAGTAATAGAACCAAAGATTACGATCGCTGAGCCGGACGTAGAAATCGTCCTTCGTGAGCCCAAACCCCGCCAAGCACTGGATGAGCAGCGCGATAAGCTCGATCTCAGCCTCGGGACCGGCCTCGCCGAAGATGTCGGCGTTGAACTGGTTGAAAGCCCGGAGGCGCCCTTTTTGCGCACGCTCGTAGCGGTAGAATTCCGCGATGCTGAACCACTTGATCGGCCGCTTCAGCGCGCCGGCCTTGGCGCCGACCATGCGGCACACCGTGGGCGTCATTTCCGGACGCAGCGAGACCTGGCGGTCACCCTTGTCGGTGAAGGCAAACAACTGCCCTTCAATCTCATCGCCCGACTTGGTGGTGTAGAGATCGAGCGGCTCAAGCACCGGCGCGTCGTATTCTTGGAAACCGAACGCGTTCGCAGCTTTGCGCCAGCCGTTGAAAATATGCTGACGACGGGAAAAATCCTCCGGGTAGAAATCCCGGAAGCCAGGGAGCGACTGAAAGCCGGCCATTGAAGACTACAGGGCAGCGACGCGGGCTCAGGCCTCTTCGTCGTCGCCATCAGCCGAGGCGGGAGCCGGCGGATTGGCCTTAAGCTTCTCAAGGCTCAGCGCCTTGATCTTCTGCTTCAAAATCTTGCCCGACTTGAACTTCACGACGGCGCGCTCGGGAATGACGACCTCGGTCTCGGGCTTGTTCGGATTGCGGCCGACGCGGGCCTTGCGGACCTGCACCTCGAGCACGCCGAAGTTGCGGAGCTCGACGTTGCGGCCCGCGGCTAGCGCATCCATCACGATATCAAGGGTCATCTGCACCGTGTCTTGGATTTGCTTCTGCGGAAATCCCGTCTTCTCGTAGATTTCCAGAACGATCTCACGTTTTGTCAGGTTGGTGGACATGGCGAGCTGGGGTTAAAGTTAAGGTCGTGGGACTCTTACGGCACAAATAATTCACTACCCAGTGCTTGCGTCAATCGCAAAGCCACACAAAGCCTAAAGCTTCCGTATGCCCGATCCGAAGGCCGTAAACAGCATGTTTGCCCGCATTGCCGGGCGCTATGACCTCGCCAACCATCTCTTGAGTGGCGGTGTGGACTATTGGTGGCGGCGACGGCTCGTGCGGGTGGTGCATGACGCCCATCCGCAGGTCATTCTCGATCTGGCCACGGGTAGCGGCGACGTCGCCTTCGCCTTTGCCGACGGTTTGCCGCGCGAAGTGCGGATCACGGGCATGGACTTTTGCCAGCCCATGCTGGACGAAGCCGTGAAAAAACGCGCCGGCAGCACCCGCTGGGCCGGAATCGAATTCAACCAAGGTGACGGAATGGCCCTCCCCCTGCCCGACCGGGCTTTCGATGCCGTCACCATTTCCTTCGGCCTGCGCAACATGGCAGACCGGCACAAATCCTTGAGCGAGATGCGCCGCGTGCTGCGGCCGGGCGGTCGGCTGTTCGTCTTGGAATTCTCCCAGCCGTATTTCTGGTTCCGGCCGGTTTACTACGCCTACCTGAAACTCGTGCTGCCGCTTGTCGCCGGTGTCGTGACCGGCGACCGCTCGGCTTACGAATACCTCGGCGGCTCAATCGAGTCGTTCCCGGACCGCGAAGCCATGAGCCGGGAAATCATCCGGGCGGGTTTCAAATCGGTGCGCGCCACTCCCCTGACCTTCGGCATCGTGGCCTTGCACGAGGCCATGAACTGATTGGATCCTTCGACTTCGCTCAGGCTGAATCGCGCCGATGCGCGATTCAGTTGAACGACTTGCCGCAACCGCAGGTGCTCTGCGCATTGGGATTGCGGATCTCGAAGCCCTTGCCCTGCAATCCGTCGTCGAAATCGATGCTGGTGCCACTCAGGTAGGCGAGGCTGGTCGGATCGACGAGCACCTGCACGCCCTCGGTCTCGATTGTCTGATCGTCGGCCTTGGGCAGATCGAACGACATGCCGTATTGAAAACCGGAGCAGCCGCCGCCTTCGACGAAGACCCGGAGCTTCTTGCGGGCATCGCCCTGCGCGGACTGCATGCTCTGCACCTGACGGGCGGCGCGGGAAGTGAGGGTGATCATGCGGCGCAACCTACGGTCGCGGTCCCGGCTGTCAACCAGCGCGAAACCACCCGAATCAAGCGCGAAGCAGGAATCATGCAATATTCATGCAGAGTTCTTGCCACCAGACACACCCGCCGTTTTTGTGACCCCGTGTCCGGCCTCAAACACATCTTCAACGAAATCCAATACGAGCTAACCCGGAAGATCGCCGAAGGCGGCATGGGCCTCGTGTATGAAGCCCTCCAGCGCGGCTCCGGTAATTTCCGCAAGGTCGTGGCCATCAAACTGATTCGGGAAGAGTATTCGAGCATCCCCGAGTTTCAGAAGAACTTCATCGGCGAGGCCCGCCTCGTGGCCGACCTCATCCACACCAACATCGTCCAGACCTACCACCTCGGCCAGGTGGGTGGGCAGTATTTCATGACGATGGAATTTGTTCGCGGGGTGAATTTGGAGCAATTCATCGAGCGCCACGGCGAGCTCGGGCGCCAAGTGCCCGTGGACATCGCCGCCTTCATCGCCTCCCGCGTCTGCCGCGGCCTGAACTACGCCCACAGCAAGCGCGACAGCGACGGCCGCCTCCTTGGCATCGTGCACCGCGATGTGAACCCCAAGAACGTCATGCTCGCCGTCGAGGGCGACGTAAAGCTCACCGACTTCGGCATCGCGAAGGCCTTGGACCTGATGTATAACGAGGAAGGCAAGGTGATCCCGGGCAAGGACGAGTATCTCTCGACCGAGGGTGCAAGCTATGCCGTGACCGACGGCCGCTCCGACCTGTTCGCGCTCGGTATCGTCCTCAGCGAAATACTCCTTGGCCGGAACATTTTCCGCGGCACGAGCCGTCTCGAGTCCCGCCGCAACATCCTGACGATGCCGCTGCCCAAGTTCTCGACGTTGCGGGCGGATATCGACCCCAAGCTGGAGGCCATCCTGCTCAAGGCGCTGCAACGCGACCGCGACAAGCGTTACCAAAACGCCTACGAGATGCTCACCGACCTGGAGCTATACCTCTACAGCGACCGCTACGGCCCCACCAACGAGAAGCTCGCGGTATACCTCGCCGAGGTATTCCCGCCCGACAAGCCCGACACCACCCCCTCTGTCCCGGCCTCCTACCACACCCGCAGCTAACGGCCCTCTCCTGTCGTCCCCATGAGCGGCCCCGGACTCAACCAGAGCTTCCAGCAGCGGCAGACCCAGCAGTTGATGCTGGCGCCGCAAATGCGGCAATCGCTCAAGATCCTGCAGGTGGCGGCACTCGATCTCCGCGCCACCATCCAGGAGGAGTTGCAGGCCAACCCCACTCTCGAGGAGATGCCGATGGATGACGTCAGCCTCGAGAAGACCGCCCCGAACAACGACGATGGCGCCGCGCCCGACGACGATCCGCGCGCAGAGATGGATTTCGGCAAGGACTTCCAGATGCTCGAGAAAATCGGGCAGGACTGGCGTGACCACATGAGCGACACGGGCGGCGTGCGCCAAAGCTCCAGCGAGGAGGAGGAACGCCGTCAGCACTTCTACGACTCGCTCACCACGGAGACTTCCCTCCAACAGCATCTCATGCAGCAGGCCGAGCTGGCGGACTGCCCGCCGGCGGTGCTGGAGGCGCTGCGCTACCTCGTCGGCAGCCTCGATGACCGCGGCTACCTGACCTCCACCCTCGCGGACATTGCCCTGCTCAGCAGCCTGCCGCTCGACACCGTGCAGGCCGCCTCGAAGCTGCTCAAGAGCTTCGATCCACCGGGCATCGGGGCGGAAAATCTCGGCGACTGCCTGCTGACCCAGCTGCAGCACCAGGGCCGCGGAAAATCCGTCGCCGCCCGCATTGTGCGCGATCACTTCGACCTTCTGGTCCGCCGCCGCATCCCCGATCTCTCCCGCAAGATGGGTCTGTCGCCGGAGATCATCCAGGAAGCCGTTGAGATCATCGGCACGCTCGACCCCGCACCCGGCCGGCGCTTTGCGGACGATTCAAACCGCGTCGTCGTGGCCGATGTCAGCGTCGAGAAGGACAATGGCGAGTGGGTGGTCATGCTCAACCAGGACTACATTCCGCGCCTGCGCCTGAGCAGCACCTACAAGGATCTCATTGCGAAAGGGAAACTCTCCAAGCAGGAGGGCGACTATCTCCGCGAGAAACTGCGCTCGGGCAAATTCATCATCAACGCCATCGAGCAGCGCCAGCGCACCATCGAGCGCATCACGCGCGAGATCATCAAGCACCAGCACGAGTTCTTCGAGGAAGGCGTCTCCAAGCTGAAACCGCTTACGATGACCCAGATCGCCGACATCATCGGCGTGCACGAGACCACCGTGAGCCGCGCCCTGGCCAACAAATACATCAAGACCCCGCACGGCGTTTTTGAGATGAAGTTCTTTTTCACCTCCGGCTATCAGTCGCAGGCCGGCGAGGCGGTGGCCAACACCAGTGTGAAGGAAATGATCGCCGACATCATCGCCGGCGAAGACCCCGGCGCGCCGCGCAGTGACCAGGAAATTGTCGGCCTGCTCGACGAGAAAGGACTCAAGATTGCCCGCCGCACCGTGGCCAAGTATCGCGAGGAACTCGGCCTGCTGCCGAGCAACCTGCGCCGCCGCTACGATTGAGCGTCGGCACCGGAGCTCAGCCGGCCAGGGCTTCTTTCAGTTCCTGCTTCAACTGCGCGATGTCCACCGGCTTGATCAGGCAGGCGCTCAAATTGGCGAGGGACACGCTGCGGCCCAGCAGGTCCGGATTGAGATAACCGGTCATCAGGATGCGCTTGGCGGTCGGCTGCCGCTCCAGTGCCTCGACGAGAAAATCAAGTCCCTGCGCCTTGCCCGGCAGCATGTGGTCAGACAGGATGGCATCGAATTTATGCGTGCTGAGCAGCAGCCGCGCTTCCTCGACGGTGCCCGCCACCTCGATCTCGTATTCGGCCTCAAGATTACCGCAAAGTGCGGCGGCCAACGGGGCTTCGTCCTCCACCAACAACAGCGACGGCCGGGATGATGAAGCGGGTTCGGCCATGGCGGAATCTTACCCGCGGTTGGCGGTCGCCTGATCGTAGAGTTTCGCCGCTTCCTGCACGGTCTTGATCAGTTCGGGCAGTGATACCGGTTTCAGCAGATAACGGTAGAGGGCGGCCTCGTTCACGCTGCGCAGCAGCATCTCGGGCTTCATGTAGCCGGTCACGAGCACCCGCTGCATCTCGGGATACTCCTCGCGCGCATCCACCAGAAAACTCAGCCCGTTGCCGCCCGGCATCAGGTGGTCCGAGACCACGACCTTGAACACCCGCTTGTGGAGTAGAAACCCAGCCTCCTTGGTGCTGGTGGCAACCGCGACGTCGAAATAGGGCGAAAGGGCCTCAGCATAGAGCTCGAGCAAGGGCTTTTCGTCATCCACAAGAAGCACCGCACCCAGCTTGGCCTTGGCATTCTCGGGAGCGTTCGTGGTTGTCGTCATTTGGTATGGTCATCGTGGGAATGCGTTTTCCGGTTGGCAAACCCAAATCCTTGTCCGGCGTGGACATGGACCGTTATGAAGCTTGCTACAACCGCCCGGACTTTGTTTGTTGGCGACGGCATGGAGAAAGTCGATTTGCACGCCGCCGCCCGCAAGGGTGGCTTTGCCGAACTGCCCGCCGGTCTGGTGACGGCCGAGGCTCTGACTGCGCGCAACGCCTCGGGCAACACCCCCCTGCACATCGCCGCCAAATACGGGCACCTGAGCCAGCTTCCGGTCGAGTTGCTGATTCCCGACCTGCTGCTGGTCAAAAACGACGCCGGCTACACCCCGCTGCACCTGGCCGCCCGGGAAGGTAGCCTGAGCGAGGTCCCCCCGTCTCTCCTTACCCGGGAAAATTTGCTGTCTCGCTCCAACAGCGGGCTCACGCCCCTGCACCAAGCGGCCGCCTCCGGCTGCCTTGATCAACTGCCGGCGGGCCTGCTCAACATGGAGCTGGTGCTCACGCGCACCGACACCGGCAACACCCTGCTCCACGAGGCTGCGGAAAATGGGGCCTTGGACCGGATTCCCGCGCAATTCATCACGCTCACGAGCCTCACCTCGACCAACATCAGCGGTGAAACCGTGCTGCACGTGGCGGCTCTCAACGGCCATCTCGATCAGGTTCCGCGCGAACTGCTCACCACCGACACGCTTCTGCGCAAGACGACCAATCACGACACTTGCCTGCACGCCGCCGCCATCTCCGGCCACCTTGACCAGATCCCGCCGGAATTTCTCACGCACGAAAACCTCGTCCTGCCCAGCAAGTCGGGACACACGCCGATCCATGCGGCAGCCGAATCCGGCAACCTCGGCCAGATTCCCCGTGACCGGCTCACGCTCGACCTCCTGATCTCACGCAATGACTTTGGCGACACCCCGCTCCACGCCGCTGCGGTGGAGGGACACCTCAAGGAAGTTCCCCGGGAATTCCTGAATCACGCCACGCTCACCATGCGCAACTACACGGGCGGCACACCCATCGGCGCAGCCATCCACAACGGCCACGCCGACCAGCTGCCCGTGGAATTCCGGCCCAAGCCGCCGACCATCGTCCAGAAGATCCTTTACCGGACCGGATTCTCCCGACCGCCTTTTAGCTGAGTCCGGCGGGGACTTGGGCGTTTTTTGCCCAAAATGACGTATGCCAGCTTTGCGGCTCGCCTCCTGCTGGGGTTTTGCCTCCAATCCGCCCTTCTTTTCTCAACAGAATGAACACCAGCATCACTGCCATCACCGCCCGCGAGATCATCGACTCCCGCGGCAATCCCACTGTCGAGGTTGATGTCCGCCTCGCCTCCGGCCACCTCGGCCGCGCCGCCGTGCCCTCGGGCGCCTCCACCGGCGAACACGAGGCCATCGAGCTGCGCGACGGCGACAAGAAGCGCTACCTCGGCAAGGGCACGCTCAAGGCCGTCGCCAACGTGAAGTCCAAGATCGCCCCCGCGCTCATCGGCTTCGACGCCCAGGACCAGCTCGGCATCGACCGCACGATGCTCAAGCTCGACGGCACCGCCACCAAGTCGAAGCTCGGCGCCAACGCCATCCTCGGCGTCTCGATGGCCGTCGCCAAGGCCTCCGCCGCCGCGCTGAACGTTCCCCTCTACAAATACCTCGGCGGCCCCAACGCCAAGGTTCTCCCCGTGCCCCTCATGAACATCATGAACGGCGGCGCGCACTCGGACGCCCCCATCGACTTCCAGGAGTTCATGATCGTCCCGAAGAACTTCAACTCGTTCTCCGAGGCCCTCCGTGCCGGCGCCGAGGTGTTCCACTCGCTCAAAAAGGTGCTCAAGTCCAAGGGCCTCCAGACCGCCGTCGGCGACGAGGGCGGCTTCGCCCCGAACCTCGCCTCCACCACCGATGCGCTCGACGCCATCGCCGAGGCCGTGAAGGGCGCCGGCTACAAGCTGGGCAAGGACATCTTCCTCGCCCTCGACGTCGCCTCCTCCGAATTCTACGTGAAGGAGAAGAAGACCTACGTCTTCAAGAAATCCGACGGCCGCAGCTTCACCGGCGACGAATTCGTCGCCTACTACAAGGACCTCGTCGCCAAATACCCGATCGTCTCGATCGAGGACGGTTGCGCCGAGGGCGACTGGACGACCTGGAAGAAGCTCACCGACGCCATCGGCGGCAGCGTTCAGCTCGTCGGTGACGATCTCTTCGTCACCAACGTCGAGTTCCTCAAGAAGGGCATCGAGACCGGCACCGCCAACTCGATCCTCGTCAAGGTCAACCAGATCGGCTCCCTCACCGAAACCTTCGACGCCATCGAGCTCGCGCAGAAGAACAAATACACGACCATCATCTCGCACCGCTCGGGCGAGACCGAAGACGTGACCATCGCCGACATCGCCGTCGCGACCAACGCCGGCCAGATCAAGACCGGCTCGCTCTGCCGCACCGACCGCGTGGCGAAATACAACCAGCTCCTCCGCATCGAGGAAGAGCTCGGCGCCAGCGCGATCT
>CBINOW010000096.1:0-18140 GCA_966252395.1 uncultured Oleiharenicola sp. | reverse complement strand
ATCAGCAACTGGGCAGCCTCGGCAAAACGGGCCCGATCCCAAGGACGCTCGCCAATCCGCTGGATGCCGCGTGTGTCCAGATCCACAGAAAAGACCCGCACGGGCGCAGCCATATTGCCGCGCAGCCGGAATCTCAGGTCGATGAGAAGGTTTTCCAGCTTCTGCAAATACCCGTCTTGCGCCAGCCAGCCCCACAAAATCGGCACGGGCAGCAGCAACAGAATTCTCCAGTCGAATTTTCTTTTCTTGGACTGCGCCACGATCGCGGACACTAGCTCCGGCCGGAGCGAGTTAAAGCAGATTCAAAGTATACAAACAAAACACCCGGCGCGCTGGCCGGGTGTGAAATTGGAAAGCTGGATTTATTTGCCGGAGCCGGGTGTCAGGGGGGGACTATCCGGGACCGGTGGCGGCGGAGGCGGCGGGGTCTCTTCTTTCTTTTCCTCCTGCGCCGGCGGAGGCGGCGTGTTGTCGATCGTCGTGATCTTGAGGCTTTCGACGAGTTCGTTGACCACGGTGGTGATGGCCGCCTTGTCAGCGTCCGAAATATCCTTCGCCTGCACCTTGGCTTCACCGGGCTTCTCCGTGTCAATCTCGACGACGACTTCCTTGCCTTCGCCCACCGGCACATCGACGTTGGTGACGCCTTCCATGATCACGAGACCTTCGGCCGTCTGGAGTTGGAAGAAGGCTTTGCCGTCGGAACTTGGACGGAAGACGATGCGATAAATGGTGCCGCGGATACCGGCCGCGCCGACCGGGGTCTTGATCGAATAGCTGGAGGATGAGTTGAGCTTCTTCACATCGCCGACCATTTCACCGTAAGAGAGATTGAGCGTCGTCTTGGATTTGGACGGTTCCTCCTTAAGCGTGGATGGATTTTGAATGGGAGCATCCAACGGATCCATGAGGAAGTCTTCGATTTTCAATCTTGAATCGGAGCCAAGGCGGACCGAGGAGCCGTTGGCGAACACCAGCACGACACTCGCCCCTTTGCCGGTGACCACGCTGTCCGACTGCACAATCGGATCGCCATCCTTGAGCGCCACGGCCTGACCGCTGTCGGAAATTTTTTGCACCTCACCCTGGACACGAGCCGCTTTGATCTGGCCGAGCTGGGTTTGCGCAAGGGCGTTCAGAGACAAGGCGGTTGCAACAAAGGCACAGGACAGGAAGCGAAGCAGGGTGGAAATTTTCATATACCTCGGCTATTTGCGATTAACGGTGGGTGGCCAACTGCTGGCGCAGGATGTTCGCCGGGCCATGGGAGGGGTCAAGAGTTAAACAGGTGTCCAAGGCCTTCACCGCCTCCGCTTTCCGCGCGGGAAAAGCCTGTAAATGATAGGCATAGTGATACCACCACGCGGACGTGTTGGGCGCGAGTTCCAGTGCCCGGCGGTAGCATGACTCGGTCTCGGTGCGGCCGCGCTGAATGTCCAACGCGACGGCCTTGCGCACCCAAAACTCGGCATCAACGGGACACCGCTTGAGGGCATCCTCGGCGGCCAACTCGGCAAAGCGCCCCAAACTCACCAGATCGCCCTTCCCGGCCCGCCAGCTCTGCACTGTGGCGTAGCTCAGGTCCGCCCACGCCTGGCCATTGCCCGGATCAATGCGCACCGCCCGCGTCAGCGCACTCCTCGCCGCCGGGGCGATCTCAGCCAGGTTACCCTCGCCGGTGAGGGCGAAGCGCTCGATCCGTCGGCGCGCGTCCTCCCGGATCGCTTCGGCCCGATACAGTGGCGACGCCACGCGCCCGGCCAGCGCCGCCATCATCAAGGCAAAGCCGCTGATCAGCCACGCCGGCACTTTCCGGACCGGTCGCCACCACGCCGGCTCATCGCGCACCAGCACGGCCACCACCACCGCCACTGCGAAGGCCAGGGCGGGAATCTTGGTATGGAAATCAACCAAGAGGTGCACCGCGTAGGCGAACAGGCCGAGCAGCAGACCGAGCTTCCATTTCGCCAGAGCAAAGAGATTGTCGGTGGTGACGGTCTCGCGGCGCGCCCGGCGCACCGCCGCCCACCCAACCCACCCCAGCGCTAGGCCGGCGCCAAACCACAGCGCGAAGCCGATGAGCCCGTAATCGATCAGGGTGTTCAGGTGATCGTTGTGCGTCCAGTCGGGCTCGTTGAGAAAGCCGCGCGGGCGATACTGGTCGAACAACACGTTGTAGGCGGCGGCGCCGCGCCCGAGCCACGGCTCCTCCCGCCACATCTGCCAGCCGGCTTTCCAGATGAGCGGACGGCTCGTCTCGAACTTCCCTTCCAGAAACGGATCAATGCGCTGCCGGGCGTAATCGCTGCCTTGGTAAAGCGCCCACAACCCCGCCACCACGCAGACCAACACCGCCGCGGTTCCGAGCACCTTTTTCCGCCAATCGCGTCCCGCCAGCAGAGGCCACACCAGCAGCGCGATTCCGATTCCCATCCAACCGCCGCGGCTGCCCGTTAGGACAACCGCAAAGACAAACAACGCCGCCAACCAGGCGCAGGCGATTTTCCCGACCGGTCGAACCGCCCGGGAAAACAACAGCACGAGACACACCGGCACCATCAGCTCCAAGAGCCCGGCGAGGCTGTTGGGAATACCGAACATGCCCGCCGAACGTCCCACGAATTGATCCGCCTGGACGCGTCCGAGCATCATCCACGACGGGTCCACGAAGCGCTGCCACGCCGCCATGCCGGTGCCGGTCAAACCCAGTGTCAGGAAAGTGCCCGCCAACACCCACGACTGCGCCCGCCCGCGGCCGAAATGAAGGGCCAGCGCAAACACCAGCCACATTTGGAACCACAGCAGCCACTCGCGCCACGCCAGCCACTTTGCCGGAGCCAGCCACAGCACGCTGCCCAGCGCGTAGAGCAGAAAAGGCAAAGGCAGCAGCACGGCGAGATGCACACTCCGCCGGCCTGCGGCCCAGAGCACGGCGCCCAGGCCGCCGAGGCCGAACACCGCCCACGAGGTCGCCACCATCGTGTCGGCCAGATAGCCGCCGAGGCACAAGGTGGTCCACGCCAGCGTCGCGGCGAGGCCCACCACGAGCAGCCATTCCCCCGCTGCCAGCCAGCGCGGTGTCGCGGAAGGAGTATGCTCCGGCGGAATCATCGCGTGTTATGAACACGGGCAGCGCGCACAGGGCCACAAAAAAGCCGCCCGGCACCAGGCCGGGCGGCTGAAGGGATCCAGGAGACCAACGGTTACTTGGTCGGGACGGACTGCACCGTCTTGAGAATCCGGCCGGCCACGAGATACGGGTCGGCGGCGGAGTTCGGACGACGATCCTCGAGGTAGCCCTTGTAGCCGTTGTTGATGAAGCTGTGCGGGACGCGGATCGAGGCGCCGCGATCGGCGACACCGTAGCTGAACTTGTCGATCGACTGCGTCTCGTGCAGGCCGGTGAGGCGGAGGTGGTTCTCCGGGCCATAGACGGCGATGTGCTCGTCGCGGTATTTGTTGAAGGCTTCCATGAGCTTCTCGAAGTATTCCTTGCCGCCGACTTCGCGCATGTGCTTGGTCGAGAAGTTGGCGTGCATGCCGGAGCCGTTCCAGTCGAGCGGCTGGTTGAAGGGAGCGAGGATGGGCTTGCAGCGCCACTCGATGTCGATGCCGTAGCTCTCGCACAGGCGGGTCAGGATGTAGCGGGCGACCCACATCTGGTCAGCGGCGCTCTTGGAGCCCTTGCCGAAGATCTGGAATTCCCACTGGCCCTTCGCCACCTCGGCGTTGATGCCCTCGAGATTGATGCCGGCATCCAAGCAGATATCGATGTGCTTCTCGACGATCTCGCGGGCCACGCAGCCGACGTTCTTGTAGCCGACACCCGTGTAATACGGGCCCTGCGGGGCGGGATAGCCACCCTCGGGGAAGCCGAGCGGGCGGCCGTCCTTATACATGAAATATTCCTGCTCGAAGCCGAACCAGGTGTCCGGATCATCCGGGATGGTGGCGCGGGAATTGGAGGGGCTGGCGACGCCGGTGTGCTGATAGCATTCGCACATCACGAGCACGCCGTTCTTGCGGGTGCTGTCCGGGAAAACGGCGACGGGCTTGAGCACGATGTCGGAGCTCTTGCCTTCAGCCTGCTGCGTGGAGCTGCCGTCGAAACCCCAGTTGGGCAGTTCGGCGAGCGTCGGGAAGCTGCTGTATTCCTTGATTTGGGTCTTGCTGCGCAAGTTGGCCAGCGGCGTGTAGCCGTCGAGCCAGATGTATTCCAATTTGTATTTGGCCATGGATCGGATGAGTTTGTTTGTGAGGTTTTGGACGTAAGGCGCAAAGACCCAGCAGGCGCCGGGGGCAGTCACGCGATACGGCGAACAAAAAGCACCTAACATGCCAGTGGGAAGTGCAATTTGGCTTATGCCATGCAGACTAGGCGCAGTGGCCAATCGCCCCTTGCTTCGGCCATACTTGCGCTAAATCCTAGCACGACATCATCATGCAAGAGGTCAAGGACACCCAACGCGCCCTCGTTCGGATCGGTTACGACGGGCAGGTTCACAAAACCTTCCGCGGCCATCAGGCTTATGCCCGTTTCGCCAACGAGGTGCGGGTCCTGCGCTACCTCGAAGCCCGCGGCTGCGACTTCGTGCCGCGCCTGCTGGAGTCGGACGAAGCCACCCTCAGCATCGTGACCAGCAATTGCGGCTCGCGCGTGGACCAGATCAATCCGACCCGCCTGAAGGAACTCTTCACCGAACTCGAGGGCTTCGGCGTGCGTCACGATGATCCCGAGATCCGCAACGTCACCTACCGGAAGAATGACGGGCGGTTCTGCATCATTGATTTTGAGTTCGCGGCGCTGCTCGACGAGATCACCACTCCGCCCCCGCCCAACCTCCGCTGGTCGGGCCTCACGCACCGCGGCAAGGTCCGGCCCAACAACGAGGACACCTTCCTCGCCCTGTGTTTCGACGGCCATGAGGTCCACTACCTCGGCAAAACCGGCGAGGCCTCCTGGGCGAAAAACGATTTCGTCTTCGCCGTAAGCGACGGCATGGGCGGCGCCAATTCCGGCGAGTTCGCGAGCCGTTTCACGGTGGACCGCATCACCAAGCTCATGCCCCGCGGCTACCGGCCGGCGGCCCCGGGACCGGCCAGCCGCTACGACGCCACGCTCGCCGAGCTCTTCAAGGCCATCCACTACGACCTCATGAAGCTCGGCCAATCCTACGAGGAGTGCCGAGGCATGGGGACCACGCTCAGCCTCTGCTGGTTCACGCCCGGCTGGGCCTATTTCGGCCACATCGGCGACACCCGGATCTACCACCTGCCGGCCGCGGGCGGCATCGCGCAACTCACGCACGACCACAGTTACGTCGGCTGGTTGCGACGGACCAACCAGATCAGCGAGCGCGAGGCCCGCACCCACCCGCGCAAGAACGTCCTCAACCAGTCGCTCGGTGCCGGCCACCAGTTCATCGACCCGCAGCTCTCCGCCCTGCCCTGCGCCCCCGGCGACCGCTTCCTCATCTGCTCCGACGGCCTGACGGACGGCCTGTGGGACCGACACCTCGAGGAGATCACCCGCGCCCCCGGTGGCGAGCCCGCCGCCCAGCGCCTCATCGCCGCCGCGCTCGAAGCCGGCGGTCGCGACAACATCACCGCCCTCGTGGTCGAGGCTTTGCCGGGCGACCGGCCCGGACAAACACCGGCCGGCCAGCAGGCCGGAACGGTGCCCACCCCATGACCACGGTCTTCGTTTACGGCACGCTGAAGCGGGGCGGCTCGAACCACCTGTTTCTCGAGGGACAAAAATACCTCGGGGCCGTGCGGACCGAACCGGGCTTCACGCTCTACTCGCTCGGCGACTATCCCGGCATGGTCCGCGCCCCCGGCGACACCGTGGGCGTGACCGGCGAACTCTGGTCCGTGGACGATGCCTGCCTCGCCGAACTCGACCGCCTCGAAGGTCTCGATGAGGGGCTCTACGAACGCGTTGACGTGCTCCTTCTGCCCAATCCCCACGCCGCCTCCGCCCAAACCTACCTCTACCTGCGCCCGCACCATGGCCTGCCGCCTGTCGGCGATGCCTGGCCGGTCGGACCGGTTACTTGAGTGCCGACTGCGGCACGCGTTTCACGGTGACGAACTTGGCGCGGAACAGCTCTTCCATCAGATCGCGCGTCGGCATCGGGATGCGTTTCACGAGGTCCTCCAGCGGCGGCAGACTTCCCTTCTCTTCCGGCGGAGTCTCTGTGTGCATCAGGGTCGGAGTGACGATCCCCATCTCCCGCTCCTGCGCCAAAAATGCCGCTTCCTCCTCGGAAGACGGTCCGGCGGGCGCATCGGCCACCACCGCGGTCGGCGGCGCTTCCTCCTCCGTCCTCGGTTCTCCGTCCTCCGGATTCCGCCTCTCAGCCGGCTTCGTCAGTCGTTTTTTTTTGAGCCGTCGGCCGGCGCACTCTCGGCGAGCGTGGCGATCTCCTTGATCAAGCTGTCGATCGCACGCGAACGACTGGCCTCGACGGCCTTCAAGAGCGCCACCTCGAAATTGATTTTCTCCGACAGGCCGTGCTTCACGCCGCCTTCACCCTCACGCAGTCCGTCGAGGAGCCGGGTGAGTTGCTCCGTGGTCATCGGCGATCCAAGCGCCTCGCTCGTGCCGCCCTTGGCAATGGAATCCAGCAGCGCGCCGCGGATGTGCGCCTGCAGATCCACGAGCAGCCGGTAGAGGTCGCGACCGTTTTCGTCGCAATCGTCCACGATGGCCACGATCTTCTTGTGGTCGCCGGCCGCGAGCGCCGCGGCGAGTTCCGCGATCTTGGCGGCCGACACCAAGCCATAAACGTCGAGCACGTCGGCCTCGCCGATCTCGGCGCCGCAGAAGGAAATCATCTGGTCGAAGATGGACTGCGCGTCGCGCATGCCGCCGTCGGCCATGCGGGCGATGCTGGCGAGGGCGGCGTCGCTCGCCTTGATCTTCTCGCTCGCGGCGATCTTCTTCAGCCGCTGCACGATCAGCTCGGTCGGGATCGGCTTCAGGTCAAAGCGCTGGCAGCGCGAAATGACCGTGGCCGGCATCTTCTGCGGGTCGGTCGTGGCGAAGATGAATTTCACATGCGGGGGCGGCTCCTCGAGCGTCTTGAGCAGGGCGTTGAACGAGCCCGCCGAGAGCATGTGCACCTCGTCGATGATGTAGACCTTGAACTTTCCCTGCGCCGGCGCGTAGGCGACCGTGTCGATGATGAACTCGCGGATCTTGTCCACCTGCGTGTTCGACGCGGCGTCGAACTCGATCACGTCGAGGCAGCGGCCCTCGGCGATGGACTGCGCGATCGGGTCGGCCGGGTCGAAGTCGGCCTTCGGGCCGTCTGTCGTGTTGAGCGCCTTGGCGAAAATGCGGGCCGTGCTGGTCTTGCCGGTGCCACGCGGGCCCACGAACAGGTAGGCATGGGCGATGCGGTTGCGCGCGATGGCGTTTTTCAGCGTCCGGACCACATGATCCTGCCCGACGACATCGTCGAAGGTCTGCGGGCGCCACTTGCGGGCGATGACTTGGTAGGAGCCGGACATGCCAGGAGTTGGAAATCAGAGGACGGAAAAAGAGAAAGGCGAGCCCGATGTTCGGATAATCCGTTGCCGGCCTGCGGTGCGCTTCGGCGCGAGTTCTCCGCCCTGCGAAAAAAGAAAGTGGCCAGGCACTCCACGGCACTGGGAGAACGTCGTCACCGTTGCTGCCTTCCGGCCCTGGCGGGGTTCACGCGCCTGCCCATGCATGGCGCCTGGCCAAGGCGGACCGTAGGCCGCACCCCCTGCCCTGCAACTAAAATAACCGCGGACGATTTAGCCCGCCGATCGCACCATCACCAAGGGTCAGCTCAGGGGGAACTCTATCCCCTGCCCCAACTCAGTAAGTCGATCCAGCGCGCGGGAGATCGTGCCACTCGCTCAAGTGCCGGGATCGCGAGGGGCCGCGCCCGGAGGCGGCGGCGGTGCGCCTTCCGGCCGCTTTTCCGGCCGCGCGCCTTCCCGTCGTTCACCGTCGGCCCGGCGCTCCATCAGCTTCCGCATGCGCTCACGTTTCTCGCGGTTGTATTCTTCAAACTTGGCGCGTTGTTCGGGCGTGAGCTGGGCGGCGATTTCGCGTTCCATGCGCTCGAAGACGGCGCGTGTTTCGGTCATCGACTGGCTGCGCAGGCGACCGAGCTCCTCCATGTTGCGATGGACGATCGGCTTCAGTTTTTCGACCTGATCCGGCTTGAGATCCAGGCGCTCGGCCAGCTTGCGGAGGTGGTCCGGCGCCCATTTCTCGGTGGCCATCCGCTGGTTGATCCAGTTGCGCCCGAAGCGCACCGTGAGAAAGGCCCCGGTGACGCCACCGGCGAGAAAAATGCCGGTGAGCAGGAGAACGAGTTTCCAGGCTTTGTTCATCACGAGAGGGCGACAAACTCCGTCACGGCGTCACTCAGTTCGGCCTCGGTCGAGACTTCGGCCGAGGTTTCAAAATAACTGTAGGCGACGGCGGCGCAGCAGCAGGCCGTGGCCGCGACAAAGCCGCGCAGGGCAAAGCGCTCCAGCCCGCCCCAAGGGGTCGCGGGCGTGGCGGCGGCCAGCGCGGCCATGCGCGTGGCGAAGCCGGGCGGCAGCATCGGCTCGTCGCCGGTCGGCGGAGCCTGCCGGGCGAGCGCCACGAGTTTTTGCCAGTCTTGGTCGAAACGGTTCATGACCTTTCCTCCTTTTTGAGTTCCTGAAAGAGTTTTTGCAATTTCCGACGTGCGCGAAATGCGCGCACCTTGATGAGAGTCTGGTTCCAACCGGTCAGCGCGCTGATCTCGGCGAGGGTCTTCTGCTCGAGGTCGAGCAGGCGGATGACCATCTGGTCCTCGGGCTTCAGCTGGCCGAGCAGGCGATTGACGAGTTCACGAGCCGCCAAGGCGTCGCCGGGAGCGGTGTCACGATGGTCGGTGATGACATTGTCGAGCACCTCCGCCTGCTCTTCCGGCAGGTCGGCCCAGCGAAACTCCGGCCGGCGCTTCTGCGCGCGCAGCTGGTCAATGCAGGTGGTCACCGCGATCCGCGACACCCAGTGCGGAAACGGCACGCTGCCCTGATACTGGTCGAGACGGGTGAACATTTTCAGAAAGATGTCCTGGGCCAGGTCTTCCTCGGCCACACGCCGCGGCAGGTGCGACCGCACGATGCGGATGACCTGCGGGTAGAGTTCAGCGACCAGTTGCCGGGCCGCGCCTTGGTCGCGCGCGCGCACCCGTTCGAGGCAACCGACGAAATCGAACGCTTCCTCAACCATGAGATATGACTGGCTCGGAGCACATGGCAGAAGACGGCGAAAAGGACGCGCGAGTTACTGGAAAGCCCTCAGACTCAGGAGCGATCCACTTTGTAAAAAAGCCAGAGCCCGACGCATTGGAAGACGATGTTCGGCAGCCAAACGAGCAAATCCGGGCGCCACGCCGGACTGTTGTCGAACAATCCGGCCATGACCGTGGCGAAGTAGTAACCCAACGCGAGGAGCAGCCCGAGCCCCAGATTGGCGGAGGTTTCCTTGCGGGAAACCTTGATGCCGAGAGGGATGGCCACGAGCGCGAAGGACAGAACCGAGAAGGCGGTGGCAAACTTCTCCTGCAGGGTAATTTGGACGCGCATCACCTGCTTGGCCTGCTCCTCCTTGGGGACATCTGCAGCGGGTTTTTGCAGGCGGGTCCACTCGGCCATGAGCTGGAAGAAGGTCAGGTCCTTGAGCTTGCGCTTCATAGGGCTGTCACCCGTCAGCTTGCTCAAAGGCAGGTCAAAAGTCGCGTGCTCCCACGCAGCGGAGCCGTGAAGCCCGGCGAAATTCTCGGGATCCTTGTCGTTGCGCGCCTCGGCCTGCGCCTGCTCGAGCGTGAGCACCAGCTTGTTGCCGGCCTCATCGTAGTCGAGGCGGCCGGCGTCGGCCCGCGCGAAACGGCGCACCCGTTTCTGGTCGTCCAGTTCCCAGAGCCAGAAGTCCTTGAGCTCGTTGCCGTCCTTTTCGCCCACATAGAGCACCACGCCCGGGAAATCACGGATGAAGGTCCGCTCCACGATGAAGCTGAGCGGATTCTGGCGCACGGCCTCGGCGAACTCCCGTTTATAGGCCACCCGCGCCACCGGCATGAAATGGAAATTGATGAACAGCGCCGCAACCACCCCCAGCAGCGCGAGGAAGAGGATCGGCGCCGACAGCCACGCTACGCTCAAACCCGAGGCCCGCATCGCCGTGATCTCCCGATCCGACGACATGCGGCCGAGCACGAGCAGGATGCCCGTGAGCATGCCCATCGGCAGCGCGTAATAGATCACGAAGGGAACGAGCAGCGCCACCAAGCGGAGAAAGGTGTCCACCGCCAGCTGCCCGGCCAGCATGGGCCCCAACAAGTCCTTCATCGCGTTGCCGATCATCAGCACGAAACCGAACATGGCCACCGACGCGGCGCACGTGAACAGCACGTTCGCGAAGATGTGGCGGTGGAGGAGATTCATCTGTTGGGTTGAAAGCGGATGGTTGAGAGTCGAGAGTCCGACCGCAACGCCGACTTTTTGGCCCAAACATTTTCACCACGCACCAGCCCGCATGGCCTACACGCCCGCCAAGCCCACCCTCTACGGCGAGACCCTCGACTCCCTCACCGCCCTCCTCAAGGAGCACGGTCACCCGGCGTTCCGCGCCCGCCAGCTCCTCGAATGGCTCTACAAGAAGCGCGTGAACACCTGGGACGAGATGACGAACCTCCCCCGCCCCTTCCGCACCTGGCTGGCCGAGACCTTCGAGCTGCAGCCGACTTCCTTCGTCCTGACCAAGCAGTCCGAGGACGTCACCGACAAGCTCCTGCTCGAACTCGGCGACAAATCCCTCATCGAAACCGTCATCATCCGCGCGCCGCAGCTCGGCGTCGGTCAGGACAAATCGCGCAAGACCATCTGCATCTCCACGCAGGTCGGCTGCGCCATGGGTTGCAAGTTCTGCGCCTCGGGCCTCGAGGGCCTCAAGCGCAACCTCTCCGCCGGCGAGATCGTGCACCAGCTCATCCAAGTTTGCCGGCAGGAGGACAGCCGCACGCCGCGCGCCCGAGCCGAACTGGTGTCGTTCGACAACCTCGTCGTCATGGGCATGGGCGAGCCGCTCCACAATTACGACGCCATCATGCGCGCCCTCACCATCCTCAACGCCGAGTGGGGCCTCGGCTTCGGCGCGCGCCGCATCACGCTCTCCACCTCCGGTCTCGTCCCCAAGATCCGCCAGCTCGCCGACGAACCGCTGGGCATCCGGCTGGCCATCTCGCTCCACGGCGCCACCGATGCCGTGCGCGAGCAGATCATGCCCGTGAACAAAAAGTGGCCGCTCGCCGAGTTGTTGCCCGCGGTGAAGGAATTTTCCGAGAAGCACGGCCGCATGGTCACGCTGGAGTTCATCCTCATTGAGGAAATCAACGACTCGCTCGACCAAGCCGAGAAGCTGCGCGACATCGCCTTGGACCTGCACGCCCACGTGAACCTGATCCCCTACAACACCGTCGAGGGCCTGCCTTGGAAGCGCCCCAGCCTCACCCGGCAGGAACGCTTCGCCCGGATTTTGGAGGATGCCGATGTCTCCGTGACCCTGCGTCGGGAGAAAGGCCACGATATCGCGGCCGCCTGCGGCCAGCTC
This sequence comes from uncultured Oleiharenicola sp., assembly GCA_966252395.1. Lineage (GTDB taxonomy): Bacteria > Verrucomicrobiota > Verrucomicrobiia > Opitutales > Opitutaceae > Lacunisphaera. Next base: position 6,508 of record CBINOW010000096.1, on the reverse strand, counting down.
CGCCTCAAGACCGAGAAAGCCCGCGAAGCAGCGCTGGCATAAGCCACTCGGCCAAAGAGATAGGATTAATAGCGCAATTGGAGGCTTTACATACATCAACAAATGCCGATATGTTGATTAATAATGCCTCCCGACGCTGCCATCTCCTCGCTGTTCTCCCTCAAGCCGCACCCGCTGCGCTCGCTGGAGTTTTTCCCACCCAAGGATGATGTCGGGGTCGAAGCCCTCCGCCAGACGGCGCTGACGCTCAAGCGCATCGCGCCCGACTTCGTCTCGGTCACCTATGGCGCCGGCGGCAGCACCCGGGAGCGGACAGCACAAGTCAGCCGCCTTCTGCGTGAGGAGATCGGTTTCACCGTCATGCCCCACCTCACCTGCGTGGGCCACTCGCGATTCGAGCTCAACGACGTTGCCGACCAGCTCCACGCTGGAGGCTACCGCAACATCATGACCCTGCGCGGTGACCCGCCCAAGGGCGACACCGCCTTCAAGCCCACCGCCGACGGCCTGCGCTATGCCAGCGAGCTCGTGGCCCTGCTCAAGGCCCGCCACCCCGACTTCTGCCTCGGCGTGGGCGGCTACCCGGAGAAACACCCCGAGGCGCCGTCCCTCGACGTCGATCTCGACAACCTGAAGCGCAAGATCGACGCCGGCGCGGACTTCATCACGACGCAGCTCTTCTTCGACAACGCCGTCTATTACCGCTTCGTGGACCAATGCCGCGCGCGCGGCATCCACGTGCCGATCGTGCCCGGCATCATGCCCGTGCTCTCGCTCAAGCAGATCAAGCGCTTCACCGAAATGTGCGGCGCCACCCTGCCCGCCACGCTCATCAAACGCCTCGAAGCCGCCGGCGATCATCCGGAAGTCGTCGAAGCCCTCGGCATCGAATGGGCCCTGGGCCAAATCCGCGAACTCCTCGCCCGCGGCGCCCCCGGCTACCACCTCTACATCCTGAACCGCGCCAAGAGCGGCCTCGCCCTCGCGGCGGGTTTGGCCGCCTGAGTGACCTGTGCGGGTCGGAATCGCGTGCTGACATCCAAGCCGCGCTTCCCCAGTCTGCCCTCATGCGAAGCCTTCGGCGCGTCCTGACCCGCTGCGTGCTGCTCGGCCTGCTGGCCGGAGGATTCGCCGGCTGCACCCGCTTCGAGGAACATGTGATCCTCTCCCGGCGTTCCACCGGCGAATGGAACCTGAGTTGGACGACGACTGCGAAGCGCGGCGTCAATCTGGTGGACAGCAGCGGCAACGTCGGCAGCGCCTCCGCTTCCTTCAGCTGCCGCCCCGACCCGACACGTCCGCTGATCTGGACGGTCGAAGGCCCGGCCGTTTCCTGGCGAGGCAGTGACGCGGCTGAGCATGCCTTGGGCAAACCGGCCGCAAAAGGCTGGCGTGGCACGGTGACCATTGAACCCAACGGCAGCGTCCACGCCCTCACCATTGATCTGCGCGATATCGCCACCGGCCGGCCATTCGTAGGCAACCGCCGTTATGAAAACGCCCGCGGCAACGGCGAGATGTGGTTCGCCAACTGATTGCGGGGTCAAAGGCCCTCCGGAGCACGAGCCATCCGTGCGATCTCGTCCTCGGACACCGCGGGCCCCAGTATCTCCCGCAACGCCGCTTCCAGCACCTCGTCGCGTCCGGCCCGGATGCCTGCGATCGTGGGCTTTACTTCCATGTCGGGTATGATGCCGATGCGCTGCGTCGGACGCTTGTCGGGATAAAACACCCCGATGCCGCTGATCATGGTGCCCAATCCGCCAGGCAGCGGGATCTGTGACGCGTTGCCATCCGCCGCGGCCGTGGTGCTGCCAATCACCTTCGCGCCCGGCGCCACGCGGAAAGCCATGGTCGTGTATTCCGCGCTGCTCTGCGTGACCTCGTCCACGAGGATCACTACTTTCCCTTCGTAGCGAGGTGTTGCCGGTTGCAGGGAGAGTGGCTTGCCGAAGCGAAAGGCCCCGGGGTTACGGAGGTCGCCGCCTGTGAACCGGGCAAACTCGCTCGGCTCGCCGACCAGATGGCCGCCCAGCGCGAAGACCATGAACGCCGAGGGGTAGTTGCGCAGATCAAGCACCCATCCTTTCGCGCCGAGGGCACGCTCGACGTAGGCTTTCGCCTCGGGCTGCTTGACGGAAGACAGCTTCAGATAGGCGACCTCCGGCGAAAGCATTTGGAACGCATCCCCCGGGCGGTCGTGCGTGCGACCCAGGACCCGCGCTAGCTTCCCGACCGGGACACGCGTTCCTTTCACCGTGAAGACCTCCTCGTTTCTCCGGACATCGAGTTCCACCTCGCCCGCCGGACCTTTGGTGAGCGCACGCGCGATGTCGCGCAGCCGTGTCGGCTCGTTCGATGCCGCGTAATACGGCCCCCACTCGCGAACAAGCTGCTCGACTGCCACGCCCTCAATCCGCTCGATGACATCGCCGACCTCCAAACCCGCCACCGCCGGCCAGTCACCCGCCGGCAAACCCGCGATCACCGCCCGGCCCTCGACGAAGCGCACCGTGACCGGCAGCTGAAACTCGCCGACCGGCGGCCGCACGCGCAGGGAGCTCCAGAGATTGGCGTGCGTGTCGCTCACCCGGGTGATCAGTGCGATCAGTTGCAGTTGGTAATCATCCGCCGTCGCCGCCAACGCAATCCGCGGGATGAACTCCACAAGCGTGGCGTCCCAGTCACCCTCAACCAGATCCCGGTAGGGAAACCAGTAGCGAATGATGTTCCAGAACCGGAACAGGGCGAGCAGCCGGTAACCTGCGTCGGGAGACTTCAGGAAGGAGTAAGACGATTCGTGATCGAAACGTGGATTGCCCACTCCCGCATGCATCCCGACATAAAATTGCTCGGCCCCGGCCGGACGGTTCCGGTGGATTTCAACCAGTCGCCGGCTTAACCCCGCTCCGAGCCGCGACTCGTCGTGCAGCCAGTCCAGTTCGGGTCGCAGGTGCAGTTCCTTTTCCTCCAGTCCGGCCGGAGTGGCCGGCGGCGCGACGGGCCCGAGCCGGTCCACCCAGCCCGCCAGCACCTCGCCGGCAGCAGGCCGGTCCGCCGCTGCCAGCACCGCCGGCATGATCCGGAAAAGCTCGAAATCCCAATGCCGTTCCCCCGCCCGGACTTTCGGATGGTGGTATTTCAGGAAACCCCAGACCCGGCCCAGTGTGGCAAGATTCTCCACCTGCACCGGCGTCAGCGTCTCCATCGCTATCCCCGAACCGGCCGCAAACTCCTGGTCACGGTCCAACACCGTCAGAACGCGCACGGCTTCGGGCGCTTCCCAGATCGGCTTGCCGTCCACGAGTAGTTGCAGGTCGTCCGCCCAGGCCTTGCCGGAACCGGAGAGCAGAAATCCGAAAAACAACCGCCGCCCCTGCGGATGCACGGGCACCTTGACCGAATATTCCGCCCAATCGGCGGTGCCGTTGATCCGCAGCCGCTGCAGGCTGTCAAAGGCAAGGTTCGGCGTGTCTCCGTCCACGCGCATCCAGAACGCGGCGAAATCACTCACGTTCTCCAAACGGATGAACCCGCGCAACTCGACCTCCTTGCCCGCAAAATCCATCGGCAGTGACTGCACCACGCCCGAGAACGGCTGCGGGCTGTCCGCGCCACGCTCAAGCCGCACCGCCCCGCGCCCGGAATGCACCACCTGCTCATCCCGGAAAACCGTCTCAGGCGGCGACGCCTTCCACCCGGCGTCCAACCCCAGCTCAAAGGTCAGGCTGTGCCCCAGCCGCTCGGCCTCGGTCCGGCTGATTTCCTGGGCCACGGTGCGCAAACCCCATCCTCCCATCAGCAGACCGGCAAGAAGCACAAGCACAAGGCGGCATCTGACAGCGAGGGGAAGGCGCATGGACGGCGTTAGACCTCGTGTCTTTGAGTTCGTTCAAAGAGCACGCGGGCCATGCTTGGAGCATCCTTCCGCCCCTGCACTCCGCCGGACCGGCCGCTTTCACCGAAACATCGGCGGCTCAAGGAGTTTGCTTTTGACAATTTCTCTCCGAGGCGGCTTTGATTCGGAAACCCCGTCACCGCCACATGTTCAACCAACTCCTGGGACTTTTTTCCAACGACATCGGCATCGATTTGGGCACGGCCAACACCCTTGTCTATGTGAAGGACAAGGGCATCGTGCTCCGCGAACCGAGCGTGGTGGCGGTCTACACCAATTCGCGCCGCGTCCGCGCGGTCGGTGACGAGGCCAAGGTCATGCTTGGCCGCACCCCCGGCAGCATCACCGCCATCCGCCCGATGAAGGATGGCGTGATCGCCGACTTCGACATCACCGAGGCCATGCTCCGCTACTTCATCCGCAAGGCCAACGGCGGAAAAACCTTTCCCCAGCCGAGCGTCTGCATCGCCATCCCGAGCGGCATCACCGAGGTCGAAAAACGCGCCGTGATGGAATCCGCCACGCACGCCGGCGCGCGCGAGGTCCACACCATTCCCGAGCCCTTCGCCGCCGCGCTTGGCGTCGGCCTCCCCGTGGACGAGCCCGCCGCCAACATGATCGTGGATATCGGCGGCGGCACCACGGAGATCGCCATCATTTCGCTCAACGGCATCGTGTTCTCGAAATCCATCCGCGTCGCCGGCGACGAGATCGACCTCGCGATCATCAACTACATGAAGCGGGCCTACAATCTCCTCATCGGTGAGCGCACCGCGGAAGAGATCAAGATGACCATCGGCTCCGCCTACCCGCTTGACCAGGAGCTCTCCATGGAGGTCAAGGGCCGTGACTCCGTCGCCGGCCTGCCCAAGACGATCCATATCACCTCGCAGGAAATCCGCGAAGCCATGGGCGACACCATCGGCGCCATCGTCGAGGCCGTGCGCATCACGCTGGAGCGTTGCCCGCCCGAACTTTCCGCCGACCTCGTAGACCGCGGCTTCGTGATGGCCGGTGGCGGCTCGCTCATCCGCGGCGTGGACAAGCTCCTGTCCGAGAAGACCGGCCTCGCCGTCACCGTCTCCGACGACCCGCTCTCCGCCGTCGCCAACGGCACCGGCGTCTTCATCAACAACATCGAGGATTACCGCCGGATCGCCGCGGACCTCTGAGCGGAACCCGGCCCCTCCCGACGGCCAGTCCGCCGCCCGCGCCGTGTTCCCCAAACGCTTCGACCACGCTCGTCCCTTCGTCACGCTCGGCGTGATCTTGCTCGCGTGGATCTTCCTGCCGCTCGGCGCCAAGGTTTTCACGCGTGCCTCGTTCTTCGAGATCCAGGCGCCGCTGGTCGTGGCCGACTCCTTCGTACGCGACCTGCAGGACTTCTGGTCCAACAAGACCCACTCCAAGGAGGAACTGCTGAAGGCCGGCAAACAGGTCGCCGGCTTGGTCGCGCAGTATGAGTTCTCCACGCAGCAGAACGCCCAGCTTCAGGCCGAGATCCTGCGCCTCGAAAATCTCCTCAACCTGCCGCCGATGCCCGCGTTCCGCCTCGAACCGGCGCGCGTGGCCCGTCGCGACTTCTCCGGCTGGTGGCAGCGGCTCGTCATCCGCAAGGGCGAGAACTACGGCCTCACGGTCGGCGCCCCCGTGGTGTTTGCCGGCGGCGTGGTCGGCCGGATCACCGAGGTCCACCGCTACACCGCCGTCGTGGATCTCGTCACCAGCCCCACCCTCCGCCTCGCGGCCACCGTGCAGGGCGACACGCGGCCCATCAGCTACCAGGGCGGCCTGAACAGCTCCTTCAGCGCCCCGCGCGGCACCGTGGATTTCGTGCCGCTGGATGTCGCGGCCACGGCCACCGCGCCCAAGCGCCTCGTCACCTCCGGCATGGGCGTCTTCCCGCCCGGGCTCATCATCGGCGAGATCACCTCGCTCGAACTCAGCCCCGATGGTCTGTTCCGCAACGGCGAGGTGAAACTCGACCAACGCCTCGGCACCCTCACCGAGGTGACCGTGCTCATCCCGCTCAACCCCGACGAGTGATGCCGCCCGCCGCGCCCACCACTCCGCGTTCCGCGCTCCGCCTCTGACCATGCGCCGCTACGATCCCCGCTGGCTCATCGTCGCCCTCGCCAACCTGCTGCTCTGGTGGCTCACCGGTCTGCTCAACCACTACGTCGCCGGGCTGGCCGTCCACTTCTACCTCGGCGGCCTGCTCGTCGCCTACGGCGCGCTGCGCCTCGATGCGGGCAACGGCCTCACCGCCACCTTCCTGACCGCCCTGCTGGTGGACTCGCTGGAGCCCGTGCCCTTCGGCACGAGCCTTTTCCTGTTCTCGCTCGTGCACGGTGTCGTGCTGTTCGGACGACACCGCTTTCCCCGCGAAGGCACGATCTTTGCCATCGTCGTGGCGCTGCTGCTCAATCTCTTCCTCGTCATCGCGCTGTCGTTCCTGCTGGTTGGTGCCAGCCCGCGTCCGTCCGCCGCGTGGATGCGGATCTTCGCAGATCTTCTCTTCTCCCAGCTGGCCATTGTGGTCATCGGCCCTTGGTTCATCGCGCTGCAAGACCGCGCCATGGAACTCGCCGAAATCCACCCCGAAACCGG
>CBINOW010000095.1:0-18782 GCA_966252395.1 uncultured Oleiharenicola sp. | reverse complement strand
AATTCAAATCCATCCGCGACCTCTCGCTCGCCGGCAAACGCGTCTTCATCCGCGTGGACTTCAATGTCCCGCAGGACAAGGCCACCGGTGCCATCACCAACAACGCCCGCATCGTCGCGGCGCTGCCGACGATCAAATACGCGCTCGAACAGGGCGCGGCCGTCGTCCTCGCCAGCCACCTCGGCCGGCCCGATGGCAAGAAGATCGCCAAGTTCTCCCTGAAGCCCGTCGCCGACGAACTCGCCAAGCTGCTCGGCCAGCCCGTGAAGTTCCTCGATGACTGCGTCGGACCCGCGGTCGAGGCCGCCTGCGCCGCCGGTGCGCTCAAGGCCGGCGAAGTCGTGTTGCTCGAGAACCTGCGCTTCCACATCGAGGAAGAGGGTAAGGTGAAGGAGAAGCAGGCCGACGGCACCGAGAAATCCATCAAGGCCGACCCGAAGAACGTCGAGGCCTTCCGCGCTTCGCTCTCGAAGCTGGCCGACGTTTACGTGAACGACGCCTTCGGCACCGCCCACCGCGCACACAGCTCGATGGTCGGCGTGACACTTCCTGCCAAGGCCGCCGGTTTCCTGATGGAGGCCGAGCTAAAGGCCTTCGCCAAGGTCATCGAGACGCCGGCCCGCCCGCTGCTCGCCATCCTCGGCGGCGCGAAGATCGCCGACAAGATTCCCCTCATCAACAACCTGCTCGAGAAGTCCGACGAGATCATCATCGGCGGCGGCATGTCCTTCACCTTCAAGAAGGTCCTCGAGAACATGGAAATTGGCACCAGCCTCTTCGATCCCGAGGGCGCCAAGATCGCCAAGGAACTCTTCGACAAGGCCAAGGCCAAGGGCGTGAAGATCACGCTGCCGGTGGACTTCGTCACCGCCGACCGTTTCCCGGGCTCGCCCGCTGACATCGCGGCCGTGCAGACCGGCGTGGCCGACGACAAGGCCGGCATCCCCGCCGGTTGGATGGGCCTCGATGCCGGTCCGAAGTCGCGCGAGCTGTTCGCGCAGGTCATCGGCCGGGCCAAGACCATCATCTGGAACGGGCCTCCGGGCGTGTTCGAGGTGGAGAAGTTCGCCGAAGGCACCAAGGCCATGGCGGCGGCGTTCGCGAAGGCGACCGAAGCCGGCGCGGTCACCGTGGTCGGCGGCGGCGACACCGCCACCGCGGCCAAGAAGTGCAAGATCGTGGACAAAGTCACCCACTGCTCCACCGGCGGCGGCGCCAGCCTCGAGCTCCTCGAAGGCAAGGTTCTCCCCGGCGTGGCGTTCCTCGAAAACTAATTCTCACAGGAGGCAACGGAGGAGACTGAGAATACCTGTAGCTATCCTCCGTTGTCTCTATTCCCTCCTGTAAAATCCAAATCCCATGATTCGTAGAAAACTCATCGCTGGTAACTGGAAGATGAACAAGACCGCCGCCGACGGCGTCGCGCTCATCAAGGACATCACGGCCGAGATCGGCCGCCTCGGCTCGGTGGACGTTGTCGTTTGCCCGCCCTTCACCGCGCTCGAAAGCGCCGCCAAGACCCTTGAGGGCCAGAGCGTGAAGCTCGGCGCGCAGAACATGCATCCCGAGAAGAGCGGCGCCTACACCGGCGAAGTCTCCGCCGAGATGCTCCGCAGCCTGTTCGTGTCGCACGTCATCCTCGGCCATAGCGAGCGCCGCACCTACTTCGCGGAGACCGACGCCTTCATCAACAAGAAGGTCGTCGCCGCGCTGGCCAACCAGCTCAAGCCCATCCTCTGCGTGGGCGAGACCCTCGCCGAGCGCGAGGCGGGCCAGACACTGGCCGTGGTGCAGAAGCAGACGGAGGGCGGCCTGGCCGGCGTCACCGCCGAGCAGATCACCAACGTCGTCATCGCCTACGAGCCCGTGTGGGCCATTGGCACCGGCAAGGTTGCCACGACCGCGCAGGCGCAGGAAGTCCACGCGTTCATCCGCGACCTCCTCACCAAGCTCTACGGCGCCCCGCTGGCCCAGAAGATCCGCATCCTCTACGGCGGCTCGATGAAGCCCTCCAACGCCCCCGAGCTGCTCGCCGAGAAGGACATTGACGGCGGCCTGATCGGCGGCGCCTCGCTTGAGGCCCGGTCGTTCCTCGACCTCGTCAAGGCGGCCGAAGCGGCGAAGTAAGCGCCCGCGACAATTCATCCCTCCATGCCGGAGACGCCCGTGCGTCCCGGCATTTTTCTTGTCCGGGTCCGAAGGGCAACGGTGGCAAACAACCGTCAATCCGAAGCGCGCGATGGTTTCGCGTTGTCGCGACCTCCGCGCTCAAAATACTGCCGCCATGGATTTCCGCGCCATCCCTCGCCACGCCCTGCTCGTGGCCGGCTTTGTTGCCGGGGTGGTGCTGTGGTTTGCCCTGTTCACCGAGCATGCGTGGGAGGACTACTACATCACGCTGCGGGCGAGCCGCAATCTGGTGGAGGGACACGGGCTGGTGTTTCAACCGGGTGAACGGGTGCACACCTTCACCTCGCCACTGGGTGTGTTGGTGCCGGCGGCCTGCACGTGGGTCGTCGGTCCCGGTCATGAAATTGCCGCCCTCTGGCTGTTCCGCGGGTTCAGCGCCGTGGTGCTGGCGGCGGCAGCCGTGTGGGCGTGGCGCTGTTTCGACACGCTGGCGATCGGCGGGGTCGGGCGTTTGGTGTTCTACGGGCTCGCGTTTTTCGACGCCAAGCTCGTGGACTTTTCCATCAACGGCATGGAGACGGCCATGCTGGTGGCCTTCGCCCTCTGGCTGTGGAGTGAACTGGAGCGCGTGCCCGCGCCGCGTCCCTGGGCCGTAGCCGTCGGCTGCGGCGGCCTGATGTGGACCCGGCCCGACGCCTTCATCTTGGGCGCGGCGTTGCTGATTCCGCACCTGATCTTCCGCGAGCGGGCAACTGGCGAGACGACGCTGCCGTGGCGGCAGGTGTTGCGGGGCGTGCTGTTGGGCGGGTTGCTCTATGTGCCGTGGTTCGCTTGGGCTTGGTGGTATTACGGCTCGCCCGTGCCGCACACCATCATCGCCAAGGGGCAGGTGACGCCGCCGGTGGATCTGGCGGCCGTCCTGATGATTCCCTGGCGCAGCTTGCTCGGAGATTCACTGCTGCGGGATATTTTCCTGCCCACCTACTGGTATTACGGTGGCTGGCCTGTCTGGCTGCCGGGTTGGGCTTACGTTCTCAGCTTGGTGGCATGGGGCGCATGGCTGCTGCCTAAGGTGCCGGCGGCGACGCGCCGCGTTTCGCTGTCCCTTTTCATCGGCAGCTTCTACATCTGCGCCATCATCCTGTTTCCCTGGTATTCGCCGCCTTGGACAGTGCTCGCTGCGCTGGTGTTGGCGGGGTTGGCGGACTCGTGCGCCGGAAAGGCGGCGGACGCATGGGGGCGCTTCCGCCAGGTTATCGTGCGCGTCGCTGCTGTTGTGGCCGTGGCCGTGCAGCTCTTTGTGCTGGGGCTGACGGCTTGGGAAATGCGGCACCAACAGCAGATCATCGAGGGAGGCCGCCGGGAGATAGGACTTTGGCTGCGTGAACACGCTGAGCCGGGCGATACCGTCTTCATGGAATGCCTCGGCTACATCGGCTATTTTTCCGGACTCAAGACCTACGACTACCCCGGCCTGAGTTCGCCCGAAGTGGTGGCGGCGATCCGTGGCGGCGCGCGACGCTTCACCGAAGTGATCGCGCAGACCAAGCCCGACTGGCTCGTGTTGCGGCCGTTCGAGATTGCCGACGCGACCAAGCCCGAGAATGCCGCCTGGCTGGATTATGAGTTCGTGCGGGAGTGGGACGCCCGGTCGGAGCTGGACAAGGTGAAGATCCTGCCGTGCCGCGGCTGGCTCGAGCACGATGCGCAGTTCAAGGTGTTCCGACGCAAGCAGTCCGCGGCGCCGGCCCCTTAAGTCAGCCGGGTGAAGTCAGCGAGCAGCTCAGCGGTCGGCGGCAAAAGTTCGGCGCCGTCGAGGATGCGCAGCAGATCGTCCACCGTGGCGCGCACGCCGGCCCTGTCCGAGGGTTCGTCGAGCGCCACGCGCAGGACGACATACAGCGCCAGCTGGCGGGCCCCGAGGGCGAGATCGGAGCGGTCGCGGATGGCGTAAAGCTCGGCGGTGGTTCGCAGCAGCGAGGCGTAGGTGAGGCAGCGCTCATGGCCGATGGCCTTCGTCTCGGTCCGGCAGAGCGCCTCGAATTGCTGGTCGGCTGAGAGTGCCAGAAACTCGGCGGCGGGCCGGCCGAAGTTTCGTTCCTGCAGTTGCAGCGCCAATAGCAGGGCGTCGTTCAACTCGGCCTGATCTTCTGCGCCCAGCAGTTTGCCCTTCTGGCGCAGCCGGGCGACCAGCCGGGAAATCGTCTGCAGGTGCCGGACGATGTAGTCCTGTTGTTGCGCGGGCATGCGCGGGTTCAGCTGCTGCGTCCGGCCATCGAGTCGATGAGCGCGCGGAGGAAACGCTTGTCGCCGGGCAGGGTTTCCAAGGCGGCGAGGGCCGCATCGGTTTGTTCGCGGGCGAATTTCCGAGAGGCGTCGAGCCCGTGGAGTTTCACGTAGGTCGTCTTGTCCGCCTTGGCGTCCTTGCCCGCAGTTTTGCCCAGCGTCGCCGTGTCGGCGGTGGCGTCGAGGATGTCGTCCACGATCTGGAAGGCCAGACCCAGGTGCCGGCCGGCGGTGCGGAGGGTGGTGAGCTGCGCTTCCGTCGCGCCGCCACAGAGGCCGCCGGCGACGAGCGAGACCACGATCATCGCGGCCGTCTTGTTGAGGTGGATGAATTCGAGCTCATCGGCCGTGGCGTTGGCTTTCTTCTCGGCGAGCAGGTCTTCCATCTGGCCGCCGATCAGGCGTTCGCTGCCGGCGGCGTCGGCGATTTCGCGGGTGAGCGCCGCGGCCAGTTCAGGATGGCCGGAGTAGTGTCGGCCGATGAGTTGGAAGGCGAGGGTGAGCAGGGCGTCGCCGGTGAGCAGGGCGGTGGCTTCGTCGAACTGCTTGTGCGTGGTGGGGCGGCCCCGGCGCAGGTCGTCGTTGTCCATGCAGGGCAGGTCGTCATGGACGAGCGAGTAGGTGTGGATGCACTCGATGGCGACGGCGGCCGGCAAGGGATCATGGCGCCGGCCGAAGAGGTCGGCGGCGGCCAGCGCCAGCACGGGCCGCAGGCGTTTGCCGCCTCCGAGCAGGGCGTAGCGCATCGCCTCGTGCAGGCGGGCCGGACGGGTCGAACCGCCCGGCACGAGGCGGTCGAGGCCTTGTTCGGCCCGTTCGCGATAGGCTTGGAATTGCGCGGCAAAATCCATGAAAGACAGGCAATTTCCGTCTCAACCGGGATGTTGGCAAACGGATTGTTAAGCGCGGGTTGCGGCCAGAACAGACTCGCCTTGCGGCCCCGCGCCCTTTCTATCAGCCCTATCCGCGATGCCTACCTACGAATATGTCTGCACCAAATGTGGTCATGAGCTGGAAGCCTTCCAGTCCATGAAGGACGCGCCCCTGAGCAAGTGTCCCTCCTGCAAGAAGGCCGGCTTGAAACGCAAGATCGGCGGCGGGGCCGGGCTCATTTTCAAGGGCACGGGTTTCTACATCACCGACTACAAGAAGCCCGGTGCCAACAAGGAAGCCGCTGCCGACAAACCCGCCGCTTCGAAATCTTCCGACAGCAAGCCCGCGGCCTCCGCTGCGGCCAAATAACCCCGTCCCCGCCATGGCCGAGAACAAGAAAATCGAGAAAGCCCTGTATGGTCCGAGCGCAACCGAGGTGGCTTTGGGCGCCTTCCTCGGTCTGCTGGTTGGCGTGATCGCCGCCTGCGTCTATCTGGTGCTGAAGCCTGTCTCCACCGTGAAGGAAATGCCGAAGGAGCCCGTGCGCGGCATGCTTTATTATATCGCCGGCAGCGATTCCTCGACGAAGGGCCGGACCTGGACCGCCAAGCAGAAACAGTTTGTGGCCGGCACCAGCATCAGCTTGGTCGAAGATGAGCTCAACGTCTGGGCGACATCGGTTTTCGCGGCCGCGCCCAAGGCGCCGGCGGGAGCCAAGGGCGCCGAGGCCAAGCCGGCTGATGACGGCATTTTCCAGCCGGGCACTCCCAATTTCCGGATTGTCGGCAACAAGCTCCAGATCGGCACCAAGTGCGTGCTCAACTGGTATGGGCTGACGCATGAGGTCCAGGTGACGGTCACCGGCGGATTCGAGCGCGCGGGCGACCGGGTGGTTTTCAAGCCCGATACGGTGCATCTGGGATCCTGCCCGCTGCACCTGCTGCCTTCGGTGGCCTTGCCTTTCTTCGATCACCTCGTGGGGAAGAAGAAGATTCCCGACGAGATCAAATCGGCCTGGATCAAGCTGGACGAAGTGGCGGTCGATGGGGCGGCGCTCAAGCTGACGATCAAGTGATTCGCCGTCGCCCAGCCTGCGGTTGGCAGGGCCTCCCGGTGCGGCGACGTGCAGGTTGGAAGCGCTGATTCTCCGTGTCGAAGAACCTGAAGAACATCAGCGTGGTCGCCGGCGCGACGGTGGTTTCGCGCGTGCTGGGGCTGGTGCGCGAGGTGTTCATCGCCGCGGTGTTCGGCACCAGTGCGCTGAGCTCGGCCTTCGTCTCGGCGTTCACCCTGCCAAACCTGTTCCGCCGCCTCCTCGGTGAAGGGGCCCTGACCGCGGCCTTTGTGCCGACGTTGACGCATGAGCTGGAGCACCGGCAGCGCGGTGCAGCCTTCGGCTTGGTGAGCAAGGTCATGAGCTGGCTGTTCGTGGTGACCCTCGCTGTGGTGGTGCTGGCCATGCTGCTGATGGCCGGCGCGGCTTGGTATCTGGGCCGGGGGCATGCGCCCGGTCTCACCGCCGATACAGTGCAGCGGTGGGTGCTCGGCGCAGACCTCGCCGTGATCCTGTTTCCCTACATGGTTTTCGTCTGTCTGGCGGCGGCCTTCAGCGCGGCCTGCCAGGTCCTCGGGCGTTTCACGGAACCCGCGCTTTCGCCGGTGTGGCTCAACCTCGCCATCCTCGCGGCGCTGGGCTTGGGCGGCTGGTGGGCTTGGGAAGACAGGGCACGCATGAACCTCCTGTGTGTCGGTGTGCTGACGGGCGGCTTCTTGCAGATGGCCGTTCCCGCCGTCGTGCTCTGGGGGGAGGGCTGGCGTCCGGTCTTCGACCTGCGGCCGGATGAACGCGTGCGGGAGATCGTGCGGCTGATGGCGCCGACGGTCATCGGCTCCGCCGTTTACCTGATCAATATGGCCGTCTCGCGCTTCATCGGCCTGTCGCTGAATGACAGCGCCGCGCAGGTGCTCAATCTCGCCACCCGCGTGATGGAGCTGCCGATCGGGATTTTTACCGCGGCGATCGCCACGGTCGTGTTTCCGCTCATCGCCCGGCACGCGGCAAAGGCGGACTGGACGCAGCTGGGCGTCGATTATCACAAAGGCCTGCGGCTGGTGCTGGTGATCAACATTCCCGCTGCTGTGGGACTCGCGCTGTTGAGCGAACCGGTCACCCGCCTGCTCTTTGAGCGCGGCGCCTTCACGGCGGAGGATACGCGCTTGATGACCCCGATTCTGGCGGTCTGTGCGCTGGGATTGCCGTTCCTGTCGTTTACGACGGTGGCGCTGCGCGGTTTCTATGCGCTGAAGGACACAGCCACACCGGTGCGTGCGGCGGTGCTCAGCTTTGTGGTCAACCTAGTGGCGAGCGTTCTGTTGATGCGCTGGTTCTCGACCGTGGGTCTGGCGATCGCTGGCAACCTCGCGGTGCTGGCACAGGGCTGGTATTTGCAGACCAAGCTGTCGCAGCGTCTGCCCGCATTGGGGTTTGGCCCGCTTTTGGGCAACCTCGGCAAGATCATCGCGGCCAGTGCGCTCATGGGCCTGGCCGTCTGGGGCGGGGCTTGGCTGGCGGGGCGGCTGTCGCTGCCCTCGCGGATTCATGATCTCGCGGTGGTGCTCGCCCTGATTCCGCTGGCGGTCGCGGTTTATGGCGGGTTGCTTTGGGGCATGCGGATCGAAGGACGCGATGAACTGGCCGGCATCCTGCAGCGCTTGCGGGGCAAGGCAACCGGAGGCGGAAAATGAGCGAGGCTCCCGCCGTCATCCACAATCAGCCGGCGCACCGTTACGAGGTGCGGGTGGAGGGGCATCTCTCGGTCTGCGAATACGAAGACGTGGAGGGGCGCCGCGTTTTTACGCACACCTTGGTGCCGCCGGAACTCCGCGGACGCGGCATCGCCGAGCAGCTGGTGCGCGCGGCTTTGGCGGATGCGCGCGCGGACGGGCGCAAGGTGGTGCCCGCGTGCAGCTACGTGGCGCGCTTCATCGAGCGGCACCGCGAATACCACGACTTGTTGGCCGGGTGAGCGGAGGCGTCACGTCACCGGCGTCAGCGCCGCGATGTGATCCTGCATGGCGTTGAACACGAGCCGGGCGGCCGTGGCCGGCGGAATCCGGTCGGTGTTGATGACGAGATCGTAGCCGTGCGGATCATTGATGTCTTGCTCGAAGTGGGTGCGCACGTGGCGTTCGCGGGCCTGGTCGTTTTCGTGGATGAAGTTCTCGGCCTGCGTGCGGTCGTTCTGCTGGATCTGCTGGGCGCGACGGATGCGTGATTCGAGCGGGGCCACCAGCCGCAGGTGCAATCCACCGGGCAGGTCGCGGGTGATGAGGTGGGCGGCGCGGCCGGAGATGATGACATGGCCCAATTCGGCGAAGCGGTGAATGGCCTCGGCGACGCGGTGCTCCAATTCCCAGAGGGGCGGATGCAGGCCGACAATTTCCCCGATGAGACCCTTGATCTCGGGCAGGCGGTCTTCCGGGAGGTAGTCTGCCAAGCTCTCGGGCAGATGGTGGTGGTTCAGCGCGTGGTGCAGGAGATCCTTGTCGAGGAACATCCAGCTGCGGCCTTCCTCGCCGAGGTGGGCGTCGAGCAGCGGCAGCAGGTGTTTGCCGAGGGTCGTGGCGCCGGCGCAGGTTTCTCGGGAAATCGTGATGAACGGGCGCGGGCCTGGACCGGTCAGATTGGCGAAGCGCGGGTGCGGGCTCTTGAGCCGGGCATGCAGAATCGTCAACCCGTGTTGCAGATAGGGGTGGGTTGTCATGGCGGGCGGGGGTTGGAGGGGCGGCTGAAAGCAGCCGGAGGCGATCCCGGGAACCCGGGGTTCCTCATCAGGTATGATACGCCTGCCCAAGGACGTGCGCCACGGGAATTGCTGCGCATCGCTTGGGTCAAGGGATGCGGAGCCCGGGGCTTCGTGCTTTTGGTAACGGCACGAAAAAACCCGCAGCTTGCGGCTGCGGGTTGAAGCTGAAGGGTAGGGTAATCAGGCCTTCTGCACGAGGCCGGCCTTGATGGCCTTGACCGAAACCCACATGCGCTTGGTGCCGCCGTTGGGGAGCTTGACCTTGATCCACTGCAGGTTCGGGCGGAACTTGCGGGGGGTCTTGCTGGTGACGTGCGTGCCGATGCCGCCGCTCTTCTTGGACTGACCCTTACGGTTGATGATGCTGCCCGGAGTCGGGCGCTTGCCAGTGATTGCGCAAATTCGTGCCATGGTGTTTCTTGAGTTAAAAGGTCGTGAGTAAAGGACCGGGTTTTGCCTTAGCAAGGGAAATTTGGTTTTCTGTGCGGAATGCGCATCAACTGCGTAAAGCGTGGAGGGCCTGAAACTTCTGGCCCATGTGGGCGGGGTGGAGCAGGTGCATGAGCATTCTTTTCCGCGGACTCAGCCCGTGGGCCTCGGCGGTCATCATCCGGGCGAGCGCTTCCGCGGCGTGGCGGGCGAAGAAACTCTCCTGGGATTCGACCACCGGCTCGTTGAACCCGCTCCGGACCAATCCGTCTTCCAGCCAGTCCCAGCAGATGTGGCAGGTGAGGTCCTGTTCGCCCGGGCGGTTCAGGAGATCGTCACCCATCTTCTGCCGGAAATAGGTGCGGGCGGTCCCGGAGGGCATTTCTTCGGCCAGCTCCCGCCAGCTGCGTCCGTAATCGAAGGCAAGGAACAGTCCGGTCCAAGGTTGGCCGACAATCCGTTCCAGCAGGGGCCGGCAGCGCAGCGGCAGATCAAGATGGTAACCCTCAGCAGAGGTCTTGGGCAGGCGATCCTGCTCGGCAGCGAGTTCCGGGCAGAAGGCGGGCCGTTCGACTTCCGTGAGTTTCCCGTCGCGCAGCGCGACGCCCAGTTCGCGCCAGGCGCCGCGGCGCCAGACGACGCGGTGAAACGGCTGGGCGTCGAACAGCTCGTTGGAAAACAACACGACCGGGCCGCTGACGGTTAGCGGTTCCCCGAGGCGGATCGTGCGATAGGAGGCGAATTCGTGGGCGATGTCGCGCAGCACGCCCCCGCCGGGCTCGGCGCCGATTTCGACGAAATGAAAATCCCCGGCCCGCGCCGGGGCGAGCAGTTTCACGGTGGCGGCGACCACGAGTTCGCCGAAGACCGGGTTAAACGAGGTGGCGGTGTAGAAGTCGGCCTTGCGGTCTCGGCCCACGCGCCGGAAGTCCCGCGTATAATACCCGGCTGTCGGGTGATACATCGCCAGCTCCATGAAGCGCGCAAACGGCACTCCCTCGGCCACGCCCGGCTCGGCGCCCATGATTTCGAGAAAGTGTGCGGAGGAACCCATTTACAAAGGGGACCATTTGCCCACACTGCGGGCCGATGATCAAACGTTTCCTCGCCCTCATCTCGGCTGTTCTCGCCGGCTTCCTGCTCGCGCAGTTTGCCGCCCGCCAGCAGGGCGCACCCAGCTGGTGGCCGGACCGCGAACGCGACCGGCAGGTCCGCTATTTCAAGGAGGTGCTCCAGCTGGTGAAGGAAAACTACGTCGGCGATGCGCCTTCCGACTACGCGAGCCTCACGCGGGCGGCCTTGGATGGCATGGTGGGCGGGCTGGATCCGCATTCCCAGTTTTTGGTGGCCGATGAGTTCCGCCAGACCGAGGACGAGCTGGCCAACGCCTTCACCGGCGTCGGCATCCAGGTGGAGCAGCGCGACGGCCATATCGTGATCGTGGCTCCGATTCCCGGCACCCCCGCGGATCGCGCCGGGTTGCAGCGGGGCGACCGTTTGGCGAAGATCGACGGCAAGCCCTTGGTCAACCCGACCCTCGACAGCACCATCAGCCTCGTGCGCGGCGAGCCGGGCTCGCTCGTCACGCTGACCGTATTTCGTCCCGCGCAGAACCGGCACATTGACTACCCGGTGCGCCGAGAACGCATCAAGCTCGAGAGCGTGCGCCTCGTCGGCATGCGTGCCGGCCGGGTGGGCTACCTGCAGATCACCCAGTTCAGCGAGCGCACCGGCGAGGAGTTTGACAAAGCGCTGACCGATTTGGAGGCGCAGGGCATGCAGGCCCTCATCATTGACCTGCGCAACAATCCGGGCGGTCTGCTCGATGCGGCTATCGATGTGTGCAGCGAGTTCTTCGACAAGGACGAGCTGATCGTTTACACCCAAGGACGCTCCCCGGACACGCGGGAGAATTATCATTCGACCAACGGCCACAAGCCGCGCGGTTACCCGGTGGCCATTCTTGTCAATGGCGGCAGCGCCAGCGCCGCGGAGATCGTGGCCGGTGCCATGCGTGACACCAAGCGCGCGATCATCGTGGGCGAGAAAACCTTCGGCAAGGGTTCGGTGCAAAGCGTCATCGAGCTCGACAACGACGAGGGACTGCGCCTCACGACCGCGCGTTACTACACGCCGAGCGGAATCACGATCCACGAGAAGGGCATCGCCCCGCATGTGGAGATCGAGGTCAGTCCGGATGACGAGGCGCGTCTTCGTGTGCAGCAGGCGCGACCCGATCTGGCGGTTTCCACCGAGGAGAACTTCAAGCCCATTGAGGACGTCCAGCTGGCTGCGGCCGAGGAAGTCCTCGCGGGCGTGCTGGCGACAGGAAAATGATTCTCGCCCTTGAGAGTTCGTGCGACGAGACGGCGGTCGCTTTTTTTGACCCGGCGGTGGGCATCCGGGGCGAATGGGTGCACAGCCAGATCGCGCTGCATGAGGCCTACGGCGGCGTGGTGCCCGATCTCGCCAGCCGCGAACATCTCGCGCACTTTGGCCCGTTGCTGGAAAGAGCCCTGGCCACCGCCGCTGCGACGCGAGTGACACGCATCGCGGTCACACAGGGCCCTGGATTGGCTGCCTGTCTGGCGATGGGCTTGGCAGCGGGCAAGAGCCTCGGCCTCGCTTGGAGCGTGCCGGTCGTAGGCGTCAACCACCTGCGGGCGCACGCATTTTCCCCGTTCATCGCCCTGCATGCGGCCAATCAGGCGGCCTTCGACGCCGAGTTTGCCAAGCTGCTGCCGCATCTCGGGCTGCTCGTCTCGGGTGGTAACACGGCGCTCTTCTCCCTCGACGAGGATCGGCGCATCACGTTGCTGGCCTCGACCATGGATGACGCTGCGGGCGAGGCGCTCGACAAGGGTGCCAAGCTGCTCGGTCTCGGTTATCCGGGCGGACCGCAGGTGGAGAAACTTGCCGCGGCCGGGAAGGCGACCGCGTTCGCTTTTCCCAAGGCGGTGGCGCAGCGCTCGACGCTGGAGTTCAGCTTCTCCGGATTGAAGACCAGCCTGCGTTATCAGCTGGAGAAAATGCAGCCCGCAGACGTCGAGGCGCGCAAAGCCGATCTCTGCGCCAGCTATCAGGCCGCGGTGTTTGATGCGCTGGTGCGCAAAAGCCGTCTTGCGCTGGAACGTGGCCCTTCGACCGGCTCAGGCCATGGCGTCTATCGCAGCTTCGGCCTGTCCGGCGGCGTGGCCAACAACAAGACCCTGCAGCGCGAACTCGAGCAACTGGCGGCGACGCAGAATGTCGCGTTCCTGCGGGCGCAGCCCCAGCACACCGGCGACAACGCCGGCATGATCGCGTTTGCCGCCTACGCGGAACGCGAGCCGGGCGGGGTGCGGGCCGACGGACTCGGACTCGGACTCGAAGTCATGCCCAGCCTGCCGCTGGCGCGGTCCTGAAGTCCCGCTTGCTGGCATGAAGCCGCTGCGCTTTGCTGACGGCGTGTTGATGCGCTGCCTGTTCATCGGACTGCTGTTCCTTGCGCCGCTTGCGGCCCAGGAAACCGGAGCCATCCCCGCGGAAGAACTGGCCCGCGCGCCGACACCGGCACGCGTCGCGTCACTGGTGGACCGGGCCACGGCCCAGGGCTGGGGCACGGTGATGCCTGGGCTGCGGGCGGGCGCGCAGCAGGCCTACGAGAGCAACAGCGGCTACGCTTCCCAATGGTATTACCTCTATCGGTGGGCACGGCTGTTGGGCACGCCTTACCAGAAGGCCATTCAGGACTGGATCAAGGCCGTCGAGAAGGCGCAGGTCGCTCACCCCAACATGGCAGGCAGCTACGAATACCGCGCCGGCTCGCTGGCTGCCGGCCTGACGCGCGAGCTGCAGCTGGCCCTGCTGGGCAACGCCGCGCTCTCCGAGGAATTCTTCCAACTCCTTTCGCCACTCGACAACCCCGCGCAGGTGTTGGCGATTCTGCAGGCGGTGCAGCAGAAGGAGCCGGCGTTGTTTGCGGCGTATCCCTCGCTCGCGCTCGCCGTGGCGGTCGTGCACGACGTGCCGCCTTCGCCGCAATGGCCGCACGGGCAGGTCTCCGCGATGCTGCTGCCGAGAAAACCACCACCGCCCGAGCAGCTATTCGGTTACCTTGCGCGGCTGGACCGCGCCAACGGCACCGCGCACAAGCTCGGCCGGTTGCCGGCGAGCGAGCTCAAGTTTCTCGTGGATATCGTGGCGCCGTTCACCGAGCTCGACTGGGCGCGCAAGAACGTGGCGCCGGGTTTGGCGAACCTCGGCCAAGCCTACGACCTGATCAAGTATCGCAAGGACCGCGTGGCCGCCAACCAATACAGCTGGCCGGGCAACGCCTACACGTTGCCGGTGATTCTGCAGCAAGGCGGGATCTGCGTGGACCAAGCCTACTTCGCCAGCACCGCGGGCAAGGCCAAGGGCATCCCCACGATCATGTTTCGCGGTGCGGGGCTCGACGGCCGGCATGCTTGGTTCGGTTTCCTTGATGCGAATCAGCGCTGGCAGCTCGATTGCGGACGCTACGCGGAGCAGAAGTTTGTGACCGGTCTTGCGTTTGATCCGCAGACCTGGGGCAACATCAACGATCACGAGCTGTTGTTCATCACCGAGCGTTTCCGCGCGCTACCGACCTACAAGCTTTCGGTGATGCACGCCGAGTTCGCGGGCGATTACCTGCGCGAGGGCCGTTTCGACCTCGCGCTCAAGGCCGCGCGCGAATCGGTCAACCGCGACCGGCGCAATCTGGACGGTTGGGAAATCCTGTTTCAGGCACAGAAGGCCAAAGCCCCCGCGGACCTGCGGGCGCAGGAGGCGATCCTGCGCGAGGCGGTTCTGGCCTTTCAGAAATACCCTGATCTCGAGATCAATTTTTCCCGCCGCCTGATCGAGGTCCTGCGTCAGCGGGGGGAGGCAAGCCTCGCGGCGTTCGAGGAGCAGCGGCTGGGGAAGAAATACCAGGCCGCGCGTCAGGACCTGAGCATGGGACAGGCGGCGTCCACGTTGCAGCGCAGCATGCAGAGCGACGATCTTGCGACGCAGATCAAGGTCTTCAACCGCACCTTGGAAACGACCGGGCAGGGGGCAGGCATTGATTTTTACGACACCGTCGTCGTGCCCTTTGTGATGCATCTGGCAGCCCAAGGCCAGGTGCCGGCGGCTTTGCAGGCGGTGGAGCGGGCCCGGCGCACCCTGCGCGTTGAGCCGGGATCGCAAGTTGAAGGCGAAATCACGGCCATGGTCGCCCGGCTCAAGTCGGGGAATTTCCCAAAAAAAGCCGATTGAGGGTGAACCTTTTCCGTCTTGTAGGCGTCATAGAGCCGGCTTCACTGCCTTCCAAATACCATGTTCGAAATCATCAAGGGCGCCGGCCTGCTCATTTACCCGCTCTCCCTATGCTCAGTCGTTGCCGTTTACATCATCTGTGAACGACTTTTTGCGCTCCGCAAGGAGGCCGTTCTGCCCGACGATCTCGTGGACAAGATCATCGAGGGGAAGATTCCGGAGGGCGGCCGGCATTCCGTGATGGCCCGGATCGTGGATTATGCCGGACGCCACAAAAGCGATCCCGAGGCGGTCAAGGCCTTTGCCCGTTTGGAGATCAACCGCATGGAGCGCGGCATTCCCTATCTCGACGTCATCTACATCGCGGCGCCCATGCTCGGTCTCACCGGCACGGTGATGGGCCTGCTGCGGGTGTTCGGCCAGATTTCCCCGGAAACCGGGCTGCCTGACCCGGCCGCCTTCACCAAAGGCGTTTCCCTGGCCTTGTCGGCCACGCTCATTGGTTTGATCGTGGCTCTAGTCTCGATCGTTCCCGCCGGCTACCTGCAGCGAAAGATCGAAAACTACGCCGCGAAAATCGACCTGCTCCTCGAGCGCGTCCTCGCTGCCAACGCCAAGTCATGAGCGGGCTCCTCATCAAGCGGCGTCGCCGCCCCGAATTGAACCTGCTGCCGTTGATCGACGTGCTGGTCATGCTCGTGTTCTTTGCCTTCGTCACGATGCAGTTTCGCTCGATGACGACCATGAACCTGACGCTTCCCAAGGTGGAGACGGCCGGCAAGAGCGAGATCAAGGAATCGCTCACGATCAGCATCACCAAGGACGGCGGAGTCGAGGTGAATGGCCGGCAGGCCAGCTTCGAGCTGCTCTCCCAACTGGTCGAGGAAATCGGGCGCGTGAGCAAGGACATCACCGTCGTCATCCGCTCGGACGAGAACACGCCGTTGCGCTACGTGACGCAGGCGATGGACACCTGCCGCAAGCAGGGCCTCAACAAGATCCGGCTGCAGTCGCGCTGACTTTGGCGCCGCAACCCGGGCGTTGGTAGCCTCGGGATTGGTCTTTCTTCCCTCGTGCTTGGGCGCTTAGCATGACGCCATGCTCATCGTCATCACGGGTGTCACGCGCGGACTCGGGCGCGCTTTGACTGAATGGTATATCGCCAACGGCCACACCGTCGTTGGCTGCGGGCGCGGGTCGGCGATTCTGGCCATGCGTTTCGATCTTCCCCCGCCCAACGATTTTTCCGTGGTGGACGTGACCGAGGAGAACAAGGTCGCACTGTGGGCAGAGAAGACGTTGGCGGCGCACGGGACGCCCGACCTACTCATCAACAACGCTGCGCTCATGAACGACCCGGCCCCTCTTTGGAAGGTGCCGGCCGCGCAGTTCAACAAGCTGATTGATGTGAACATCAAGGGAGTGGCCAACGTCATCCGCCATTTCGTGCCGCCTATGGTCGAGCGAAAGTCCGGCGTGATCGTGAATCTCAGTTCGGGCTGGGGGCGCGGCACGTCGCCCGAGGTGGCGCCGTATTGCGCCTCCAAGTTTGCCATCGAGGGTCTCACCCAGGCTTTGGCGCAGGAATTGCCGGCCGGCATGGCGGCGGTGCCGCTCAATCCCGGGGTGATCGACACCGACATGCTGCGTCAGTGCTGGAGCGACGGCGCTTCGTCCCATCCGAAGGCGGAGGCTTGGGCCAAGGTAGCCGCGCCGTTCATCCTTTCGCTCGGGGCGAAGGACAACGGTCGCTCGGTGAGCGTGAAGTCGTTCGAGGACTGATATTGGAAGGGTTCTGCTTCCGGCACTTTGTCCTGCGCCGGGAAGTCCCGCTGCTCCCGCAGCGGGCTACAGGAGCAAGAATGTTCGCACCTTAAAATAAAAATGCCCGGCTGGTGGGCCGGGCATGAGTGATTGGTCAAGGTGCTACGCTCAGGAGCGCAGTTCCTTGGCGATCCAGTCGGTGAGGAGCGCCTTGTCGTAGAAGAGCGGTTCGTCGCGACCGATGATCCCGATATTGTTCATGAAGTTGAGATCACTCAGGCGGCGTTCGCCTTCCTTGATGACCTGGCCGCTCTCGTCGAGCAGACGGAAGGTCAGCTTCTGCCGGGGAATCCAGATGTCCCGGATCACGCGGACGTCATGCGCATTCGCATTGGTCGGAACGAAGTCGCCGGCCAAGTCGATGTCGGTGAACGTGACTTCCAGCTTCTGACCCGGCGCCAGACGCTTTTCGGCCGACTTTTTCAGGTGCGCGGCCAGTGTCTCCAGGTAGTGCTTGTCGGTTTCACCACCGAAGCTGGAGCGCGCGTCCGTGAACTTGTCGGATTCGTGGAAGGCGACGCTGACACTCTCCTTCTTGGCGTCCTCGGCCATGAGAGCCGAGCACGCGACGAGAGCCGCGGCCATCAGCAAAGAGGGGGTAAGTTGGAATTTCATGGTGGTGAGAAAGACAGGCAGGTTCGGAATTTGTGCCATGGCCAGGTGGATTTTTTGGCCGTTAATCCCGTGTTTTGGAATCGATTATCAGCGTGACCGGCCCGTCGTTCATCAAGGCCACCTGCATCATGGCCCCGAATTCGCCGGTTTGAACCGGGCGACCGAGTGCGGTGCCGAGCTGGGTGATGAACTGTTGGTAGAGCGGGCGGGCGTGCTCGGGACGGGCGGCGGCGTTGAAGGACGGACGCGTGCCTTTGGCCGTGCTCGCGTGCAGAGTGAACTGGCTGACCAGCAGGATCTCTCCGCCGATGTCCACGACCGAACGGTTCATCTGCCCGACGTCGTCAGGGAAGATGCGCAGCTTGGTGATTTTCTGCGCGAGCCACTCGCCGTCGGCGGAGGTGTCGGACGTCTCGATGCCTTGGAGCAGGAGCAATCCGCGGCCAATCTGGCCGCTCACGCGTCCCTCGATCGTGACACTTGCGGAGGCGACGCGCTGAAGAACTACTCTCATGGAGAAATTCCAGGCTCCAAATTCCCAAACGCCAAAGAATTCCGGATTTGAAACCGCGCGGCAGCGGGATTTTGAGATTTGGCTTTTGGACCTTTGGTGTCTGCCGCTGCTCAGAGCATCGGCTGGTGTGGCTCGACTTCGGCGTCGTAGTCGATGCCGGACAGGCCGAAGCCGAACATCTTCAGGAATTCAGTGCGGTAGCCGGCGATGTCGGTTAGTTCGGCCAGGTTTTCGGTCGTGCACTGGGGCCAGATCTTCGAGACCTCGGCCTGCACGTCGTCGCGCATTTCCCAATCGTCCACCCGCACGCGGCCCTCGCTGTCGAACTTGGGCTGGTTGTCGTTATAGAGCTGGGTGGCGAAGAGACGCTGCATCTGCTCGATGGTGGTCTCGTGAATGCCCTTGGCCTTCATGACCTTGTATAGGATTGAGATGTAAAGCGGCACGACCGGGATGGCCGAGCTGGCTTGGGTCACGAGCGCCTTGTTGACCGAGATAAAGGCGCGGCCGCCGACACTGGCCTTGAGCTTGGCGTCAATCGCCTTGGCAGCGCGCTCGAGGTCGATCTTGGCGCGGCCAATGGTGCCGTCCTTGTAGATCGGCCAAGTATGAACCGGTCCGATGTAGGAATAGGCAACGGTGGTAGCGCCGGGCGCGAGCAGTTTGGCGTCGCTGAGGGCCTGCATCCACATCTCCCAATCCTCGCCACCCATGACGGCGATGGTGTCGGCGATGCCGGCTTCATCGGCGGGCTGGATGGTAACCTCGCTGACGATGCCCTTGTCGGTGTCCACCGTCTTGTTGGTGTAAGGCGCGCCGATGGGCTGGAGCGTGGATTTGTGGACGGCGCCGGTGCGCGGGTGCTGGCGGCGGGGCGAGGCAAGGGAATAGACGACCAGATCCACCTGGCCGAGATCCTTGGCGATGAGGTCGAGCGCCTGCTTCTTGATGTCGTCGGAAAAGGCGTCGCCGTTGAGGTTCTTGGCGTAGAGTCCGGCGGCGTGGGCGGCCTTGGTGAAGGCGATGGTGTTATACCAACCGGG
>CBINOW010000094.1:0-19028 GCA_966252395.1 uncultured Oleiharenicola sp. | reverse complement strand
TGCCCTCTTCCTTGCCCCCTCCTCCTTCCTGCCTTCTCCTTCCTCTCCGACAGCGCCCTTGAGTTCTACGCCGTGAGCACCCCCGCCTTCACCCGACGACTACGTGCCGGTGAAAGACTAGCCAGCTAGGCATACAAAAAACGTGCGGTCAGCCCGCTGAAACCCGAGGCCTGACGTATTTGTTTTGGCCACTTCACCGCACCGATGCCGATCACTCCCTTGAGATAAGCGGTAAACGCCCGACGGCGTCAGGCCGCCCTATTCCGGGGTGCCACCGGCCGGCGGTTCCATCGCCCGGACGATCTTGCCCAGGGATGCTTCAATCTGGGCGGCCTCGGCGTCGGTCAGGTGGGCCGCGAAATACTTCGCGATGCCCGCGCGGTAAACCGGCCAGATCTTGCGCAGCATCTCGACCCCTTTGTCGGTCAGCTGGGCGTGCTGCACGCGGCCGTCGGACGGGCAGGAGCGGCGCTCGATGAGCTTTTCCTTCTCCAGCTTGTCCACCAACCGGGTCAGGCCGCTGCGGCTGAGCAGGGCGTGGCGCGCCAGCTCGTTCATGCGCAAGTGCCGGCCGGGCGCGAGGTAGAGCTCGTAAAGGGCGTCATACCAGCTGAGGGACGGCAGGCCGGCGGCGGCCAGATCCGCCTCGATGGCGGCCAGGATGCGCCAGAACGAGGGGTAATAATGGCGCCAGGCGAGGAGGTGGCCCTCGGGCAGGTTGGGCTTCATGGGGAAGATTCCCGAAGATTTTAGTTGCATACGCAATCACTTTAATGAATTTAGTTGTGTATGCAACTATCCAGTCTCCTCTCCTCCCTCGTCGCCACCGGCGACTCCCTCGCGGCAACCGTCCTGCGGCTGGCGCTTGGCTTCATGATCCTCCCCCACGGCCTGCAGAAAACCCTCGGCTGGTTCGGCGGCTACGGTTTCAAGGGCACCATGGGCTACCTGACCGGCCAGATCGGCGCCCCGTGGATCTTCGCCTTCCTCGCGATCCTCGCCGAGTCCGTCGGCGGCCTGCTGCTCATCGCCGGCTTCGGCACCCGCGTGGCCGCGCTCGGCGTCGGCGGCGTCATGGTCGTGGCCGCGGCCCAGCACTGGTCCAACGGATTTTTCATGAACTGGTTTGGGAACCAGAAGGGCGAGGGCGTGGAATTCCACCTGCTCGCGCTCGGCATCGTCGTGGCGCTCCTGATCCTCGGCGGCGGCAAGTGGTCGGTGGACGCCCTGTTCAAGCGGTAAGAACCACCCTCCCGCGGTTTTCTTCGGGGCCGGCACCCGCCGGCCCCTTTTTTGCGCCCGCGTGGCAGTGCCGCAATTCTGCCACAACCTCGCCCGTCGAGCCCGGCACGATCGTCTTCCTCGCCCCCGAGGTCCGCCACGCAATCACCGCCGCCCCCGACAGCGCCCTCGAATTCTACGCCGTGAGCACCCCCGCCTTCAGCCCCGAGGACTACGTGCCGGTGAAGGACTGACTTTTGGAACAAGCCGGGAACACGCGGTCAGCCCGCCGAAACCCAAGAACTGACCGCTACCGTCTGACCGTTCAGTCAAGAGTCTAGACCTGGCGTGTTCTGTTTGGCCTTTGGCGGTTTGTCGTCGAAAGTGATCGCCATCTGAGTTTCGAAGCGGTGCCCAGTGCGTTCGTCATGGAAGGGTGCGAAATTGAACACGAGCCCCTGTCCGGGAAAAGCAAAGTGCGATTCGAGGATCGGCTTGTAACTGAGAACGGAGAACTTCGTGGTCAAGCGCATGCGCAAGATTTCGTATGGCGGATGACGCAGCTGCCCTGGCTCGAAGGAGACTTCGGTGACGACTTTGTCCGTGTGGACCCCCTCAAGATTGAAGCGGGTTTGCTCGGACTTGATCTTTTTATCCACGGAGGCAATTGCTTCCCGCAAAAGTAAATCCCGGAGGATCAGTGATTGACCGTTATAAATCCAGCCATCGTCCATCGACATTTTTTGCCAACCATCGGGAACAACTTTTACCAAGACCTCGGTCCGTTCGAGGGTTTTTTGATTGAGGACCATTTGGCTCGGATCGAAAGGGATTTCAAAATCGGCGTCGCAGCGAGAAAGCATGATCCGTGAATCGAGCTTCGCCTGAGCCTCCGCGCTGGGTGACCATTTTCGAGCGACGATCACACCGCGGTTTGCCGCAACCGCACTCACCTTTTCGGTCAAAACGATTACCTCGTTCTTCCCGACGGTCTTCTTCCAATTCTTGCATTCGAAAATCCAGAGCGCTTCGTAGGGCGTATCGGGATTGATGCGCACCACAACGTCGAGTTCGTGCCGCACTCCCTTCACGATGCGGATAGAGTTCGTCTCGATCTTAAATTTCACGCCCGCTAGCGAAGGCTCCGATTTCAGGATGATGTGCTGTATGAACATCACCGCCTTTTCGAGGGCGCGTCCTTTTTTATGTGCGGCTTCCGCCATGAGAGAACATCATCTTGATGACGACGCACTCACACAGGAAGCTTCGATATTCCCGTTATGGTTTTACAAGGGCCGATCAAGACACGTCAGGTCTTGATTCTTGACTGAGTTGGCAACCGACGAAACCGCGCCACCAAAGCCATTCACCGACCGCGGCGAGGCTTGGCACGCCGGGGAAACCTCTTTTGCTGGGCGCCTTGGACGCTGTTGCGACATCCACCCATCGCCCGGGACTCCGGTGGGGCCTCCGGCCCGCTGAGGTCGTGGCGCTGCCGGTGGTCGCCGGTCTGGTCGTCGCCGCTTCCGTGTTCAAGTGGTGGCCCATCTCCGTGACTGAGGCCTGGGGCTTCGCCACCGGCGGGGCTTGCGTCTGGCTCGTGGTGCGCGAGCACCTGTGGAACTGGCCAATCGGCCTCGCCAACAATGTCGTGTTCTTCGTGCTCTTTCTCCAGAGCCGGCTCTACGCCGACATGGGCCTGCAGGTCATCTACTTCGCCCTCGGGGTCTACGGCTGGGTGCTGTGGCTGAACGGCGGGCGCACGCTCGACCGGCTGCCCGTGACGCGCACGACGCGCACCGAGTGGATCGTCCTGGCCTGCGCGGTGCCGCTCGGCACCTGGGCGTTGCGCGAGGTCCTGATCGTCGTGTCGGGCGCCGCGCCCTTTTGGGATTCGCTCACGACGGTGCTCAGCCTCGCGGCCCAATACCTCCTCTGCCGGAAGCGGCTCGAAAACTGGTTCCTGTGGATCACCGCAGACGTGATCTATGTGCCGCTCTACCTATCTCGCGACTTGCCGCTCACCGCCCTGCTCTACGCGGTATTCCTGACCATGTGCCTGATCGGGCTCCGGGAGTGGCGGCGCAGCCTGCGTGGACCGACCCTCACGTCATGAAATTCGGACTCGGCCTCGTCATCGGCAAGTTTCTCCCGCCGCATCGGGGCCATAAGCTGCTGATCGACACCGCGACCGACCAATCGGAACACGTGGTGGTGATTGTCTGCGGCAAGCCATCGGATCCGATCCCCGGCGAACTACGGCAGCAGTGGCTGCGCGAAATCCACCCGACGGCGGAGGTGATGCTGATCGACGATCGCTACGATGAAAACGACTCGCGGGTGTGGGCCACCAACACGCTTCGCTGGCTCGGGCGGGCGCCCGACGCGGTGTTCACGTCGGAGAACTACGGCGACCGCTATGCAGCGTTGATGGGATCGCGACACGTCTCGGTGGATCCGGAGCGTAGCCGCCGTCCGGTCTCCGGCACCGCGGTGCGCCATGCGCCCTACGACAACTGGGAGTTCATCGAGCCGCCCGTGCGGGGCTGGTTCGCGCGCCGCGTGTGCGTGCTGGGGGCCGAATCCACCGGCACCACCACGCTGGCCCGGG
Source organism: uncultured Oleiharenicola sp. (assembly GCA_966252395.1). GTDB lineage: Bacteria > Verrucomicrobiota > Verrucomicrobiia > Opitutales > Opitutaceae > Lacunisphaera. The sequence goes on along the minus strand of CBINOW010000094.1, from coordinate 15,196 downwards.
CGCTGGCCGAGGCCTGGCAGACCTGCTGGGTCGAGGTATACGGCCGGGAGTATTCGCAGGCCAAGCAGGCGCAGGGCGACGCCGCGTGGACGACACCGGAGTTCGTGCATATCGCCCGGGAACAGACGCGCCGCGAAAACGAGGCGGCGCGGCGGGCCAACAAGGTCCTGATCTGCGACACCAACGCCTTCGCCACCGGGCTATGGCACCGCCGCTATGTGGGCGCGCCCAGCCCCGAAGTTGACGCCCTCGGTCGCAGCGTCCGTTGCGACCTCTACCTGCTCACCGGCGACGAGATTCCGTTCGTCCAGGACGGACTGCGCGACGGCGAGCACATCCGCCACGAGATGCACGGCTGGTTCGAAGCGGCGTTGGCGCAGCAACCCGTGCCGTGGAAGCTGATCCGCGGAACGCACGATGAAAGACTCCGCCAGGCCTGCGCCCTGATTGCGCCGCTGCTCACCGGGCAAGCCCAAGCTAAGGACGCCGTGCTTGATTCTAGACTGCGCTGGCTGGGCTAGGAGGCGACGCTAGGCGTGTTCTCTACCGTTGGTCTTGGGGCTTGGGGATTTTTCTCCGGCGATCCACCCCGGAGGCAATCTCCTGCCTGGAATTCGGGGAAATCTCCACCTCGCGGGCGATGATCCGGGTCAGCAGCGACTCCAGGGCGCGGGGCTTGTCCAGCAGCGTGACCACTTCGGACCGCGATTCCTCGCGGAAAAATGTCTGCAGCTCCACCCCGGTGCGGTAAACCCGCAGCAGGTGATACTGCCCTTCTTTGCCGGCGGGAATCGGCCCGAGCAGGTAACCGCAGTAGCCGAGTCTCGACGGTGCCGCCTCCGCGTATTCAGGCTCCTCGTCCACTGGCAGCTTTTCGATCAGCTCCCGGATCTCCTTCAAGTCCCCGGGCGTGAGTTCGCACCGGGGATCGGGTCTGCCGGAGTAAATGCTGAGCTGCAGCTGCGCCCCTCCGGCGGGATCCAAGCCCTGGGCGCACAACGTTGCCGCGAACAAGCCCGCCCAGAGCGTCGAAAGCACCACGAACCGGGCCCAAGGTGCGAAGCTGGTCTTCGTGGAGTTCAAGGAGTGGGAGCCCGAGACGGACTCAGGACCGGGAGTGTGCGTCTTTTGTAGCCGATGGCAACGGCTTGATCGGTAGCCGGTCGAGGGCCGTCTTGATCGCCTGCAGGTAGTTCGGATGCCAGAGTTCGTGCTCGGCTTCGGCCACACTTGTGTAGGTGTGCCGGTGATAGAAATCCCGGACGGCCGTCGCGCGGCGGTGCATCTGGGCGTCTTCCAGGGCGCCGACGAGGATATCGGCGGGGGTGGCGGCGTTGCCGGCGGTATAGGAGACCATCCAGCGCTGGGGCTCGTCGTCGTCCTCAAGGAAGAAGGGCGAGATCGAGCCGAGGATCAGGTGCCGGGCGCGCAGAGCGCCGAGGTGGGCGTAGAGCGCGCCGAGGGAGAAACCCAGCACGACCTTGCCCGCCGTCTGGGCATCCACCTGCGGGAAGATCGCGTTGTCGCCGAACGGCGGACGCCGGTGGCCGAAGTCGAGGCGCACGAACTCCGTCTCCCACCCGCAGGTGTGCACGAAATCCACGAACGGTTGGAACCGGCGCTCGGCACCCGGCATCGGCGGGACGATGGTGAGGAGTCGGGACGACATGGAAACCTGAGGGTGTGAGGGTGTGAAACCTGAAGGAAGAGGGAAGAAGGCGGGAGGGGGAAGTCTGATGTCAGAGGTCGGAGGTCAGAAGACAGTAGTCTTTGGTCCGTCGTCCTTGGTCCGTCGTCGATTCCCTCCGGGATTGCACCGGGGGCGGGACCCGGTCATCTCTGCGGTCGCCGCATGTCCCCGAACCCCACGCTGCTTGGACGCTGGCTGGATGCCTGGCGGAGCGACCTGACCTTTGCGCTGCGCTCCCTGCGCCGGGCGCCGGGCTTCAGCCTGGCGGTGGGCTGCACGCTGCTCGTCTGCATCGGTCCCAACACCGCCATCCTCTCGGCCCTCCACGCGCTGGTCCTGAAGCCGCTGCCCTTCCCCGATCCCGCGAGCCTCTACATCGTCACGAACGTGGCCGACAAGAACGCCGGCCAGGTCGCGCAGGGCAGCATGCCGCAATACCGCGACTTCAAGGAACACGCGGACCTGTTTGCAGGGTTCGCCGTGATCCAGCACCAGAACATCACCCTCGACAACGAGGAGACGCCGATCCGCATCCCCAACGACTGGGTGTCGGCCGACTACTTCGACCTGCTCGGGGTCAAACCGCTGCTCGGGCGGTTCTTCACGCCCGAGGAGGAGACACCGGGCCGCGACCGCGTGTTGGTCGTCTCGTATGACTTCTGGCAAAGCCACTACCAGGGCGACCCGGGCGTCATCGGCCGCGTCTTTCATGCCGGCGGGCTCGACTACACGATCGTGGGTGTGGCGCCGCCCAGCGTGGCGGTCCTGTCCAAGCCCACGTGCTTCTTCCAACCCTACGCGCCCTCGCCCAACCGGCTGCGGCCCGAGGCCCGCTATACCCGCGATTGCATCCTGTATGCCCGCCTGCGGCCGGGGGTGACGATCACCGCCGGGCTCGAACAGCTCACGGCGCTCGAGCGCCGCTTCCGCAACGAGCAGGCCAGCCCGCAGCTGCGCACCTTTCTCGACGACGGCGGTTACCGTCTCGCCGCGACGCCGCTCGGGCCGGGCGAGGTGGTCGGCGACATGAAGCTCCTGTGGCTGTTGCAGGGCGGCGCGCTCCTCGTGCTCCTCATCGGCGGTGTCAACGTGGTGAACCTCTTCCTCGCCCGCATGAACGCCCGGCGCTCCGAACTCGCCATCCGCGTGGCGCTCGGGGCCGGACAACTGACCCTGCTGCGCCAGGTGCTGGTGGAAAGCGCCGTCCTGACGGGCGCGGCGACCCTCGCGGGCCTCGGTTTCGCGGTCGGGGCGATCCGCGTGTTCAACAACTACCTGCCCCTCCTCTCGCGCATGGCGCCGCCCGTGACCTTGCCGTGGTCCGTGGTCGGCGCGGTGGTCGCGGCGGCCGCGGTGATCGCCGTCGTCATCGGCCTGCTGCCCCACCTGCTGCTGTGGCGCACCGGGCTGCGCCTGAACGACAGCCGCACGGCCACGGCCGGCGGCGGGGGCCGGACCGCGAGCGGCCTGCTCGTGATCACCCAGGTGGCGGTGGCGACGGTGCTGCTGGTGGGCGCGGGGCTGATGATCCGCAGCTTTGCCAAGGTGCTTGCCGTGGATCCCGGTTTCGACGCCACGCGCATCGTGCAGGGTCGGATCGCGCTGCCGCCGCGCTATCGCGAACGGGAGGCGAACCTCGATGTCCAGCGCCGGATCCAGGCGGCCCTGCGCGAAATCCCCGGTGTGGAAGCCGCGGGACAGGTCGGCGGCTTCGTGCTGGTGCCCAACATCACGAGCGTGGCCTTCACCATGCGCGACGATCCGCACCGGGCCGGCGAGACCCCGCCCCTGGCTTACATCTATCCTGTTTCGCCGGAGTTCTTCGCCGCCATGGGCATGCGGGTGCTCGAGGGCCGCACGTTCACCGAAGCCGATGATTTTTCCAAAAACCCGGTGGTCGTGGTGGACCAGGCTTTTGTCGAACGCTACTCCGCCGACCGCATCGTCCTCGGCCGCGAGCTCGGCCCCGGCGCGGGAGAGCGCCCGGCGACCTACGTCTGGCCCCGGGTGGTGGGCGTGGTGAATCGCGCCAATCTGCGCGGCCTGGAACAGCGCGACAGCCTGCCGTTCATTTTCCTGCCCACCACCGGCGGGCAGACGCCGGGCTTCAACATCGTCGTGCGGTCGTCGCGGCCGGTGGCCGACATCCTGCGGGACATCCGGACCAAGCTGCGCGCCATCGACCCGACGCTGCCGCTCTACGCCACGGGGTCGCTGCAGGAAGGCATCGACAGCATGCTGCTGCCCCGGCGCGGGATCATGCTGCTGCTGGCGGTGTTTTCGGGGCTCGCGCTGCTGCTCGCCGCCATCGGCCTTTACGGCGTGCTCGCCTACGATGTCAGCCAGCGCACGCGGGAGATCGGCATTCGCGGCGCGCTGGGCGCGACCCGCGCGCAGATCGTGACCCTCGTGCTGCACCAGAGCATCTGGAAGACCGCGAGCGGTCTCGCCCTGGGGCTGGTCGGGTCGTGGTTCCTCACGCGCTCGCTGCAGGCGCTGTTGTTCGACATCTCGGCCACTGATCCGCTGTCGTATCTTGCCGTGAGCGCGACGCTGCTGCTGGTCGCCGGCCTGGCCAGCTGGCTCCCCGCGCGCCGCGCCGCGACCGTGGACCCGATCGTCGCCCTGCGGGCCGATTAAGGGACGCGGCGGAGGGCGGGGCTGATATCAGGAGCCGGAGGTCAGAGGGCCACGAAAAGGCACAAAGAGACACGAAAAGGGGGGCGATCCGATTGGATATTTTTGTGACTTCTCGTGCCTTTATGTTCCTTCGCTGCCCACCGGGCGCCCGCGCAGTCACCCCTCCGGGGCCAAGCCTGCGGCCTGACCATCTCCGCGCGTTGCGCTCCGTGTGGCTCAAATGCATTTGATCGAACCAACCCGCGCGGAGCGCAGGTTTCACCACAAGGCGCAGCCCAGCGGGAGCTGGGCCCTCCATCAAACCAGCTTGAGGGTTTTGCGCGCTTCAACGGCCAGCGTGTTGAACTTCGCGGCGTGCTGCGGGTCGCGATAATCCACGCCATACGTCGGGATCAGCTCCTGCAGGCGCTTGATGCCGGCTTCGCCTTCGGTGAGATGCGGGAAGCTTTTCCGGATAACCTCGGTGACGATGTTCACGCAGACGCTGGCGCCGGGGCTGGCGCCGAGCAGGGCGGACATGGATTTGTCGGCGCTGGTGAGGACCTCCGTGCCGAAGTGCACGATGCCGGCCTCGCCGTCGGTCTTCTTGATCGCCTGCACGCGGATGCCGCCGTCCACCAGTTTCCAGTCCTCGGCCTTGGCGTTGGGATAGAAGATGTGCATGACGCGCATGCGGTCGGCCATGCTCTGCGTGCCCTGCTGCATGAGGTAGCGCACGAGCGGGAAATTCGTGGCGGCGATCTTGAGTAGCGTCATCACGTTGTGGGGGCGCACGGAGCGCGGGAGGTCGGTCCAGCTGCCGGTGCGGTGCAGGAAGCGCGTGGTCCACGCGGCAAAGGGCCCGAAGAGGAGCGTCTTCTTGCCGTCGAGGATGCGCTGGTCGAGGTGCGGCACGGCCATGGTCGGCGCCTCGGGGAGATTTTGTCCGTAAACCTTGGCCTGGTGCCGCGCCACGATCTCGGGCTTGTCGCACACGAGCCAGTGGCCGCCGATGGGGAAACCGCCGAGGCCCTTCGCCTCGGGCAGGCCGGCGAGCTGCAACAGCCGCAGGCTGCCGCCGCCGGCGCCGACGAAAACGAACTTGGTGGTGACCGTGTGCTCGGCCCCGGTCTTGCGGTTATGGACAGTGACGGCCCAGCGGCCGTTGGGCTGTTTCTTCAGGTCCATGACCTTGCTGCTGGCGGTGACGCCGCAGCCGGGTTGCGCGGCGAGCCAGGCGAGGAGCTTGCGGGAGAGGTTGCCGAAATTGATGTCGGTGCCGCCGTCCATCTTGGTCGCGGCGATCGGCACGGACGGATCGCGGCCCTCGGTGAGCAGCGGGGCCCAGGAGCCGATCTTCTTCGGGTCGGTGGTGAACTCCATCTCCTTGAAGAAGTGGTGCGCCGACATGCCGGCGTAGCGCGACTTGAGGAAGGCCACCTGGTCGTCGCCGTGCACGAAGCTGATGTGCTGGACCGGGTTGATGAAGTCCTTGGGCGAATCGATCATGCCGGTGCCGATGGCATAGGCCCAGAACTGGAGCGTCTGCTCAAACTCCTGGAAGATATCGATGACCTTCTGGACCTTGACCGGGCTGCCGTCGGCTGGCTTGGGCGTGTAGCTGATCTCGCAGATGCCCGCGTGGCCGGTGCCGGCGTTGTTCCAGCCGTTGGAAGCCTCGTAGGCCAGCTCGTCGGCCGCCTCGAAGCACTGGATCGAAAGCGACGGATCGAGGCGCTTGAGCAGCGCGCCGAGATTGGCGGACATGACGCCGCTGCCGATGAGGACGACGTCGGGGTTGGAACTGGGAGAATTCATGGCGAGGGAGGTTTAACCACGGATCACACGGATAAACACGGATGGGACCAAGGCAGGGTTAACCACTAATTTTCACTAATGGACCACTAATGATTAGTGAGGACTTAGTGTGCATTAATGGTGGGAGAATGGCTGCGCGTTTGGTGGCTTTTTCGAGCCAAAGGAGAATTTACACAAAGCAGCGAAGGAGCGAAGTCGGGGCCTTGGCTGCTTTGCTCCTTGGTGTTCAAGCCCGCTTGGAGGTGACCTGCTTTTCGTAGCGGGCGACGTCGGCGAGCCAGTCGGCGCCGGCGGGGACGTCTTCGCGGCGGCAGAGTTCGTCCCAGACCGCGCCCCACGGGAGCGAGCGGGTGAGCTCCATCAGCGCGAGGCGCTCGTGGCCCTTGCCCGAGGCGTCGGCCGTCTGGAGCGCGGCGGACGGATCGAGCAGGCCGCAGAGGATGGCCTGGCGCGTGGCGCGCGTGCCGGTGACGTAGGCCGCGATGCGGTTGATCGAGGCGTCGAAGAAATCGAGCGCGACATAGACGCGGCCCCAGGCGTCGCCGCGGGCGATTTCGAGGAAGAGGTTGCGCACGGCATCGTCGAGGATGACGACGTGGTCGCTGTCCCAACGGATGGGGCGCGAGGTGTGGAGGAGGAGCTTTTCGTGGAAGGCGAGATGCGACGAGACCTTGTCGGCCACGGACTCGGTCGGGTGGTAGTGGCCGAGGTCGAGACAGAGCACGAGGCCGCGACTGAGCGCGTAGTTGGAATAGAACTCCTGCGAGCCGACGACGTATTCCTCGGAGCCGAGGCCGAAGAGCTTCCCCTCGACGGCGTCAACGCAGAGTTTCCGGTTCACGGATTTGTCGGCGAAGATGGCATCGTAGGCCTCCGCGAGGCGCTCGCGCGGGCCGAAGCGGTCGGCCGGGGCGTCCTTGGTGCCGTCGGGGATCCAGTGGTTGTGCACGCTGGGCGTGCCGAGGGTTTTCGCGAAGCTCTCGGCGATGTGGCGGCAGGCGCGACCGTGGCGGATCCAGAACTTGCGGACGGCGGGGTCGGCGCTGGAGAGCGTGTAGCCGGAGTTGGCCAGTTCGTGCGCGAAGTAGGTCGGGTTGAAGTCGAGGCCGACGCGGCGGGACTTGGCCCAGCCGAGCCAGCGGGCGAAATGCTCGGGCGCGAGTTCGTCGCGGTCCACGTGCTGGTCGCCGGTCTCGGCGTAGAAGGCGTGGAGGTTGAGCCGCTGCTTGCCGGGGAGGAGCTTCAGGACCTGGTCGAGATCGGCGCGCATCTCGTCGCCGTTGCGCGCGCGGCCGGGATAGCCGCCCGTGGACATGATGCCGCCGCCGGCGATGCCGTCCTTGGGCGTCTCGAGGCCGCGCACGTCGTCGGCCTGCCAGCAATGGAGGGAAACGGGAATGCGGAGCGCGGCGCGGATGGCGGCCTCGGTGTCCACGCCGAGATCGGCGTAGCGCTGGCGGGCGAGCGAATAGGCGGCGGAAATTTGTTTGGAGGAGGGCATGGGGAGATTTTCTTACACCAAGGAGCAAAGCAGCGAAGAGCCGCCTTTTGCTGCTTGGCTACTTTGTGTTGGATTCAGGTTTGTAGACCGTTTGCTTGAGATCGGTCGCGAGGCTCGCGCGGAAGGCGGCGAGGTTTTTAACGGCTTTCAGCGCGATGAGCTGGTTGGCGAGGTTGCCGACGACGGAGCCCTCGAGTGCGAAGGAGTGCACGGGCAGGCCGGAGGCGTCGGCGGTGGCCTGGCAGAGGAGCGAATTCTTCGAGCCGCCGCCGACCATGAGGATGCGCGCGAACTTGCGGCCGGAGAGTTTCTCGAAGGTCTTGATGACGTCGGCGTGGCCGCGGCCGAGCGAATCGCAGATCAGGCGCACATAGCCGGCAAGGTCGCGCGGGGCCTTGAGCCCGCGGCGCTTCAGCTGGGCGTCGATCGCGGCCTTCATGGATGTGGGATTGGCGAAGGCGACGTCCGTAACGTCGAGGAGCGACCCGAAACCTGAAACCTGAGACCTGAAACCTGAGGATCCCGAGCGATCCCGTTTCGTGCTGACTGCTGGGTGCTGACTGCTGATCGCTCCTGCCTGCTTGATCAACGCCGCCCATTCGCGGTCGTTTTTCGGGCGCGAGGCGAAGTCCTTCAGCGTGCCTTCGAGGAGCCAGAGGCCGATGACGTTGACGAGCGGGCGGTATTCGCCGCGGCCGGTGCGGTCGTTGGCGACGCGCGCGGCGAGGGCCTCGGCACCGAGGAGCGGTTTGTCGCTTTCGAAGCCGACGAGTGACCAGGTGCCGGAGCTGAGGAAGATGTCGGCGCCGTCGGTGGCGGCCGGCATGGCGTCGTAGGCGCAGGTCGTGTCGTGGCCGGGGACCGCGATGACCTGGGTGTCGGCGAGAGCGGGGCGGCCCGCCCGGAGGTCGGGCCCTACCTTTCCTAACTTCGTTCCGGAGCGCACCGGTTTGGTGAGCCAAACGGGCGGCACGCGGAAGTAGTCGAGCGCGGGGCGGGACCAGTCGTCGCCGTTCACGTCGAGGAGCTGCGTCGTGCTCGCGATGGAGAAGCCGTTGGCCATTTTGCCCGAGAGCAGGAAATTGAAATAGTCGGGCAGGAAGAGGCAGCGCGTGGCGAGATCGGTGATGGCCGGGCAACTCTCGACCGTCTCGGCGAGCTGGAACGAGCTGTTGTAGAAGACGGCCGGAATGCCGGTGGCCGCGTAGATGCGGTCGTAGGCGGCACGGGTGTTCTTCAGGTGCTCCATCGGCGCCTGCGTGCGGGCGTCGCGGTAGGCGTGCGTCGGGAAGACGATGCGGCCCGCGTCGTTGGTGAGGACGTAGTCCACGCCCCAGGTGTCCACGCCGACGGAGGCGAGCGTCGCGCCCTTCGGCAGCGCGGCGACCGCGGCGCGGAGGCCGGTCTGCACCTCGGCCCAGAGGCCGGGGATGTCCCAGTAATCGTGGCCGCCGGCGGAGCGCAGGCTGTTGGGGAAGCGGTGGACTTCCTTCAGCGTGAGACGGTTCATTGCCCACGTGCCGAGGATGACCCGGCCGCTGGTGGCACCGAGATCGACCGCCGCGCAATGGAGTGGCTTCGCCATACGCTGAGTTTGAGTCGGAGGTTGAGGATTAAGCGCAAGGCGTCATACGAAATTTGATGACGCGGAGCTTGGGGGTGAAAAAGGAGATTACCATAGGCAGGCGCGGCCGGGAATCGACAACCTGCTCCAAAACATACAGAAATTGCCCACTATGCCGCGCCCCCCCGCCGACTTTTTCCGCTACGTCCTGCCCCACGCCGAGGCGGCGCTTTGGGGCGTGGTGGTGACGGGTGGCGGGGTGATCCGGGTTCGGGCCGGGGACCCCTACCCGCCCGCCGGGCATCCGGCGGACCATTCCTTTGCGTGGCACAACGGGCGCGTGCTCGCGGCGTTCCAGGTCGTGCACGTGGCGCAGGGTGCGGGCGAGTTCGAGTCGGAAGCAACCGGCGCGCAGCGCGTGGTCGCCGGCACCGCGCTGCTGTTGTTTCCCGGCGTGTGGCATCGTTACCGGCCCGATCCGGCGACGGGCTGGACGGAGCAGTGGGTGGAATTCGGCGGCCCGGTGCCCCGGCAGCTGATGCAGGCCAAGGTGTTGACGCCGGCTGGCGCGGTGGTGGCCGTCGCCTCGCCCGAGGAAATGGAAGCGCGGCTGGACCGCATCCATGCTTGGCTGCGGCAGGACGCGGATGCGATGGAATCGGAATTGTCCGCCGGCGCCCTGGGCGTGCTGTCCCTCCTGCAGCAGGCGCGGCCGGATCCCGCGGAGAGCAAGCCGGTGGCCGTGGCCGTGGCCCGGGCGCGCCGGCTGATGGAGGAGGACGGTCCGCCCCGCCCCTTGCCGGAACTCGCGCGCGAGCTGGGCGTGGCGTATTCGAGTTTCCGGCGGGAATTCGTGCGGCGCACGGGATTGTCGCCGCAGCAATACCAGGCGCGCGTGCGGTTGCAGCGGGCGCAGCGCCTGCTCGGGGGCACGGACCAGACCATCAAGCAGGTCGCGGACCGGCTGGGCTTCAGCTCGGCGTTCCACCTCTCGGCCGCCTTCGCGGCGCATTTCGGCCTCCCGCCGCGCGAGTGGCGGCAGCGGGCGCGCCGCGGGGGAGCGGAATAGCGCCCGGCGACTCAGGCCTTGGGCTTCACCTTGGACCAGATGTCCGCGAGGGCGCGGGCGCTGGCCTGAAGGCCCTGCTGTTCCCTCGGCCAGAGGGGCAGTTCCACGTGGCTGAGCACGCCGGCCCGGCCCACGATGGTCGGCACGCTGATCGCGATGTCGCGCAGGCCGTAGGCGCCCTGTTGCAGCGAGGACACGGGCAGGAGCTGGCGGCGATTGAGGGCTACGGCGTGAATGACCTCGGCAATGGTGGCGGCAACCGCCCACCCCGCCCCGCCCTTGCGGCGGATGACCTCGGCGCCACTGGTCTTGGTGCGCTCGAAGACCTGCTGCTGGCAGGCGGGCGTCACGCCGGGAAACTTGTCGAGCGGGAGACCGGCGGCGGTGGCGCTGGACCAGACGGGCACCATCGTGTCGCCGTGTTCGCCGAGGATGAGCGCCTTCACCTGCGTCGGGGCGAGCTTCAGGTTTTCGGCAATGAGGGAGCGGAAGCGGGCCGTGTCGAGCATCGTGCCGAGGCCGAACACCTGTTTCCACGGCAGGCCGAGCCGCACCACCGCGAGCTGGGTGAGGATGTCCACGGGATTGGACACGACGAAGACAAGGGCATCCTTCCGGAAGCCGGCGGCCTTCATCGCGGCAAGGATGGAGTCGAAGAGCGCGACATTGCGGTTGATGAGGTCGAGGCGCGACTCGTCGGGCTTGCGGCGGAGACCCGCGGTGATGAGGAACAGGTCGCTGTCGGCGGCGCGGGCATAGTCGCCGGCGTAGATGCGCTGATCGGAGGCGGAGGAGGAGCCGTGCAGCAGGTCGAGCGCCTCGCCGGCGGCAAGGTCGGCGTTGGCGTCGAGGAGCTGGATCTCCGACACGAGGCCGGCACACTGGAGGGCGAAGGCGGCGTTGGAACCGACGCGGCCGCCGCCGCCGATGATGGTGACTTTCATGGAAGGGTTCGGGATTCGGGCTATTTGGCGGACTCGAGCTGGCGGAGGATTTCGTCGGTGAGTTTTTGGACGAGTTCCTCGACCTCCGGGCTCGGGGCGGGGTCCTCGGCGGCGGCCGGCGCGGGCGCGGGGCAGACGACCCCCGGACGGAACTCGCTGTTGTCGTCGCAAAATTCGCACTCCTGGAGCTTCGCGCGCGGGTCGGGCATGCCGAGCTTCTGGCGGAGGTTGATCAGGTCCTTCAGCTTGTCGGGGCCGAAGCGGTGCAGGCCGCTGCCCAGGCCCGCCGCGATCCACACGGTGCGGCAGTAGGCGTCGATGTTCTCCATCTTCCAGTAGGCATCCTCGACGTCCTTGCCCCAGACGATGACGCCGTGGTTCTTCATGAGCACGGCCTGGTGATCCACGCCGACGCGGCCGACCTCGTCGGCGTTCTCGGGCGTGCCCGGGGTCTCGTATTTGGCGACGCCGATCTTGCCGAGGAAGACCTCGGCCTCGGGGATGAGGCAGGACGGGATGTTGACGTTGGCGATGGCGAAGGCGGTGGCGTGGGGCGGGTGCGCGTGGACGCAGGCCTTGGCGGCGGGCTGGCGCTTCATGATGCCGAAATGCGTTTTCGCCTCGCTGGTGCGCACGCGCGTGCCGGCGAGCTGGTTGCCGTCGAGATCGACGAGGCACATGTCGGCGGGGGTCATGAAGCCCTTGCAGATGAGCGTGGGCGTGCAGAGCGCGAGATTGTCGCCGACGCGGATGGTGATGTTGCCGCCGTTGCCGTCGGTGTAGTCCTTGGCCCAGAGGCGGCGGCCGATGTCGCACATGCGCTCCTTGAGGGTCTCGAGGGCCGGGGAGCGGAAGAAGCGCTCCAGGTCGGCGGGGGACTTCGGGTCGGTGCCGGGCGTCCAGCGGAACTCGAGATCAGGCGTGGCCGGGGCCTTGGGCGCCGGCCGGGCCGCCGGGGCGGCGGATGCGCGGCCCGCGGCCGTCTGCCGGTCACGGAGAAAATCGCGGGCCGAGGGCGTGAGCAGCGCATCGGCGGGCACGGCCTGGCCGGAGCGGAAGAGGGTTTCGACTTCGCGGGCGGTGAGAACCTGAGGCATGGGAGGAAGGGTTGGGGAAAGTGACAGGGGAAGGATCAGGCGGGCGGCTGGTAATCGACGCTGTGCACGAGGCAGGCGCAGTAGGCGTCAACGGGCGCATCGCCCAGAAACGGCTGGCTGGCCTCGGCTCCTTCGGTGAAGCCAACCACGCAGCCCTGGCCGGCACCGAGCTCGTCGTAAACCACGAGCGTCGAGCCGGCGGGCAGCGGCGGAATGGCGGCGCCGACAAACTGCGCGCGGGCCCACGGCTGCACGAGCAGGAGCCGGCCGCCCCGGTAAACAGGTTCCTGGAGCGTGAGCGTGATCCGGCCGATGACGGTGCCGAGGCGCATGGTCAGGAGGCACCGGCCGCGCGGTCCACGAGGCCGATGATGAGGTTGCGAAGCGGGGTGTGCGGATCGCCGACGAGCTCGCGCGTCGCGGAGCCATCGGTCGAGAGGATGACGCGCTCGTGCAGGCCGGCGCCAAGCGGATCGACCGCGAGGACGGGCGCGCCCTCCTCCCGGCCGGTGTCGTCGATGGGCTGGCAGATCACGGTGCGGCGGCCCACCATGCTCGGGTGGCAGTGGCTCGTCACGATCGTGCCGTCTACGCGCGCGAGGTTCATGCGGCTCAGTAGATCCGAAGGTTGTCCACCATCACGCAGCGGCGGGTGCGGGTGAACGTGCGGGGATTGGTGATGCCCTCGCCGGTGGTCGTGGCGATGGAGTAGCTGAGGTAGCCCTCGCCCCCGAGCCCGAGGCCGGCGACGCTGGCGCCGTTCTTGATGAAGAGCGTCGTGTCGAGCGCGCGGGCCATGGCGGTCATGTGCTCGACATTGAGCGTGTGGATGACCGCCGAGTGCTTGTAGCCGTGCTCGGCCTGGGCGGCGGCCGCGATGCCCTCCTCGACGGAGCGGACGCGCACGATGGGCAGCATCGGCATCATCTGCTCCTCCTGCACGAAGGGATGGCCGGCGTCGGTCTCGGCAAAGAGCAGCGGCGTCTCCGCGGGGACCGCGGCGCCCGCCTCGCGGGCGAGCACGGCGGCGTCGGCGCCCACGAGCGCCCGGTTGAGCACCGGGTGCGAGCAGCCGCCCGCGTCGGGCTTCATCGTGAAGGCGGCCTTGGTGAGGCGGTCGAGCTGGCCCGCTTTGAGGGCGCGGGCGCCGTGCTTGGCGAGCGCGCCGAGGAAACGGTCGGCGACGCTGTCGAGGACGAAGACCTCCTTCTCGCCGATGCAGAGGAGGTTGTTGTCGAAGGCGGCGCCGGCGATGATCTGGCTCGCGGCCCGGTCGAGGCAGCCGGTGCCGTCCACGAGGACGGGCGGGTTGCCCGGCCCGGCGCAGATGGCGCGTTTGCCGGACTTCATGGCCGCGGCGACGACCATGGGGCCGCCGGTCACGCAAAGCAGGCGCACCTCCGGTGCCTGGCAGAGGGCGTCGAAGGATTCGAGCGAGGGCTGCTCGATGGTGCAGACGAGGTTCTCGATGCCGGTGGCGGCGCGGATGGCCTCGTTGTAGGCGGCGACGGCCAGCGCGGCGGAACGGGCCCCGCCCGGATGCGGGTTGAACACCACCGCGTTGCCGGCGGCGACGATGTTGATGATGTTGCCGGAGAGCGTCGGGATCGAATGCGTGACGGGCAGGATCGCCGCCACGACCCCGTAGGGTGTGAACTCCTCGAGCGTGATGCCGTGGTCGCCGCTGTGCGCGTCGGGCCGCAGCCACTCGACGCCGGGCACGAGCTTCACGATCTTCAGCTTCTCGACCTTGTGCTCGAGGCGGCCGATCTTCGTCTCGGCGAACTCGAAACGGCCCCACTCGTCCGCGCGGGCGGACGAGAGTTCCTTGACGATCCCGACCACCTTGGCCCGGGCGGCCACGCCCTGCCGGCAGAGCTGGAGGTAGGCGGTTTGCGCCGCGGCACACGCGGCGGCGGCATCGGCAAACACGCCGGGCCGGGACCCGGAGCGGACAGCGGGCGCCGCGGCGGGCGCAGGCGCCGGAACGCGACCGAGCGACCGGACGACTTCCGCCACCACGGAGCGGACCAGGGCCTCATCAACGACTACGGATGCGGACATGTTGGCAAGGTGGAGGGTTTAGACGACGCGGTGGCCGAGCACCTCGACGGTGTCGACGAGACCGACCACGGCCGCGTCGATCGGGAGGGTTTTCATGCCGGCGGCCTGGCGGGCGGAGCTGCCCTGGCAGAAGAGCACGAGATCACCCGCGCCGGCGCCGAGGGCATCGACGGCCACGAGGGTGTTCGCACCCGGGCGAAACCGGGCGGGCTGCGCCTCGTCCACCAGCATCGGGCGGAGCAGGAGCAGTTTGCGGCCGCGCATGGTTTCGTCCTTCTTGGTCGAGACCACGGCGCCGATGACGCGAGCGAGGAACATGGCGGGGAAGCAGGGGGTGAAGGGAACGCGTGAGCGGCGGGTGCGCGCTCACGGAAGCCCGCGGCGGACGCGGACTCCGAAGACGGCGGGCCGCCTTATTTCTTGGCCGCGGCCGGCTTGGGCAGCAGGGTGGCCAGCTCGTCGTGCGGGCGCGGGAGGACCTGCACGCTGATGACCTCGCCGTAGGCGCGGGCGGCGGCGGCACCCGCCTCGGTGGCGGCCTTCACGGCGGCGACATCGCCGGTGACCATGGCCGTGACCATGGCATTGCCGACCTGTTTCATCGGGCCGACGAGGGAGACGTTGGCGGATTTGAGCATGGCATCAGTGCCGGCGACGAGCGCCGTGATGCCGCGAGTTTCGAGGAGACCGAGGGCGGATTGGGCCATGGTGATCGGGGGTTGAGGGGGAGGAGCTAAACGGGAAAAGGATTTCAGCCGGCGGTCGGCAACGCCCGGGACTGCAACAACCGGGCGGCTTCGCGGGCGACCACGAGTTCCTCGTTGGCGGGG
>CBINOW010000093.1:0-19229 GCA_966252395.1 uncultured Oleiharenicola sp. | reverse complement strand
GTCGGGCAGGGATTCTTGGACTATATCAACCGGCGCGGCCCGCCGCATCCCTCTTTCGGGTAGCGCGTCGGGCGGAGAATTTTCGTGTGTTGTCCCCGCGCGGATCTAGACTCCGGGCAGTGATGCGCGGTCTTGCGCGCCGCACCCCTTCGCTCCGTGTCCACCCCATGATCACCGGCGTTCCAACGTTCCGAGTCCTGCTGCTTGCGGCGGGACTGTCGTGCTTGCCGCGGGCCGCGGCCGAGCCGGCGCCCGGCCGGCCGCTGGGCAACGCCGCCTCAGTTCTGGCCCTGTCGGCCGAGCAGGCCGGGCAGAGCCTGCCCGTGACCGTGACCGGCGTGGTAACCGCGGCCGAGCCGGATTGGAACGGCCAGTTCTTCGTGCAGGACGACACCGGCGGCATCTTCGTGGAAAACATCCGGCACCTCGCGCCCAGCCCCGGGGATGTCGTGACCGTGGAGGGCGTGAGTCACCCCGGGGCGTTTGCGCCCATCATCAGCGCGCCGCGCTGGACCCTGTTGGGCCACGCACCGCTGCCCGAGCCGCGGCAGGCGCTGATCGAGGATCTGAAGACCGGCGTGGAGGACAGCCAACGCGTCGAGGTCGTCGGCGTGGTCCGCACCGCGCGGATCGAAAACGACCGGTTGCTTTTGGACCTGTCCGTGCTCGGCAACCGGCTGCAGGTGCGGGCGCGCACGATGCCCGGCGTGCCCCCCGAGTCGCTGGTGGCCGCACGCGTGCGGGTGCGCGGCACCGCGGCCACGCACTACATCGGCGTGCTGCGCCACCTCACCTCCGTCTCCGTCTATGTGCCGCGGCCCGAGGATTTGATTGTGCTCGAGGCGGAGGCGCTGAATCCCTTCGCCGACGAGATCGTGCCCGTGAACAACGTGGCCCAATACCGTCGCGGACGCCGGGCCGAACAGCGCGTGCATGTGAACGGGGTGGTCACCTTCCATGACGACCAAGGCGTGGTTTACCTGCAGGACGATTCGGGCGGTATCCGCACGGAGGCCGCCCACCTGCCGACGGGCCTGACTCCCGGCGACCGCGTGGACGCGGTGGGCTTTCTCGAATACGAGGGTCACCTGCCGCTGCTGCGCGACGCCGTGTTTCGCCGCACGGGAGCGCCCCGGAAGCCCGTCACGCCCCGGGCGGTGGCCTTTGCCGAGATCGCGCGGGGCCAATACCACGGCGAACTCATCACCCTGCGCGGGTTCATCCTGGACCGCTCGTCCCGCCCGGACAGCCGGCCCGACGGCCAGCCCACCGGCCAGGTGACGCGCTGGCTGGTGCAAGGCGAGGGCCACGTCTTCGCCGTGGACCACGCCGCTGCGACCGAGGATGTCACGCTCGCCAGGATTCCGATCGGCAGTCTGGTCGAGGTGGACGGATTGTGCGCCGCGACAGTCAGCGCCACCGGCAAGGTGACCTCGCTGCGCCTGCTGCTGCCGTCGCCCGCGGGCATGCGCGTGTTGCAGCGTCCCAGTTGGTTCACCGCCACGCGGCTGTTTGCGGGCCTCGGCGCGTTGAGCGTGGTGCTGGTGGTGGCGGTCGCGTGGCTGCTCACCGTGGCCCGCAAGAACACCGCGCTGCACCGCCTCGTGCGGGAACTCGAACAGGCGCAAAAGGAACTTCAGGAGGCGCACGACACCCTCGAGCAAAAGGTGGCCGAGCGCTCCGCCCAGTTGCAGGTCGAGATGACGGCGCGCAAGACCGCGGAACTGCAGTTCAAGGGCGGCCTGGCGGAACGCACCCGGCTCGCCCGCGACCTGCATGACACCTTGGAACAGACGCTCGCGGGCATCGCGCTGCACCTGAACGCCACGGCCAAACTTTCCCGCCGCGATCCCGGCGCCTCAGACGAACACCTCCAGCTCGCCCGCAACTGGCTGCATCAAAGCCAGGTGGACCTGCGCCGCTCCATCTGGGACCTGCGTTCGCGCGAACTCGAGCAATTCGACCTCGCCGGGGCGCTCCGGCGCACGGCCGAGCAGATGACCGAAGGCACCGAACTGAGATTGGATTTCCAAGCGGATCCGCCGCCGCCCGGGCTGCCGGAGGTCGTGGAAGAAAACGTGCTTCGCATCGGCCAGGAGGCGCTGACCAACATCGGCAAGCACGCCCGCGCCACGCACATCACGATCCGACTTACGTTTGAGCCGCAACTGCTGCGGTTGCAGATCGAGGACAACGGCGCGGGCTTCGTGCAGGACGGCGCGCCGGCCGAGGGACATTTCGGCCTGATGGGCATGCACGAACGCGCCAAGCGTCTGGCGGGCCGCCTCGTCATCCAGAGCGTGCCGGGGCGTGGCACCTACCTGTTGCTCGAAATTCCCCTCGCCACCGGCAGCCTGGCGCCCGCCGCCGCGGTCGGCGGCACCACCACCCTCCCCGCATGAGCCAACCCCGCCATTTGCGCATCATCCTGGCCGATGATCACTTCATCGTGCGCAGCGGACTGGTCGCGCTGATCAACTCCGAACCCGACATGGAAGTCGTCGCGCAAGCCACCGACGGCGCGCAGGCGATCGAGGCCTACGCCAAGCACCGGCCCGACGTGCTGCTGGTGGACCTGCGCATGCCCGTCGTCGGCGGCAACCAGGTGATCGAGACGATCCGCCGGGATTTCCCCGAGGCGCACATCCTCGTCCTCACCGCCTACAACGGCGACGAGGACATCCACCGGGCCCTGTCCTCGGGCGCCGCGGGCTACCTCTTGAAGAGTTCGACCGGCGACGATCTCATCCCCGCGATCCGCCAAGTCGCGGCGGGAGCGCGGTGGATTCCGGGCGACGTGGCCAGCCGGCTCGCCGTGCGCCGGGATTACGAAAGCCTCACGCAACGCGAGATCGAGGTGCTGCGCGAGATCGCCCGCGGCCGCGCCAACAAGGAAATCGCCGGACACCTCGCCATCACCGAGAACACCGTGAAGGACCACCTCAAGAACATCCTCGCCAAACTTCAGGTGGCCGCGCGCACCGAAGCCGTGACCGTCGCCGTGCAGCGCGGCATCATCGAATTGTGAATGCGTGGCGGACGGCCTCGCCTGGCCTTTCCGCGGTGCGGCGCCGGGTGTTTTTCTTTCGACCTCTTTACTTCATCCGCACGACGACCTTGCCCCTCGCCCGGCCATTTTCGAGATAGGCCAGCGCCTCCTTCGCCTGGCTGAACGGGAAGACCCGGTCGATCACCGGCCGGATCTTGCCCGCCGTGAGGAGCTCGCCAATTTCCGCGAGCTGCCCGCCGTCGGGATGCACGAAGAGGAATGAATAGGCAGTGCCGGTTTTGCGCCCGGCCCAGATGATTTTTCCGCTCAGCAAACTGAACAGAAACTTCATGATAAAGTTCATGCCACGGGCGCGCGCAAAGGCGACATCCGGCGGGCCGATGAGCGAGACGATGGAGCTGTTCGGTTTCAGGATGCGCAGCGACTTCATCAGGGCGTCTCCGCGGACGGTGCCGAGCACGGCATCGTAGTCCCGCAGCACGTCTTGAAACTCCTGCTTCTTGTAGTCCACCACCTCGTCGGCGCCGAGACTCCGCACCAGTTCCACGTTCCCTGTGCTCACGGTCGTGCCGACCTTGGCTCCGAGGTGTTTCGCGAGCTGGATCGCAAACGTGCCGATGCCGCCGGAGCCCGCGGGCACGAACACCTTCTGACCGCGCGAGAGGCGTGCTCGCTCCTTGAGCGCCTGCCACGTCGTCAATCCGACCATCGGCACCGAGGCCGCCTGCACGAAATCCAGGTTGGCCGGCTTGAGCGCGGCGGCGCTCTCCGGCACGGCGGCGAATTCGGCCAGCGTGCCCGTGCCCAGGTCAAAGACGCTGGCAAAAACCGCATCGCCCTTCTTGAAGCGCGTCACCCGGCTGCCCACCTCCACCACGACGCCCGCCACATCGCTGCCGAGCGTCGCCGGGAGCTGAAACCGGAGGATGGGCTTGAACGCACCTTTCGGAATCATGGCGTCGATCGGGTTCAGGCCGGCGGCGTGGACTTCGACGAGTATCTCGTCCGGTTTGAGGACCGGAAGGGGTATTTCGGTCAACACGATGTTGTCCGCCTTGGCGTAACGGGTGAAGACGAGCGCTTTCATATCGGGGAGAGTGGGGCTGGTTGGGCGTGGGCGAGTGACTGGGTGGATGGCGCGAAAGGGAGAAGCCGCGTCAGTTCAGTTGGAATTGCTGGCGAATGGCGCGGTCGAACAGGCGCGCGGGGAGAAACCGACGGAGCCGGCTCAGCGTGACACCCCGGCCCACCGGGTAGCGGAGGCGGGGTGACTCGGTGGTCAGCGCCGTGAAGACGGTTTCGGCCACCAGGCGCGGATCGTCGCCGGTCGCAATGCCCTGGCGCGTCGCCGCCAAAATCCGTCCGCGCTGAACGGCATAGGCGTCGAGCTGAGTCTCGGCGTCTTTCCCACTGTGGCTGATATTGCTCTTCGTGAAAGACGGCTCGATGAGGAGCGCCCGGACGCCCAGGCGGCGCACCTCGTGGTCCAGCGACTCGGTGTAGCCTTCCAGCGCGTGTTTGCTGGCCGCATACATGGACATGAAGGGCGCCGGCAGGAATCCCACCACGGAACTGATATTGGCGAAACGGCCGAAGCCGGCCTGCCGCATACCCGGGAGCACGGCGTTCGTGACACGGAGCGTGCCGAAGAAATTGGTCTCAAATTGCTGCCGGGCTTCCGCGAGACTTGTTTCCTCCACGGCTCCGGTCAGGCCGTAGCCGGCATTATTGACGACGAAGTGGATGGGCCCGGCCTGCTGGACGATGCTGCGGACGGCGCCGGCCACGCTAACATCGTCGGTCACGTCCATGGCGATCATATCCACGCCGGGGATCGGGCTGGCCGACTTCGGATTACGAGCTGTGCCGAAAACACGAGCGCCCCGCTCGGCGAGCAGTTGGGCAATTTCCCGACCGATGCCGGAGGAAGCTCCGGTGACCAGAGCGGTTTTGTTTTTGAGCGTGGATGTCATGATTGAAGCAAGTCGGGGAGCGTGGATGAGTGATTCGGCCGTAAAGATGATGATCATAATCTAAGCGTCAAGACTTTTGATGTTGGTTGACATCTTTAACTACTGAAACAATGGTCCCCGAAGGAGATTCAAAACTATGAAAGTAACCAAAACCCAGGCTCGAGAGAACCGGGCCCGCATCGTGGAGAAGGCCTCCACCCTCTTCCGGGAACGCGGCTACGACGGTGTGAGCGTGGCGGATTTGATGGCGGCGGCGGGTTTCACCCACGGCGGTTTCTACAAACACTTTCCCTCCAAGGCTGACCTGATGGTCGAAGCAGCGGCGTGCGGTTTTTCCCAGTCGGCCGCCAATACCGCCGGGTCCGATCCCACCACGATATTGACGCGATACCTGTCCCGGAAGCATCGCGATGCGCTGGGCCAGGGCTGCACGCTGGCGGCACTGAGCGGCGATGCCGCACGCCAACCCGCGTCGGTCAGGAAAACTTTCGCCGACGGTATCGAGCGTCAGCTGGCTACCTTGGAACGCGAAGCCACCGCCCGCGACGGAAGTGCGTCGCGCGATGCACGCGCCAAAGGCATCGCCACACTGGCACAGATTGTTGGCGCGCTGGTGTTGTCGCGGGCCTGTCCGGACGATTCCCCGCTGGCCGATGAGATTCTGGAGGCTTGCCGCGATCGGATTCTGCGTGAGCGAGCCCAACGCTGAAGGCCCGGGTGAAGAGTGAGCCCGCCGCGCTCTGCGGGTGCAGGGCTTAAGGGAGCGCCATCGCCACGTCTTGGGGTTGCCTCTCGCGCGTCCTGAGTGGGTGCAGCGAACTGTTCCAGCGACCATCATTTAGCCGAGAGCGCGCGCGTTCCCCCGTTTGGGTGAAGATGCGCTTTTCCGTCGTCATGGCGGAGTTTTGGGCGCACGTGTTTTCTCGCCGCAAGGCCACCCCGCCCCCGCCGGCTTACCCACCCGGCACCGTCTCCCGCCTCTCTTACCCCGATGAATGCCATCCTGCTTTCTTCCCGTCGGCTCTGCCTGCTTGGTCTGCTGGTTTCCTGGTCCACGGGATGGATGACGCCGGCCGCAGTCGCCTCGTCCGGGGCTAGACCCCAACGGCCCAACATCATTTTCATCCTCGCCGACGATCTCGGCGCGAGCGACCTGGCGGTTTACGGCAGTCGGTTTCATGAGACGCCAAATCTGGACCGATTGGCTGCGCATGGCATGAGGTTCACGCAGGCCTATGCTGCGGCCAATGTGTGTTCCCCCACGCGGGCCAGCCTGCTCACCGGCCGTTACCCGGCCCGCCTCGGCATCACCGACTGGCTGCCCGGACGGGCGGACCAGCCGGATCAGGCACTGATCGGACCCGCCCTGCCCGACCATCTCGACCTCGCGGCCGTGACCTTCGCCGAATCCTTCAAGGCCGCCGGCTATCGCACGGGCTTCATCGGCAAATGGCACCTCGGCAGCCAGCCCGAGCATTTTCCCGAGCACCACGGCTTCGACGTCAACATCGGCGGCTCCGGCAAAGGCCACCCGCCGTCCTATTTCAGTCCCTACCGTCTGCCCGGACTGACCGACGGCCCTCCGGGCGAGCACCTCGACGCCCGCCTCACGACGGAAGCCACCACCTTCATCCGCGACGCCGCGGCCGCCGGGCGTCCCTTCCTGCTCTACCTCGCCCACTACGCCGTGCACACGCCGCTCCAGGCTCCGGCGGACCTCGTCAAAAAATACGAGGCCAAGCTCGCCGCCCATCCCTCGGCGGAACCGGCGATC
This sequence comes from uncultured Oleiharenicola sp., assembly GCA_966252395.1. Lineage (GTDB taxonomy): Bacteria > Verrucomicrobiota > Verrucomicrobiia > Opitutales > Opitutaceae > Lacunisphaera. The sequence goes on along the minus strand of CBINOW010000093.1, from coordinate 12,472 downwards.
GTGGACAATTCTCCCGACGGCCGGCAGCGCGTGCGGCAAACGCACCCGACCTACGCCGCGATGGTCGAAAGCCTGGACCGCAGCGTGGGCGGTATTCTGGAAACGCTGACGGCCCTCGGTCTGCGGGAGAACACGATCGTGGTGTTCACCTCCGACAACGGCGGCCTGTCCACCGCCGAGGGCATGCCCACCTCCAACCTCCCATGGCGCGCCGGCAAAGGCTGGGCCTACGAGGGCGGCGTGCGCGAGCCGCTGCTCGTCGCCTGGCCCGGACACATCCCGGCAGGCACCGTATCTGACGAAGTAATCACCACGACCGACTTCTTCCCCACCTTGCTCGAGCTCGCCGGCCTGCCACTGCAACCCGCGGCGCACGTGGACGGCCGTTCCTTCGCCACGGTGTTGCGCACAACTGGCGTTCACCTGACAGAGCGTCCGATTTTCTGGCACTACCCGCACTACAGCAACCAACGCGGTCTGCCCCACGGCGCCATGCGCGCCGGTCGCTGGAAACTCATCGAGTGGTTTGAGACCGGTCGCACCGAGCTGTTCGACCTCGATACCGACCCGGGCGAGACCACGGACCAGAGCGCCCGCCAACCCGCGCGCGCCGCGGAACTTCTCCGCCAACTACAGGAGTGGCGCAAGCAAGTCGGCGCGCAGATGCCCACGAGAAAAACAACCCCCGCACCCCGATGAAAACCATTCCCCTGCTGGGCACCGTCGCCCTGCTCTTGAATTTTGCGCCGACGGCTCCGGCCGCGAATGCCACGCGTCCGCCCAACCTGATTGTCATCCTGACCGACGACCAAGGTTACGCCGACGTCGGTTTCAACGGCTCGCAGGACATCCCGACCCCGCACCTCGACTCCATCGCGGCCGCCGGGGTGCGTTTCACCAACGGCTACGTGAGCTACTCCGTGTGCTCCCCGAGCCGGGCGGGACTGCTCACGGGTCGCTACCCGCAGCGCTTCGGCCATGAACGCAATCCCGCCTGGCAGCCGAACACCCCTGTGAGCGGACTCCCGGTCAGCGAGACGCTCCTGCCGGCGGCGCTCGGGCGCGTCGGCTACAAGAGCGGGCTCGTCGGCAAGTGGCATCTCGGGGCTTACCCGCATTTTCATCCCCTCGCCCGCGGGTTCGACGAATTCTTCGGCCACCTCGGCGGCGGCCACCGCTATTTCCCGGAGGAGCTCACGCTCAAGGAAACCACCGAGGCCCGCAACGAGGCCGAGAGCTACCGGCTCTGGATCCGGCGCGACCACACGCCCGTGCGCACCACGCAATACCTCACCGACGAATTTTCCGACGAGGCCCTGCGCTTCGTCGAACGGCACAAGGACGGCCCCTTCTTTCTCTTCCTCTCCTACAACGCCCCGCACGCGCCGCTGCAGACATCCGAAAAATATCTGGCGCGTTTTCCGCACATCAAGGACGAGCGGCGGCGCACCTATGCGGCGATGGTGAGCGCGGTGGATGATGGCGTCGGCCGCCTGCTGGCCAAGTTGCGCGAGCTGCAGCTCGAGGACGACACGCTGGTGGTTTTCCTCTCGGACAACGGCGGCCCCACCCCCGACAACGCTTCCGACAACCGCCCGCTGCGCGGCCAGAAGGGCAGCCCGTGGGAAGGCGGTATCCGCGTGCCCTTCGCCGCCCAATGGCCCGGACACATCCCGAAGGGTCTGGTTTATGAGCAGCCCGTCATCTCCCTCGACATCTTCGCGACGATCGCCGCGCTCGCCCAGGCGCCGCTCGATCCGGCGCGCCCGCTCGACGGCGTGAACCTCATGCCGTATCTCACGGGCGAAAAATCCGGCGCCCCGCACGACGCGATCTACCTGCGCATGTTCGACCGCGGCGTCTTCGCCGTGCGCTCGGGTCATTCCAAGCTGGTCATCCCGACGCGGGACGCCCCCGCCCAGCTGTTCGATCTCAGCCAGGATCTCAGCGAGTCGCGCAACCTCGCCGGCACGCAGGCCGCCGAAGTCGCCCGGCTGGAGCAACTGCGCCAGACGTGGAGTGCGCAACTGGTCGAGCCGGTCTTCGAGGGCCTCTGGTCGGCCGAGCGCAAGCCGGCCCAAGCCAAGGAGTGAAGCCCTCACCGCCCTGCCTTTTCCCACCCGTGTAACCCCACTCCCCTGTCTGACATGAACCGCCGGACCTTCATCCAACTCAGTCTTGCCGCCTCGACGATGGCGATGTTCCCTGCCGCCGCGACCGCCTCGGCAACCGCCGGCCGCCCGTCCCGCCCGAAGCGTGGCCTGGGCCTGTCCACCAAGGACCCGCGGTGGCGGCAGAAACTGCAGGCGAGCAACGTGGGCTGGTTCTACTCGTGGGGCCCGGTCCGTCCCGCCGACATCCCGCCGGAGGTCGAGTTTGTGCCGATGGTGTTCGGCCGGATGAACGACACCCGGTTCGCAGAAACCGCCGCCGCGCTGAAACAACAAGGCAGCACCCGGCTGCTCGGGTTGAACGAGCCTGACGAAAAGCATCAGGGCAACGTGACGGTGGAGGCGGCGCTCGATCTCTGGCCCAAGCTGATGGCGCTGGGCCTGCCCTTGGGCAGCCCCGGTTGCGTGCATCCCGACCGGGAGTGGATGAAGGCGTTCATGCAGGGCGTGAAGGAGCGCTCGCTCCGCGTGGACTTCGTGTGCGTGCATTCCTATGGCGGGCCGAATGCGAACGCCCTCATGCAGCGGCTCGAGGCCGTCCGCGACCTGTTCCAACGCCCGCTCTGGATCACCGAGTTTGCCGTGGGCGACTGGCAGGCCAAGGCCCGCGCGCAGAACCGACACAGCCCGGAACGCGTCCGTGCCTTCATGGAGGAATTGTTGCCGCGTCTCGATGCCTGCGAATTTGTCGAACGCTACGCCTGGTTCCCGGCGCAACCGACGAGTGCGCCGCTCGGGTCTTCCGCCGTTTTCAACGAGGACGGCAGCCTGACGCCCCTCGGGGAAACCTACCGGAGCATCTGAACGGTCGGGGTTCAGGTCCGCGCCCGGCTCATTCACCCAGGATGCCGGGCTTCACCGGCTGCACCGGCGTTCCGTCCTCATATTGTGCGGGGAGCGACGTGGCCGGGCCGACGCGGATCACCGGATGATCGATGCCGGCCAGTTCCTTGGGAACAGCGATCACCAGATTACCGCGGGCATCGAGCTGCACGTCGAGCAACTGGCGTGTTTCCAGCACCTGCGCGCGAAATTCCGTGCTTGGCTGCTCGAGCGCCAGCGGCTGGGGAATGACCAGCGGACCCGCGGCCAGGGGACGGAGCACGAAAAGGTTGAAGCTGGGCTTCGTCCGGTCGGGACTGAGGGTCGCGCGGACGCCCTCGGGCAGCGCGCCCGGTGCGAACGGACTGCGCTGTGAGGGCTGCAGCGCGGACTCATTGATTTCCATCCAGGCGGCAAATTCCTGCAACCGGCGCCGCGCGGCCTGCGGGAACGAACCGTCGGGCAAGGGTCCGACGTTGAGCGTGAAGGCGCCGCCGTGGTGCGCGTTCGTGATGAGCGCGTCGAGGAGCCGGTCAAAGGTCTTCCAGGCATAATCGAGCCGGTGGTAACCCCACGAGTGGTTCATGGTGCCGGGCGTTTCCCACGGGACCTTGGGCGCGTTGGCGGCATCCGGAAACTGGTTGTCGCCCATCGAAATGAAGTCCGCCCCGGCGGGCGCATGCGCGACGATGCGGCCGTTGATCATCGTGTTGGGCGCGAGGTCACGCACGAGCTTGATCAGCTGATCGCGGCGGGCGGCGGTCACCTGCTGGCGCGCGCCCTGGCCCCACGTGTCGAACCAAAACATATCCGGATGATAACGGGTGATCAGCTCCGCGACCTGGGGCAGGCATTTGCCGGTCCAGTATTGCTCGAATTGCGCATCCGAAGGTTGGGTCAGCGGCGGATCCTTCTTTCGCTCCGGCCACGGCGGGAGCGCTCCGCCCGGGTGCTCCCAGTCCTGCCAGTGCGAGTAATAGAAACCCAGTTTCACCCTGTGCCGGCGACACGCCGCGGCCAATTCGCCGAGGAGATCACGGCCCGACGCGCCGAAAGGCGTCGCCGCCAGATCGTAGTCCGAGACCGCCGAATCCCAGAGGGCGAATCCGTCATGATGCTTGGCGGTGATGACGAAGTAACGCATGCCGGCCCGGGCCGCCTGGCTGATCCAGGCCTCGGCGTCGAACCGCGTTGGGTTAAAGCGGGCCAGCAGCGCATCGTAGTCCTGCCGCGAAATGCCGCCCGAGGCTTCCGGCCAGCGCCACTGCGTGCGGATCCACTCGGCGTAGCGGTTGCGCCCCATCTCCTCACCTTGCCAGACGCCGGCCGGGATCGAATAGAGGCCGAAGTGGACGAACAGCCCAAAGCGGGTCTGCGTCATCCAATTCGCATCCGGCCCCCGGCTGGCCGGCGCCTCGGCCGGCTCCGCGGCAAAGGTTAGGCTCCGAACCGGAAACACTGCGCCGAGTAGCACTAAGCAAAGCCGCACGGGAATGTTTTTCATATCGTTGGGGCTGGGCGACGCGCAGCGGCCTCAGCGGGTATCAACGGTTTCTTTGGCGGAGATCATCTTCGGCGCCTCGCCGCCGATCGGTTGGCGCAGGAAGTATTCGGCGTCGTAGAGATTGAGTTGTCGGCGTTTCCATTCCGCGCCCTCGAGAAACACCGGGTGCGGGAGTCGCACGTCCCAATCGCCGAGTTGGGCCAGCATCGCCTTCGTGCGATCCAGGTGCTCAAGCGCCACGTTGCGCTGCTCGGAGACATCGTCGCGGAGGTTGAACAGCAGCGGCAGCCGGTCAGGGAGCCGCACCAGCTTCCAATCGCCCACGCGGATGGCCGCGCTGACGGTGAAACGCCAGGTCAGGGCCGCGTGCGGGGCCGTGGGTTCGGCGCCGGTCAGCCGTGGCCGCAGGTCCACGCCCGACAGTCCGTCCCGTGGCTCCCGCGGTGCGCCGGCGACCCCGAGAAAAGTTGGCGTCAGGTCCAGCGCCGACACCGGCTCGGTGTAAACCTTGCCCGCCGGCAGATGCTCCGGCCAGCTGAGCACAAAGGGCACGCGCAAACCGCCCTCGAGCAGGATGCCCTTCTGGCCGTTGAGCGGGGCGTTCAACGAACCGTTCTGGTCGGTGGGTCCGCCGTTGTCGCTGAGAAAGACCACCAGGGTCTTGCGCTGCAGTCCCTGCTCCTCGACCTCGTCGAGCAGGCGCCCCACCTGCGCGTCGAGCCGCGCGACCATGGCGCAGTAGGTGCGCCGCTGCTTGTCGGCGATGAAGGCAAAGCGCGCGCGATCCTCGTCCCGCGCCTGCATCGGGCTGTGGGGCGCGTTGTAGGCGGCGTAGAGGAAGAAAGGCCGGTCGCGATGACGTCGGATAAAGGCGATGCCCTGGTCGGTGATGTCGTCGGTCAGGTAGGTGATCGGACCAACGGCCCCGACATTGCTTTCCAGACGCCGCTCGGTCTGGCCCGTCGGCACGGTCGGAAAATAACTGTGCCCGCCGCCGAGGAAGCCCCAGAACTCGTCGAACCCGCGCCGGCGGGGATGAAACTGCGGGCGGTCGCCGAGATGCCATTTGCCAACCAGACCGGTCACATAACCGGCGGCGCGCAGACGGTCGGCGATGGTCCGCTCGCTCACGGCCAGGCCGGCGAACTCCCCATCGAATCCGGGCTGCGTCTTGTCGAGGTTGTTGTCGAAACCGAACTCCACCTGGTTGCGCCCGGTGAGCAGACCGGCGCGCGAAGGTGCGCAGACCGGGGCGGACACATAGGCCTGGGTGAACACGACCCCCGACGCGGCCAGCCGGTCGAGATTGGGAGTCGGGATCTGCGTGCTGCCGTGGAACCCCACATCACCGTAACCCAGGTCGTCGGCGAGAATGAGGATGATGTTCGGCCGTTCGGCCGCAACCGCGCTCACGCCGAGGAGCAGGAGCGCCGCCCAGAGTCCGTTGCGAATGACGTCCCGGTGCGCGTGGAGCCGGTGCATGCTCACTCCGTTTTGCCGGGCGCCCACTGTTCAAGCCAGGCCACGACGGGATTGCCGTTCGCCTCGAAGGTGATCGGCAGCCACACGTAACGCGAGTCGGCGAGGTCCCACTTGTTCCAGCGGTCGAACATCGCCACGAAAGTGCCGGGCTTGCCGGCCACGGGCAGCACGAACGTGCTCTGGCCGCCGAAGGTGATCTCGGCGCCGGGCCCCTGGCAGGGATTGCCCAGCTCCGTCCACGGGCCGAAGATTGAATCCGCGACGGCGAGGCGGCCGGAATTCGGATCCCAGCCCGTGGTGCCCGAACCGATGAGATAGTAGCGACCCTTGTGCTTGAACACCGCCGGCGCCTCCATCGAGAGATTGACCAGAATGCGGGCGTATTGGCCGGCAGGCCGCAGGTAATCGTCGGTCAGCCGCGAGACGTGCATCGTCTTGTTCGATTCCGAGGAATAGAATTGGTAGGCGGCCCCGTCTTCGTCGACGAACAGGGTCATGTCGCGCGCCATCTGGCCGCCCTCGAGGTCGCGGACGAGGAGGTTGCCGGGCGCCGGCGCCAGATCGGCTGCGGTGGCATTCAGCGGCTTGGCCCCCGCATTGGGCCGAAACGCACCGAGATACTTGAACGGACCGGCAGGGGTGTCGCTGACGGCGACACCGGAGCGGGCGGCCTGGTAATTCGGGCTGTCTTGATGGAACCACATCACGAATTTCTTCGTGCGGGCGTTGTAGATGACCTTGGGCCGCTCGATGACATTCTCCGGCGAGAGGTCGTGGTCGGGATTTCGCGGCTCGGCAGCCAGGGCGACGCCCTCGTTTTTCCAATTCACGAGGTCCCGGGAGGAATAGACGGAGACGCCGGCCGCCAGAACGCGCGTGCCGCCCCACTTCTGGTTCACCTTAGGCAGGTAGGTGCGGCCCTCCTTGATCTCGCCATACCAGTAATAGGTGCCCTCGTGGAACAGAACACCGCCGCCGTGGGCGTTGATGGGCGCGCCGTCGGTGTCGGTCCAGCGCGCCCCGTTGACGAGGGCACTGGCCGAGAGCTGGGCGGCGGCAAAGCCGAGGAAGGCGAACAGGCAAAATACACGAGGAAGGAGCAGTTTCATGAGCGGAATGATCGAAGGGTAATCAGTCGGGGAATTGGGCGGCGGGCGCGTGGGGTCGCGGCAACCGGCGAAGAATATCAGGTCTGGGTCCGGCGAGCTACTCCCCCGTTGGAGGGGTTCGCATGGCGGAGAATTTCTCCGTCTCAGGGCAACTCGAAGGCGCCCAGATCCGGCACGCCGGCGATCGGCCGGCCCGCGAGATCCGTGCGCACGCGCAGGCCGAGCATCAGGCCGATCTTGTCGCCCGGCAGCCGTGGAATCTCGATGCCACGATTCTTCACGAGCTCAGCCGCCGTCGGGAGGTAGTCGGCCAAATCCGCGCCGCCGGGTTTTCGAAACAACGGATCCCCCACCCGCGGTGCCGCATCCGTCAAGCCCAGCCCCGCGGGCCAGACGTCGGCGCGGAGGTAGAGATTGTGGGTGAAGACGACGCGGCCGATCTTTTGCGCCACCGCCTGATCAGTGCGCGACTGGTCGCCGCCGACCACGCGGCCGGCGCCGGCGATGTGGAAAATGTTGTTGGCGATCAGCACGCCCTCGGCGGACGGCGCCACGGCGAACTTCGCCTCGATGCCTTCGCCGACGTAGATGGTGTTGTTGTAGAAATAGGTGTTAAACGGCCCGACCGGCGGCCGGCCGTTGCCGACATAGCCGCTGAGCCAGAAAACCTTTCCTTCCTGGAACGCGCCGGCGCGGCCCTTCACGCGGTGGCCGTCGTTGATGCTGACGTTGTAGCGGTAGGCGCAGTTGAAATTGTTGCCGAGCACCTCGCAGAAGCCGCCGGCGTTGTTGGCGCTGAGGTTATACTGCACGATCACATTGCGGCAGTTGAAGTCGATGTGCACCCCGGCCGAGTCGCCGGGACCGTTGGCGTTGGTGAAGCGGCTGTGCTCGATCACGATGTCGCGGCAACCCCAGGTCCAAAGCCCGCTGCCGCGTCCCCAGTTGCGCGAATCCCCGGTGCTGCCGGAGCGGTCCACATCAAGCCGGGAAAACACGCCGCTCGTGACGCCCGACAGCTGCACGCCCGGTCCGCCCACGTCCGTCACCTGCACGTTCGTGACCTGCACGCCGCGAATCCCGTCGGCCGGCGCGGTGAATTTGAGGCCCGTGTGATCCACGCGCCGGATGCGGCAGTCGGCCACGAGCAGGTCGCGCAGCGCGGCCTGCGGCGAATGCACCATGAAACGGATGCCCCAGCCGTAAGGATCCTTGCCGTTGGGCGTGCGCACGTCCTGCTCGGGCCGCACGTGGCCGGGGTCCGCGAACGAGACATCCCGCACCTCAAGGCCGCGCAGGGCGATACCGGTGCTCTGTGCCTCGCCGTCCGCCTCGACGAGAACGCCGCAGCGCATCGGCGGAGTCTTGGCTGGTTGCCCCGTCCATCCGCCGCCATCCGCGGTGATCACGAGATCGCGCACCACGACATGACTGCAGTTCCGCACCAAAACCGCCGCCGCGGTCCCGCGGCCATCAATGTGCGCCGGGCTGCCTGCACCGGCATAACTGGTAACGACAATCGGCGCGCCGGGCTTGCCCGCCACACCCTCCAGCCGCAACTGGCCAGTGTGGGTCACGCCGCGAGCAAGACGCACCTCGTCGCCGGGTTGCAGACGGACACCGCCCAATCTGGCCAAACTCCGCCAGGCCTGAGCAGGGCTGGTGCCCGGGGCCTGATCATCGCCGTGCACGGGGTCCAGGTGATAGGTCGCTCCCTCCGCCGAAAGCATAGCGATCAGGAGAAAAACTCCCGCCAGCCAGAGCCGCGCCGTCCGGACAGGCCGCCTGCCCACGGGACTTGGACCCGCGGCCAACTCAACCACGCCGTTCATGGCGCGGTTGTCCGAGCGGTCCGCCCTTTGATCTCCGCGAGACGCCGTTCCATTTCCGCCGCTTTGTCGGGATGCGCGGCGATGACGTTGTGGCTCTCGGACGGATCCTCGCGCAGGTTGAACAGCAGCGGCGCGGTGATGCGATTGGGCGTGAAACGGGCGTCGGAAGGATTGGCCCCACCGGTGCCGGTGGCCGGACCGCGGGCGTTTGCGGGGATGTATTTCCAATCGCCGACGCGCAGCGCGAGCGTGTCGCCGATGCCGTGGAGCACGGTGTGGTCGCGCAGGTTCTCCTCGGTCTCGCCGAGCAACACCGGGCTGAGATCCAGACTGTCGGGCGACGCCTCGGCGGAAACCTGCGCGCCTGCCAGGTGACCCAGCGTCGCGGGCAGATCCACGAGGCTGAACATCTGCCCCGTCACGCGCGGCTTGAGCCGGTCGGGCCAGCGGGCGATCAGCGGCACGCGGCAGCCGCCCTCGTAAACAAGGTATTTCCAGCCCTGCAGCCCGCCGGCGGGGAGATGGTCCCCGTTCTTCGCGGCGGCGTCGTCCTCATAGCCGTCGAACAGCACCGGGCCGTTGTCGCTGGTGAAAATGACGAGCGTGTTGCGGTCGAGCCCGCGGCGTTTGAGCGCGTTGAGCACCTCGCCGGCGGCCCAGTCCATCTGCTGGATGACTTCGCCGCGCACCCCGAGCGGACTCGTGCCGACGAAAGGCGGCTCGGCGACGCGTGGGACATGCGGCTCGAAGAGTCCGACGTAGAGGAAGAAAGGTTTGTCGCCGACGGCCTCGATGAAGCGGACGGATTTCCGCACCACGGTGCTGGTGAGTTCCTCGTCCTTGAAACGGGCGGCCTTGCCGCCCGCCATGTAGCCGATGCGGCTGATGCCGTTGATGATGGTGCCCGAGTGCTGCTTGTCCGCCTTCTGGCGCAGCAGGTCGGGACGGTTGAGGCCGGTCGGCTCGGCGCCGAAGTCCTCGTTGTAGTTCACGCGGATCGGGTCGAGCGGATCGAGGCCGACGACGCGATCGTTCTCGATCCACACGGAGGGCACGCGGTCCACCGTGGCGGGAATAATGTGGCAATAATCGAACCCGACCTCGCGGGGCCCGGGAGCGATGGGTCCGTTGAAATCCACCGCCTTCCGGCCGTCGCCGAGGCCGAGATGCCACTTGCCGATGGCGCCGGTGATGTAGCCGGCGCGGCGCAGCACCTCCGGGAGGGTCAGGCGGCCGGGCTCGATGCTCAGCGGGGCGTCGCCGGGCAGGATGCCGGTGCGCTTCGAGGACTGGCGCCAGGCGTATTCGCCGGTGAACATCGAGTAGCGCGTCGGCGTGCAGGTGGAGGACGGCGCGTAGCCGTTGGTGAAACGCACGCCCTCGGCGGCGAGGCGGTCAATGTTCGGGGTGCGGATCCGGGTGGCGCCGTAAGCGCCGACGTCACCGTAGCCGAGGTCATCGGCCACGATGAAGACGATGTTGGGGCGGGCCGGCGTGTCGGCGGCCTGCAACGCCGCACCGGCGACGAGCGCAGCCAGCAGGAACGGGAGCCGCGGACAGCCACGGGAGAGCGCGGAGGAGATCGGTTGCATCGGGGATCGGGTGCGGCGAAACGGGGAACTCAAAATTCAGGGGCCACCAAACAAACCTCCGCCCCCGGTGAAAGGGGCGGAGATCGGCGAATCAGAAGGTGAACGAGTTGGTCACGCTCCAGGTGCGCTCCGGCGGGATGCGGAAGGTGCCCCAGGTGCCGTCAGGGTTGGCGGCGATCGGAACGAGCTCCTCCTTGGCGTCCAGGTTGCGGACGTTAAGCCCGATGTTCCAGGTGATCGGCTTGCCGCCGATCTTGAGCTTCCGGGTGTAGCCGACCGAGGCGTCATACTGCGTGTCCGACGGGCCCCAGTAGGGATGGGCGATGTCCGCCACCTGGAGACCGTTGCTCGTGACGAAGGGGTAACCGATGCCGATGCGGTCCTGCCAGCGCACGGCCGCGCCGACGCTCAGGCCGCGGAAGCGACCCTCGCTGAACTGGTAGTTGGTGACGAGGTTGGCGCGCCACTTGCGGATTTCCGGTGCGGCGGAACCGGAGAGGGCCGCCGCCGTGCGAATCGAGGGCAGCGACTCGGCCACATACTGGGCGTAGAAGGTGCCCAGCTCGTTGGCGGAGGGATTGCGGGCGCCGGGCAGCAGCGCGCCGTTATACATCGTGTCCAGGTTCTTCTTCCACTCGTCGGCGAAGGCCAGTTCCTCGGCCGCGACGTTGGCCTTCACGGCGACGTTCTTGGCAACGCTGAGCGAGATGCGCCAGCCGCGGACGGGATTCAGGATGGCCTCGTATTCGGTGCCGGTGGATTCGGTGTCGCTGACGGAGGACAGATTGATGATCGAGTCGGGCGTCCACGCGAGCGTGCTGCCGCTGCCCGTAAAGCGCGGGTTGAAGTTCTTGTTCGCGCCGATGTTGGCCTTCAGGCGGCTGGGGATCGTCTCGTAGAAGGCGAGCGCCACGTCGCTGAAGGTCTGGAAGGTCGGGTGGATGTAGTTGAAGTTCGCCGGATTCAGGCCGGCATCCTTGGCACTCAGCATGCGGGAGATCATCGTGCTGATGTAGTTGTAGGGGTTGCCGACATTGGACACGGAATCGGCCACGATGCTCGTCTTGAAGCGGTTCACGCGCAGCGCGAACTTGCCGTCGAGCATGGACAGGGAGACGCCGGCTTCCCGGGTCTCGGCAGTGGGCGAGCCCAGTTCCTCGTTCCACACGTTGCGGCGCTGGCCGACGGGGTTGAAGTTGCCGGAGTCGTTCCAGTGGGCGCGCAATTCGGAGCCGAGGGGCAGCTTGACCGGGAGACGGCCGACCACGCTCTTGGTCCAGCTGCGCTTGCCCTGGGAAACCGCCGGCTGGAAGGTGATGGCGTTTTCGTCGAGGCTGCCGTTGGCGAGCCGGTTGGGTGCGAGCGACGTGAAGGCTTCGTCCACATCCTCACGCCAGCCCACCGTGGTGACGAGGTAGCCCTTGAGGAAGTGGCTCTGGAGCGCCAGGGCGCTCGAGTCCAGGTCTTCGCGCTGGTCAACCACGCGCTGGAGGATGCGCAGCGGACGCTGGTCGGAGGTCACGAAGGTCCGGGTGGTGGGGTTGTAAACCTGGACCTTGTAGGTCTGGCCATACTGCGGACGCTCGGCGGTGATCGGCTGGAGGCGGACCTGGCTCACCTTCGTCAGTTGCGCGAGCGAAGGCCCGACATAGAACCAGCCGTTGACCTGCGTGCCGAAGGTGCCGGGGGCGGCGCCGTTGAGGCTGGACTGGGGCGAAGGCGAGACCGTCGGGTCCCAGGTGCTCGAGTAGGTGCGGTTGAAGCGGTCGATCTTGGTGTTGAAGAGCAGGCCGGAAATCGTGTGGCGGCCCAGCAGCTTGACCCACTTCGACTCGCTGGTGGTGAAGTCGTGCTTGAAGAAGGCGGTGAGCTGGTAGGACTCGCGGTTGGTGCGGTTCATCTGGTCGCGGAACACGTCGGTCGTGGAGATGAAGGGACGGCCGAAGTTCGAGTTGAGGAT
>CBINOW010000092.1:0-19235 GCA_966252395.1 uncultured Oleiharenicola sp. | reverse complement strand
GCTCGGCTTCCTCCAGCCGGGAAACAAGCACGTCCACAAAAAGTTCGCGCTTGGCTGTGCCGCGGTAGGTTCCCTTCAACGGGGAGACGTCGGCGAAGTCGCGGCCGTTTGCGACCTTCACGTAGTGGCCGTCGGCGGCGCGGTTGTTGGTGGGGTCTAGGCCGCACCAGCCGTGGCCGAGCACATAGACCTCGACCCAGGCGTGGCTGGCTTGGGCACCCTTGAGCTGATCGGCGGGACCGTTGTAGAGGTAACCGCTGACGTAGCGCGCAGGAATCTTCAGCGCGCGGCAGAGGCCGAGCATCACGTGCGCGAAATCCTGGCAGACGCCGGCGCGGCTCATGAGCACGTCGCGCATGTGCGTGTGCGCATGAGTGGCGCCGCTCTGGTAGCGGAACTCCCGGTGGATGTAGCCCATGATCGCGCGGGACGCCTGCCAGACGTCGGTCTGGCCCTCGGTCGCGTCAATCGCGAGACGCCAGAGCTCGGCGGAAACTTCGACATAGGTGCTCGACTGGAGAAAGTCGTAGCAGCGATCGAGACGCGCGCACTCCGGCAGGCGGCTCAGGGGGGCCGGCGTCAGCTCGGGAGGAAGGGAGGGCTTGTCGCCCGTGGTGACGACGGAGTTGGCCTCGACCGTGAGTTCGCTGTGCGGCTGGTTGATCTCGAAGAGGTGGACGCAGTTGAGGTTGAAATCGAGGTAGTGCGACAGCCGCGTCGTGGGCAGCACCTTGAGCACGAAGCTGTGGCAGACCTGCGCGCCGGCGCTCGTGGGCTGGAGCCGGGCTTCGTTGAAGCTTTCATGGACGTTGGCCCCGTATTTGAAGCGGGTGCGGTGGAGGACGTGCAGTTTCATGCGTCGGTGACGGCGCGGAAAGGGGCGGATAGGACCGGGCGGGCCGCCTCAAGGCAAGCTTGCAGCGGAAGTGATCGCTTGCTGCTGCTGCTCCTCCTGTTGGCGGAGCTCGTTTTCGTCGGGCGTTTGGAAGGGTTGAAAAATGTAGGCCTGGAAGAGCGCTTCGCCGATGGCGTTGAGCTTGCCCTGCAGGATGTCGATGTAGCTGTGCAGGCCGACCTCGAAGATGTCGTCAGCCGTGCTGAACTGGAGTTCGGCAAGGAGACGGCCGGCGAGCTTTTCGGCGTTGTTGCAGAAACGTCCATCATGCACGCCGGAGATCCGACGCAGCGCGGTGTTGAGATGGCGCACGGAGAAACGCACGGAGCGGGGGAAGTCGTCGGAAAGCAGCAGGAATTCGGCGACGAGCGCGGGTTGCACCTCAGCGCCGTGGAGGGCTTTGTAGGCGTCCCACGCGCTGCAGGAGCGGAGCACCGCGGACCAGCCGAGCGCGTCGGCCTGGCTGGCCGCGCCGGGGGTGCCGCGGGCGGGGAGGGAGGCGTGGCGCACGTCGAGGATGCGCGAGGTCTTGTCGGCCCGTTCGAGGTAGCGTCCGGCCTGGATGAAGAACCACCCTTCGTTGCGCACGATGGTGGCGTCGGTGAGACCTTGGAGTAGCAGCGAGGTGTTGCGGACCGTGTGGAAGAAGTCGGAGGGACTGTCGCGCCAGTCCTTCTTGGCGCGAGGGGAGTTCAGGTAGAGGTAGATGCGGTTGATCTCCTCCCACAGCTCGACGGCGATCTGGTCGCGCACCATGCGGGCGTTTTCGCGGGCCTGGCCGATGGAGGAGTAGATCGAGTTGTAGTTGTTGGGGCTGAAGACGAGGAAGTCGGTGACGGTCTTGCCCGTGGCCTTGGGATACTGGCTGTGAAACAGTTCCTCGTCGCCGGAGCTCTGCACAATGGGCATCCAGTGTGCCTTGAGGGCTTCGTCGTCGAGGCTGCGGAAATCGAGGAGGAGCTGGAGATTCACGTCCACGAGGCGCGCGGTGTTTTCGGCGCGCTCGATGTAGCGGCTCATCCAGTAGAGGGAGTTGGCGACGCGGGAGAGCATGGTCGGGGGGAGTTATTCGTTGCCGTAGAGGACCCAGGTTTCCTTGCTGCCGCCGCCCTGCGAGGAGTTGACGACGAGCGAACCCTTGCGGAGGGCGACGCGGGTGAGGCCGCCCGGGATGATGGAGGTTTTCTCGCCGTAGAGGATGAACGGGCGCAGGTCGATGTGGCGGCCGGCGAAGCCTTCGTCGCCACAGAACGTCGGGTGACGGGAGAGCGAGATCATCGGCTGGCCGATGTAATTGCGCGGGTCGGCGAGGATGCGTTTACGGAAATCATCGCGCTCGGCCTTCGTGGCCTGCGGGCCCATGAGCATGCCGTAGCCGCCGGCCTCGTTGGCGGCCTTGACCACGAGCTTGTCGAGGTTTTCGACCATGTATTTCAGGTCGGCGTCTTCGCTGGCGAGGTAGGTCTGGACGTTCGGAAGGATCGGCTCCTGGTCGAGGTAGTATTTGATGATGCGCGGGACGAAGTAATACATCACCTTGTCGTCGGCCACGCCGGTGCCGATGGAGTTGGCGAGCGAGACCTTGCCGGCTCGGTAGGCGTTGACGAGGCCGGGCACGCCGAGGGCGGAGTCGCGGCGGAAGACGGTGGGGTCGAGGAAGTCGTCGTCGATGCGGCGGTAGATAACGTGCACCGGCTTCAGGCCCTTGGTCGTGCGCATGAACACATGCTGGTCGCGCACCACGAGGTCGCGGCCTTCCACGATTTCGATGCCCATCTGGCGGGCGAGGTAGGTGTGCTCGAAGTAAGCGGAGTTGTAGGGTCCGGGCGTGAGCAGGGCGACGGTGGGCTCGGCCACGCCGGTCGGCGCCGTGTGCTGGAGGACCTTGAGGAGCTCCTGCGCGTAGTTCTCTACAGGACGAACGCCGCCAGCCTCGAAGATTTCGGGGAAGGTGCGCTTCAACGCGCGGCGGTTCTCCAGCACGTAGCTGACGCCGGAGGGGCAGCGGGCGTTGTCCTCGAGCACGAGATACTCGCCCTTGTCGTCGCGGATGATGTCGGTGCCGCAGATGTGGATGTAGATGTCTCGCGGCACCTGCACGTTCATGAACTCGCGGCGAAAATGTTTCGCCGACATCACATAGTGGGCTGGGATGGTCCCGTCCTTGATGATGTTCTGCTCGTGGTAGATGTCGTGGAGGAACAGGTTCAACGCCGTGATGCGCTGCACGAGGCCCGCCTCGAGATGCTCCCACTCCTTGGCGGGGATGATGCGCGGCACGAGGTCGAAGGGGAAAATGCGCTCCGTGCCCTGCGAGTCGCCGTAGACGTTGAACGTCACGCCCTGCCGCAGGAACGCGAGGTCCACGGCGCTGCGCTTGGCTTCGAACTCCTCCGGGCTGACCTTGCCGAAGTGCTCCAGGAAGTGCCGGTAGTGCGGGCGCACCTGTCCGTCGGCCTGCCACATCTCGTCATAGTAGTTGCCGACCTCGTATTTTCGGAAGGGCTCGGGCAGTTCGGCTAAGGGGGAAGGAGCGGGCTTGCGGGAGGACATGGAGGGTATGACCGAAAATAGCAGGCCCCATGCAAACCATGAGGGAATTTATCGCATCTGCTGGTTTACAAGGGTTTGCGTGCGTTCGGTTGCTGGATTTGCCATTTGCCAAGCCTACCCCGGACGCTTTCATTCGTCCCTTCCCATGCTCAGTTTCATTCTCAAGAAATTCGCCGGCAGGCATCACCGCAAATACATCGACAAGTGCCGGCCCATCGTCGCCCGCATCAACGAGTTTGAGCAGCAGTATCAGAAACTGACCGACGACCAGCTGCGCGCCAAGACCGATGAATTCCGCGCGCGGCTCAAGCAGGGGGAAACCCTCGACCAGATTCTGCCCGAGGCCTTCGCCGCGGTGAAGAACGCCGCCCGCCGCCTCAGCGGCCGCCCGGTGGTCGTGTGCGATCATGAGCTGACCTGGGACATGGTGCACTTTGACGTCCAGCTCATCGGTGGCATCACGCTGCACGAGGGACGCATCGCCGAGATGGCCACCGGCGAGGGCAAGACCCTCGTCGCCACGCTGCCGCTCTACCTGAACGCGCTCACCGGCAAGAACGCCCAACTCGTCACGGTCAACGACTACCTCGCCCGCCGCGACTCCGAGTGGATGGGCTACCTCTACAATTTCCTCGGCCTCACCGTCGGTTGCATCCAGCAGCAGATGCACTCCGAGCAGCGCCGCGAGATGTATGCCCGCGACATCACCTACGGCACGGCTTCGGAGTTCGGCTTCGACTACCTGCGCGACAACGGCATGGCCACGCGCAAGGAGAACCAAGTGCAGCGCGACCACTTCTACTGCATCGTGGACGAAATCGACTCCATCCTCGTGGACGAGGCGCGCACGCCGCTGATCATTTCCGGCCCGGCCCCGATCGAGCGCGAGCAGCCCTTCACGCGACTGAAACCTGGCGTCGAACGCCTCGTCGCCGACCAACTCCGGCTCATCAACCGCCTGGTCAAGGAAGCCAGCGACCTGCTCGAGAATAAGGACGCCACCGCCGACGACAGACAGGCTGCCGCTCTCAAGATGCTGCAGGTCAAGCTGGGCATGCCCAAGAACAAGCAGCTCCTTCGCCTCCAGGAGAATCCCGAATGGCGCAAGCTCCTCGACAAGACCGACGTCGAGATGCACTCCGACTTCAACAAGGACGAGCTCTACAAATACAAGGAGGAGCTCTTCTTCAGCATCGACGAGAAGAATCATCAGGCCGACCTGACCGAGCTGGGCCGCCGCAAGCTCCGTCCTGACGATCCCGACGCGTTCGTGCTGCCCGATCTCGCGACCATCTTCATCGAGATTGAAAAGGATGCGACGAAAACCCCCGAGGAAAAGGAACAGGCCAAGCGTGACGCGCAGGCGCGCTACGAGGTCGTGTCCGAGGACATCCACGCGCTTTCCCAGTTGCTCCGCGCCTACTCTATCTATGAGCGCGACGTCGAATACGTTGTGCAGGAGGGCAAGGTGGTCATCGTGGACGAAAACACCGGCCGCATCATGGCCGGCCGCCGCTGGTCCGACGGCCTGCACCAGGCGGTTGAGGCCAAGGAAAACGTCACGATCGAGCGTGAGACCCGCACCTACGCCACGGTCACGATCCAAAACTACTTCCGCATGTATGAGAAGCTGGCGGGCATGACCGGCACCGCCGAGACCGAGGCGACCGAGTTCAACGAGATCTACCGGCTCGCCGTCACGCAGATCCCGACGAACAAGCCCTGCATCCGCATCGACCAGAACGACTCCATCTTCAAGACCCGCCGCGACAAATACAACGCGGTCGTGAAGTATGTGCAGGAGGCGAACCAACGCGGCCAGCCCGTGCTGGTCGGCACCGTCACGGTGGACCAGTCCGAGGTGCTGAGCCGCTTGCTCAAGCGCTCCGGCGTCATCCACACCGTCCTGAACGCCAAGTTCCACCAGCAGGAAGCCGAGATCGTTTCCCGCGCCGGCCAGCGCGGCGCCGTCACCATCGCCACCAACATGGCCGGCCGCGGCACCGACATCAAGCTGGGCGAGGGCGTCCGCGAACTCGGCGGCCTGCTCGTGATCGGCACCGAGCGCCACGAGTCCCGGCGCATTGATCGCCAGCTGCGCGGCCGCTGTTCGCGCCAGGGTGATCCGGGCCAGACCAAGTTCTTCCTCTCGCTGGAGGACGACCTCATGCGTCTCTTCCTCCAGGGCAACCTGGCCTCCAAGATCATGGAGGGATCCATGAAGGAGGGCGAGGAGCTGGAGCACAAGTGGCTCAACTATTCCATCGAGTCGGCGCAGAAAAAGGTCGAGCAGCAGAATTTCTCCATCCGCAAGCGCCTGCTCCAATACGACGACGTGCTGAACAAGCAGCGCGAGGTCATCTACGGTATCCGCAACGGCGCGCTGCACAGCGAGCGCCCGAAGGACATCATCTTCGAGATGATCGAGGAGGAGATCGCGAACCGTCTCGAGGGTTCAAACTACAGCGGCAAGGGCGGAGCGGCGTCGTCCGACGTCGAGTCGCTCGTGGGCTGGCTCAACTCCCATTTCCCCATCAGCGCCAAGGTCGAGGAACTGACGGGCGATGCCGAGACCCTGCTCAAGGCGTTGGTCGAGCGCATCCGCGCGGCCTACGCGCTGAAGGAATCCGTCGAGGACCAGCAGGCGCTTGGCGGTTTGGAGCGCTACATTGTCATCAATGCCATCGACCATCACTGGCAGGAGCACCTGACCGAGATGGAGGAGCTGCGGAAATCCATCGGTCTGCGCAGCTACGGCCAGAAGGATCCGCTTTCCGAATACAAGGGCGAGGCCTTCCGCTTCTTCGAGGAGCTGATGAACAACGTGCGGCTCCAGATCTGCACGAGCCTTTTCCGTTCCGCGACCAACCGCGACGCCTTCGAGAATCTCTTCGCCATCCTTTCGCGTTCCGCCCGCATGCAGGGACCCGCCGCTGCGCCCACCGCGCTCGGCGCCGCCGCCCAGGCTTCGGCCCCGGAAGGCGAGGCGCCTGCCGCCCCTGCGGAGCAGGAGATCAAGCTGCCGGCGGTCACGATCCGGCGCGAGGCCCCCAAGGTCGGCCGCAACGACCCGTGCCCCTGCGGCTCCGGCAAAAAGTTCAAAAACTGCCACGGCGCCTGAGCGCACCGGCCTTGCCGCCATGATCCGCATCATCGGTTTCGACGCCGACGACACGCTCTGGCGCAACGAGGACATCTTCGAACGTGCGCACGCGCGTTACCGCGCTCTGCTCGCGCGCTTTCACCCGCCGGCCGAGGTGGATCGCGTGCTGTTCGCGACGGAGATGCGCAACCTCGCGCTCTATGGATACGGAGTGAAGGGCTTTACCCTGAGCTGTGTCGAGACCGCGGTTGAACTCACGCACGGCAAGGTCACCGGCCGGGAAATTGCCGAGATCATTGCGACGGGCCGGGAAATGCTCGCGCATCCGGTCGAGCTGCTGACGGGTGTTGCGGAAGTGGTGCCGCAGCTGGCCCGCGATTACCGGCTGTTGCTCATCACCAAGGGCGACCTGCATCATCAGGAGCGCAAGGTCGCGGCCTCCGGCCTGGCGGCGCATTTCCACGCGGTGGAGATCGTGAGCGAGAAGGACGGCACCACCTACGATCGCATCCGGCAGCGCCACGGTCTCGCATGGGAGGAGTTCGCCATGGTGGGCAACTCGCTCAAGTCGGACATCCTGCCCGTGCTCCGGCTGGGCGGTGCCGGCGTGCATGTCCCTTATCACCTCACCTGGCAGCACGAACACGTCGAGGAGGCGCCGCACGACCAGCCGCGTTTTCGTCGCGTTGAGCGTTTGACCGAGCTGCCGTCGGTGGTTGCGGAATTGTGACCATGGCTGCCATCGAACCCCCCTCCGATCCCTACGCGCCCAAGCCCACGCTGTGGCAGCGGCATCCGCACCTGGGCTGGGGTCTGGCGGTCTTCGCCCTGACCGTGGGCCTGACCATCGCCGCCTTTCCGCCGAGCGGCGGCGGCGAGGCCGCCTATGTGCTGGCCCTGCCCGCGGTGCTGTGGGCTTACCGGCAGCCGCGCTTCAAACCTTTCGCGCTCTCCGTGCTCGGAGCCCAGGTGGTCGCGTGGACCTTGCTGCTCGGCTGGCTGCACAACGTCACGTGGGCCGGCCTGCTGCTGCTCGGGCCCTTCGTCGGCCTGCTGGGCGGTATCTGGCATTTGGCGGCGTGGTGGGCGGTGCCCCGGTTGAAGGGGCATCCCGCGATGATCCGCATTATCGCCCTGCTGGGGTTCGCCGGGTTTTGGGTCGTGTTGGAGTGGCTGCGCGGCGTGATCTTTGGCGGATTTCCCTGGCTGCCTCTGGCGGCGAGCCAGTGGGAGCGTCCGTTGCTGTTGCAGAGCGCTTCGCTGGCCGGCGCGTGGTCGGTGTCGTTCCTGCTGGTCCTGTTCAACCTTGGCGCGGCGGCCTACGCCCACCGCATCTTCTTCGAGGGCGCCACCGGCCTGCGCAAACGCAGCCCGGAGTTCATGGTGGCGCTGCTGATGCTGGTGTTCAGCTCGTTTGCCTTTCTCACCGAGATGATGAATCCGCAGCGCGTGCGCCTCGCGCGCGTGGCCCTCGTGCAACCCTACATCCCGCAGGACCAGAAGTGGGACGAACGTTTCGCCACCCAGGTGTTGGAAACCCTCGAGAAGGTGACGGTCGTCGCGAACGACAAGGGCTCGCCCGATTTCATTGTCTGGCCCGAGGCGGTGACCCCTTGGCCGCTCTATCGCGACCCCAATGTGCGCCCTTGGCTGGAACTGCTGGCCAAGCGCACGGGCAAACCTCTGCTGCTCGGCTGCGTGGCGGCCGACATGCCCGGCGAGGTGCCCGACACCTGGCGCAATGGCGCCTTCCTGGTGGATCCGCTCAACGGTCTTTCCGACCGGAACTACGCCAAGCGCAAGCTGGTGCCGTTCGGCGAATATGTTCCGTTGCGCGGCGTCTTCGGCTGGCTGGAAAAGGTCACTCCGATCGGGGGGGACTTCACGCCCGGCAGCGGTGCCGCGCCCGTTCCCATGCCGGTGGGGGCGAGCCGGGTGCCGGTGGGCGTGCTGGTCTGCTACGAGGACATTTTCCCGGCGCTGGCCCGCGAGAGCGTGCAATCAGGCGCGGAGGTGCTGGCCGTGCTGACGAACAACGCCTGGTTCGGCGAGGGCGGGGCGGCCTACCAGCATGCGGCCCACTCGGTGCTGCGTGCGGTGGAAACCCGGCGCCCGGTCATCCGCGTGGGCAATGGCGGCTGGAGCGGCTGGGTTGACGAATTCGGCAACATCCGCGCCACGCTGCGCAACGACGCGGGCAGCGTCTATTTCCGCGGCGCCCAGACCGTGACGGTGAACCGCGACGTGCGCTGGCACCAGCGCCAGACTTTCTACACCCGGCACGGCGATTGGTTTGTGATCGTGTGTCTCGGGCTGACGATCGTCGCGTATTACCTCGTGCTCACCCTCCGGCCGCCGCGGCCGAAGCAGGACGGCGAGACGGTTTTCTGAGTGACGAACAGTAAAAAGCCGGCCCATGGGTGGGCCGGCTGATGCAGAAGGATCGGGGAAACTCGGCCGCGGGCGGATTACTCGAAGAAATCCTCGCCGCCGGCCGCGACGGTGGCGGAAGCGAGCGTCGGCTTGACCGGGGTCTTGGCTGCGGCGGGCGTTTCGACCACTGGGGCGCGCTCGGAAACCCGCACAGACTGCACGAGCGAGCTCGAACCGCCGACCAGCTGCTTCAGTTCCCGGACGGCGTCGTCCATCATACGGGCTTGGCCGCTGAGTTCCTCGGCGGCGGCGGCGCCCTCCTCGGCGTTGGCGGCATTGCCTTGGGTGATCTTGTCCATCTGGCCCACGGCGCCGAGCACCTGGGTGATGCCCTGCGATTGCTCCTGCGAGGCTTGGGCAATTTCCCCGACGAGGGAGTCCACCTTGCGGGCCTTGTCCACGATTTCGTTGAGTGACTCGGCAACCTTGCCGGAAATGGTCGCGCCGTGCTCGCTCTTGTTGATCGCGTCCTCAATTTTTTCGGCGGTCTCCTTGGCGGCGGTGGCGGAGCGTTGGGCGAGGGCGCGGACCTCCTCGGCCACGACGGCAAAGCCGGCGCCGGCTTCGCCCGCGCGGGCGGCCTCGACGGCGGCGTTGAGGGCGAGGATGTTGGTTTGGAAGGCAATCTCGTCGATGGTTTTGATGATCTTGGCGATGTTGCCGGACGAAGTCTTGATGGCGTCCATCGCGCTGTTCATGGACTGCACGTCGGTGGCGCCGGTTTCGGCGGCGGAGCGGGTCTGGTTGGACAGTGATTTGGCCTGCGCGGCCGAATCGGCGTTGCGCTTGGTCATGCTGGAAATCTCCTCGAGCGAGGCGCTGGTTTCCTCAAGCGCGGCAGCCTGACGGCTGGCGCCATCGGCCAGGGACTGGCTGGAGGAGCTGACCTGCCCGGCGGCCGAAGCAACCTGGGCGGAGCCGTCGGCCAGTTGGCCGGCAATGTTGGCGAGCGCACGGGAGGTCTGCCGGCTGATCAGCCAGGCAATGACCAAACCGATCACCACGGCGACGCCGACGCCAATACCGATCGTGGTCTTGGCGCCTGCGCCGGCGGCATCGAGTGCGGTGGCGGTGGCATTGCTGTCACTGGTGGTGTTGGCGACGTTGTCGTCGATAGCCTTGATGTAGGCGTCGTAGAGGGGACGGAGTTCGACGAGCAGCTTGCCGCATTGTTCGACGGTGAGAGTGCGGCTTTGCTTCACGACTTCGCTCCGCATCTTGATGTAGGGCTCGCGCGCGGCCTGCAGTTCGGCGATCGCCGTGCGGTCCCCGTCGTCGAGGGCGAGCTTCTCCAGCTTGGAATAGGCCTCGATGTTCAGCTCGCTGATGCGTTTGATGTCGGCTTCAAGCTTGTCGAACTGGGCGGTGTCCGCGGGATCGGTGACGACATGACGGAAAACGTTGAGCTGGTTCTCCTTCACGTAGTTGCGGATGTCTCCGAGAATGACCAGGGACGGCACGGAATCCTGGGTGACGTTCGTGGAGAGCGTCTGCAGGTGCGTGATGCGCTGGTAGCTGAAGAGGCCGAGGAGGGCGGTGATCAACACGAGGGCGGAAAAGCCGGCCGTGATGCGTTGGGAGATGGTAAACTTCGACATGATGAGTGTGCCGAACTCAGGCGAGCCCGGGCACCCTAATTAATCGCCCGCTCACGGGCCCAATTGAGTATGGGGGGCCGTGTATTATCCGCGCTACTTGGCACGGACAATTTTTGGGCAGAAGGGGGTGGTGCTGCCGGCAAAGGCTTTGCCGGCCGGGACGGTCAGGGTGCGAACAACACGCAGACCGCCTGCGGCGCTTTCAGCGTCTGGGCGGTGCGCGTAAGCCGGCCGGTGGCGGCGTCGCGCGCGAAGACCGTGACGTTGTCGCTGTCCTTGTTGGCACAGACGAGCCAGCGGCCGTCGGGTGACAGGTTGAAATTGCGCGGATGTTTGCCGCCGGTGGACACGCGCTCGACGAGGGTCAGCGTGCCGGTGGCGGTGTCGCGCGCGAAAACCGCCAGGCTGTCGTGGCCGCGGTTCGAGCCATAGACGAAGCGCTCGTCGGGACTCAGCCGGATCTCGGCGCAGGTGTTCTCGCCGGTGAAGTCGGCGGGCAGGGTGGCAACGGCTTGGACGCGGGTGAGCGCGCCGCTGGCCGGATCAACGGTGTAGGTCTCGATGCTGCCGTTCAGTTCGCCGATGACGTAGAAGAAACGGCCGTCCCGGGTGAATTTGCTGTGGCGTGGACCGGCACCGGGGGTGGTGGCGGTTTCACCAGCGGGCGTCAGGGTGGCTGCCGCCGGATTGAGGCTATAGTGAAAGACGCGGTCGAGGCCCAGGTCGCAGACATAAACGAAACGGTTGTCAGGCGAAAAGGTGACCGAGTGCGGATGCGGTTTGTCCTGACGCTTTGTGTGGGGGCCGAGCTGGCCGGTGTGCGGAAGCAGGCTGGTGCGGGCGCCGAGCGAGCCGTCGGCCTGGAGTGGAAACGACGCGACGTAGCTGCCGTGGTAGCTGATCACCGCGGCCGTGCGGCCGGTGGCATCCACGCCGACGTGGGCCAGACCAACGTTGCCGGTGGCCTCGGTGTTGAGTTTGGTCAACGTGCCGGCGGCGGGGTCATAGCGGTAGGCCGTGAGCGCGCCGCCCGCCTTGCCGTTTACGGAGCCGCTTTCGCTCAGGGCGTAGAGCGTGCGGCCGTCGGGATGCCACGCTAGGAAGGTCGGGTTGGGGGTCTCGGCCACGAGCACAGGTTCGCTGAGCGTGCCGGTTGCGGGGTCGAGTCGCACGGCGTAGATGCCGCGGCTTTCGCCGCCGGTCGGGGTGTAGGTGCCGAGGAAGATGAGCAGGCTGGTGGCGAGGGACATCACTGGGGAAGAGAGGGCGAATCGCGCCGTCTTGGCAAGGGCGCGTCACTCTCACGGTTGAGTGCCGGGAGAGTGGATCAGCGGCGGTTAGGGCTCTGTCTGGCCAGCAGTTGTTCGAGGTCGGTCCAAGGATCGTCGGGCACGATGCCCGCGCGGGGCTGTCGAGCGGCAGCGACAAATTCCGGGCTGGTCAAATCCACAGGAGTCGGACGCGGTGCGGGTTGCTCGGGCAAGGTTGTGCGCAGGGCCGCGAGCCGGATGGCGGCCGGGGGGCTGCCCCAGACCTGACTCCAGGCTTTTTGCGCCCAGCGCTGTTCCAACTGGCTGTAGGTGGCGAGCAGGGTAAGGAGGTTTTCCTCCCGGCCCGGGCTCCATTCGGCCCGGCGTTCCCAGAGCTCCCGGGCAAGTTCACTGTCGGCAAGAACCGCTTTCCGGTCCTCTTCATCGTCCATCCCGATATCAAGGGCGGCCGTCAGCAGGTGAGCCTGGATGGCGAGGTGTTTCGGGTCATGACTGGCCCGGGTCTGGCCGCCCGGGCCGCCGGGACTGAGCTGGTTCGCGGCGTGGCGCAGTTGCGGAAAGAAGGCCTGCTGGTGGATATCAATCATCCACGCGCGATAGAAAACCCGGGCGGCCAGGGCGGCGTGGCGCGGTTCGTCGAGGAGGTCACCGGCGCGGGCCAGCAGTGCCTCCCCGCGCGCGACTTCCGCCTCGTGCGCTTTTCTTCGGGGGAATCCTTGGATTTCGTCCAAGGCGGATTCAAATCTGCCCAAATAGAGCGAAAGCGGGTAGGTCGAATTCACGGGATAAAGCGGAGCCAGCAGGCTGACCAGAGGCTCATCCCGGTCGCGGGTGGCCCGTTTCAGAAGCTCGTCGGTGGCGTAGTCGAGGGCCCGGTTGTTTTGCACCCGATAGAAGCGCCGGGGGTAACCGGCGAGCAGGGCGTCGGTTTGGGCGCGGTCGGGTGCAAGCACCTCCGCCAACGCGGTGAGGACGAAGGCATCGCCGGCGAAGTCCGTCTGCGCGGTCGCGGGGAACTTCTTCCACTCCCGCGCCAACTCGCGGGCGGCCTCGGCCCATTCCGCGGCGGACACGAGGGAAGCAGCGGGCTGCTGTTCACGGTGTTCCCGCAAAATGTGCGCAACCCAAGGCGCTGATCGCGCCTGGTCCTCTCCGGAGAGCCGGGGCAGCTGCTGCAGCCAGGCCAGTTGCACGCGGTCCGTCAGTCCGGGCGCTTGCAGCAGCTCCTCAATCCGACTGGCATCGCTCTGGCGGATGGCGTCCGTCAGGGCGGTGGTCCAGCGCGGTGAAGACTGGGTGAGGGTAAGCTCGCCCAAACGCCGCAGGCTCTGCGCGAGAGCGGTCTCGTCGCCCTTGAGCCGGGCGAGACGGGCGCGTTGCACCTCGGTGAGCACGGCTGCGAAACCTTTCTTGGGGCTGCGGGAAAAATACTCTTCACAACGCTGGGCCAGATCGGCCCCCTGATAGCGGTTCAGCAGCGTTGCGGCCGAGATGATCCCGGGTAGCTTCACGCTGATCAGTCGGTCCCATTCGGAGTCGTAGGTGCCGTAGGTGGTGGCGTTGTGAAATTTCCGCTGAACCAGAGGGTCTGCGTCCGCGCGCGTCCCGGGAAAGCCGAGAGTCGCCCAACGCGGGCGGTCTGCATAGTAGGCCGTTGGCGAGGAGACCGGGGCGCTTTCCATCCACCCGGCGGCATTGAACGGATCAACGCTCCCGGGGGCCACGAGTCCCAGATGCCGGAGCACCGCGCGTTCGTAGGCGGCCAGGGAAGGTTCGTCAGCGTCTTCCTCCTGGCTTGTCGCGAGGTATTGCAGGGTGAGCGCGTTCGGATCGCCCTGCAGGGTGAGGTCGAAGAGCAGCGCGTGGGCGAGTCGGTGGCGGCGTTGGTCGGCAGCCTGCGGCGCGAGTCCCGTGAAGCCGGGGTCGAGTTGCGGAACGTCGTGGTTCAGCAGCAACCGGCCGGCCGCGCGCACGAGGATGCTGGGCTCCAGCGCGGCAAAGTCCGCGGGCACCATGCCTTGGGCGCGCCAAGCCTGCCACTGCTGGAACTCGGCGCGGTCGCGACGACGGTTCTCGAGCGTGCGCTGCTCGACAAACGCGGAGATAAAGCCGTCGCCGGCGAGCTTGGCCGCGTGCGCGTAAAGCAGGTCGGCCCAGGGCGACGGACGATCCCGCTCATAGCGCAGGATGTCCTCATAGAGGGCGCTGACAAAGACGCCGGTGGCGGGGCGGTTGCGGCGCAGTTCAACGAGGGCCTGTTGGGCGGGCTGTTTGACGATCAGGTCGCCGTAAACCCACGGCACCAGCCGCGAGAGCACGAGCACGCGGAAGAGCCGGCCTTGGTCGCTTGGGTCGTAGGGCTCCTCGCCGAAACTTTTGCTGAGGGCGCGAGCCCGCTCACGTTCTTGTTGTTGTGTCTGGCTGACCAAGCCGTGTTCGCGGGCGGCATCGTATTCGCCAGGCGAAGGCCAGGCCCAGCCGACGTAGTAGTAGGGGGTGCGCTGGAGGTCCATGTTGCCATGGTGCGCCAGGGCCCGCTTGAAATCATCCGAGGCGAGTTCGGGATCGGCGAGCAGGAAGGCCGGCAGGAACTGTCCGCGCTTGCACGCCTCGAGGGCGAGGCGGGCGGCGCCGGCGGCGGCCTCGGCGTCGGTCAGGCGGCTGCTGCCATCCGTTTTCTCCACGCGCAGCGTCAGGGCCGCACCGTAGAGATCATAGGTGGCGATGGTGTCGAGGCTGCCCGCGCGATAGGCGGCCAGAGCGGAGGCCAGCGTGGGATCCGAGCGGAGATCGCGACGACCCCAGAAACGCATGCCGCGTTCGGCATAGACGAGTTCCCGGTTGCGGGCGGCGATCTCGGCCTCGCGCTGCGCCTCCGCCTGCCGTTGCTCCGCGCGCTGCCGGTCGGCCAGGGCGTTCTGACGTTCGGCCTCGATTGCTTCCCTTTCCGCCTGGCGTTGACGGAGGTAGAGAACGCCGGCCCGCACGGCCGGGCCGCTGTTTTGCAGTATCGGGTTGTTGTAGGTGCCGTCGCGGAGCGCGTCTTCATAGCGGCGGGATTCGCGCGCACGCTCCGTGCTGCTCATGGAGCTGTTGTAGTTTTGCGCCCGGACCAGTGCACTGGTGGTCAGGCAAAGGGCGATGAGAGTCGACCGTCGAAGCATCGCGGCAGATTGGTGCGCCGGGCGCCGGGTTGGCAACTCCCGCCCGGAAAACTTCATCGTGTCGCCGGCTACGGGAGCGTGAAATGCCGGCGCTCGGCCAGGTCGCGGCGGAGTTCGGCGCGATGGTCGGGGTGGGCGATGGAGATGAGGGCTTCGCCGCGCTCGCGCAGGGTCTTGCCGTGCAGGTTGACGGCGCCGTATTCGGTGATGACCCAATGAACGTGACCGCGGGTGGTGACGACGCCGGCGCCCGGGGAAAGCTGCGGGACGATGCGCGAGACCTTGCCGCCCATGGCCAACGAGGGCAGGGCGATGATGGGCTTGCCGCCGGGAGAGAGCGCGGCGCCGCGGATGAAATCCATCTGGCCGCCGATGCCGGAGTAGATGCGGTCGCCGATGGAGTCGGCGCAGACCTGGCCGGTGAGATCAATCTGGATGGCGGAGTTGATGGCGACGACTTTCGGATTCTTGCGGATGACGGAAGTGTCGTTGGTCCAGTCGCAGGGGTAGAAATGGACGAGCGGGTTGTCGTGGACGAAGTCGAAGAGCCGCTGCGAGCCGTTGATGAAACTGGTGAGGATACGGCCCTGGCCGACTTCCTTGAAGCGGTTGGTGATGGCGCCGGCCTCGACGAGATCCACGATGCGGTCGGAGAACATCTCGGTATGGATACCGAGGTCGCGCTTGCCCTTCATGCGGCTGAGGGCGGCGTCGGGAATGCCGCCGATGCCCATCTGCAGGGTGGAGCCATCCTCGACCAGATTCGCAATGATTTCGCCGATGCGGGCCTCGACCGGGGATTCGGATTCGACGTGGTGGCCGTGCAGCGGCCGGTCGGTGGCGATGAAGGCGTCCACGCGGCTGAAGGGCACGACATTGTTGCCGTGGGTGCGGGGCATGCGCGCGTTGATCTCGGCGATAACGAGCTTCGCGGTTTCGAAGGCGGCCTTGGCGGCGTCGCACGAAGTGCCGAGGGAGCACAGGCCGTTGCGGTCGGGCGGGGAGAGCTGGAGGAACGCGACGTCGAGCTTCACCTGGCCAGAGAGGAAGAGGTCGGGGATGTCGGACAGGAAGATCGGCACGAAGTCCGCGCGACCTTCCTTCACTGCGGCCCGGAGCGGGGCGCCGGTGAACAGGGAGATGGAGCGGAATTCCTTTTCGCGGCCGGGCTCGGCGAAGGGGGCCGGGCCGTTGGTGTGCAGGTGCCAGAGGCGCACGCCCTCGAGATCACGGCGGGCGGCCAAGGCTTCGACAAGCGGGGTGGGGGTGGCGGCAGCGCCGTGGATGAAGACGTTGGCACCGTTGCGGACCGGGGCGACGGCATCGGCTGGAGAAACGGCGCGGGCGGGCCAGGAGGAGAGCGTGGGGTTCATGGCAACTGTTGGCTAGGCTGGCAGGCGCCGGGCGGGAAGCGAATCCCTAAATGCTTGGTGCGCCCACGTCGGCCAAGATGCGCACGGCGTGCGCCAAGACCTGCGCAGCAAGGGATGCGCATCTTTGCGACACTGTCGCCCCACGCCCTCGCGGGCGAAACCAAAACCCGCTTTATGAAGTATCCGTTTCCCACCCTGACGGCCGAGGAGGCCGCCGCCCTCATCAACGACAAGGACACCATCGGTTTCGGTGGCTTCACCGCCGCCGGCGCCTGCAAGGTGATCCCGCCCGCCATCGCCGTTCGGGCCAAGGCCGAGCATGCCGCCGGCCGGCCCTTCAAGCTCGGCGTCATCACCGGTGCTTCCACCGGCAAATCCCTCGACGGCGCCCTCGCCGAGGCCGAGGCCATCGCGTGGCGAACGCCCTACCAGTCGGATCCGACGCTCCGGAAGTCCATTAACGAGGGCAAAACCCAGTTCTTTGACCTTCACCTTTCCGCCGTTCAGCCCGCCGTGCGAAGCGGGGTGCTGGGCAAGGTCAATTGGGCCATCATCGAGGCGAGTCATGTGACCGCCCAGGGTGAGATCGTGCTCACGACCGCGGTGGGCTGCGCCAACACCTTCGCGCGCGTGGCGGACAAGATCCTGATCGAGCTCAACGCCCACCATCCGGGCGACCTGATGGGCTTCCACGATCTGTTCGAACCCGCCGATCCGCCGCGCCGTCGCGCCATCCCGGTTTACGCGCCGACCGACCGCATCGGCGCGACCTTCATCAAGGTGAACCCCGCCAAGATCGCCGGCGTGGTCCGGACCAACTGTCCCGACGAATCGGGCGGCTTTGATGCGCCGGACGACGTTACGAACCGCATTGGCGAGAACGTCGCCGGTTTCCTGGCCAACGAGATCAAGGTGGGCCGCCTCCCTGAATCGTTCCTGCCGCTCCAGTCCGGTGTGGGCAACATCGCCAACGCCGTCATCGGCGCGCTCGGCTCGAATCCCGGCATTCCGCCGTTCATGATGTATACGGAGGTGCTGCAGGACTCGGTCATCAACCTGCTGCAGTCGGGCAAGTGCGCCTTCGCCAGCAGCTGCTCGCTCACGCTCAGTCCCGACCGGCTCAAGGACTTCTACGCCAACCTCGAGTATTTCCGCTCCCGCGTCGTGCTGCGCCCGCAGGAAATTTCCAACAGCCCCGAGATCGTGCGCCGCCTCGGCCTCATCACGATCAACACGGCCATCGAGGTGGATCTCTTCGGCAACGTGAACAGCACGCACGTCATGGGCCGCGACCTGATGAATGGCATCGGCGGTTCCGGCGATTTCACCCGCAACGCCCACGTCTCGATCTACACGTGCCCGTCCGTCGCCAAGGGCGGCAAGATCAGCACGATCGTTCCCTTCGTCACGCATCTCGACCACAGCGAGCACTCGGTGCAGGTGGTGGTGACCGAGCACGGGGTCGCCGATCTGCGTGGCAAGTCGCCCGGCGAGCGTGCCGCGCTCATGATCGAGAAGTGCGTGCACCCGGAATATCGCGACACGTTGCGCGCCTACCTTGGAGCCTCCCACAAGGGCCACGTCCAGCAGACCCTGCACAATGCCTTCGGCATGCACCTCGCGTTCCTTGAACAGGGCGACATGCGGAAGGTGCAGTGGAAGGGGTGAGGGCAGGATGTAGGGCGGGGTCTCTGAACCCCGCCTTTTGTTTGCTGCTTATGCCGCGCGCGAGGCGGGGTTCTGAGACCCCGCCCTACAGCAAGGCGCACTGCGGCGTCACGCCTGCGCCAGCGCTTCCTTGTAGTGCCGGCGGCACATCGCGATGTAGCGGTCGTTGCCGCCGATCTCGACCTGGGCTCCTTCCTTGACGGCGCGGCCGTCGGCGGCGACGCGGAGGTTCATCGTGGCCTTGCGGCCGCAGTGGCAGATGGTCTTCAGCTCGATCAGATCGTCGGCCAGCGCGAGCAGGGCCGCGCTGCCGGGGAAGAGCTGGGCTTGGAAATCGGTGCGCAAGCCGTAGCAAAGCACGGGGATCCGAAGCTGGTCGGCGATGTCGGTGCACTGCTCGACCTGCCGGCGGGTGAGGAATTGCGCTTCGTCAATCAGCACGCAGGCCACGGGCTGGGCGGCGTGCGCGGCTTTGGCGTGTTGGAGCAGATCTTCGTCGGGCTGCAGTGCCAGGGCCTGGGCCTCTAGGCCGATGCGGGACTTGATGCGGCCGACGCCCGCCCGCGTGTCGATGGCCGGGATGAAGCACAGGGTGCGCATGCCGCGCTCGTGGTAGTTGTGGGACGCCTGCAGCAGCACCGTCGATTTGCCGGCGTTCATTGCCGAGTAGTAGAAATAAACCTTCGACATGCCGCGAGAGCCAAGCGGGTTGGGCGTAAACAGGCCAACAAAAAGCCGGCGGAATTAATTTCTGGCGGATGCGTGCCGATAACGGGTGAACAATTTCGCCCATCCCATGGCTGCCTTCGACCCCGTTCTCTTCCGTCAGCTTCCGGTGATCCAGAAGATCATCGCCGACGAAACGTGGCTGGAATCCGAGCGCCGCGGTTGTCCGGTGCCGCCGGATGATCCGGTGGTGAAGGACCACGTGTGCGACATCGTGATGCGCATCGGCGCCACGCTGCGGGAGACGCTCACGGTCGAACTGGCCGACGCGCCCCGGAAGGTGCCGTTCGACGACGATCACACGCCTCACGCGGCGTAGCGTATTCGTGCTGGAGACGGGACTGATACCCATTTCTTTCTCAAACGTATCGCAACGGGTAGGGCCCGACCTCCGGGCGGGCCGAGGGAATTTGCAATTTCTGACGGGCCGCCCGGAGGTTGGCCCCTACCA
>CBINOW010000091.1:0-19484 GCA_966252395.1 uncultured Oleiharenicola sp. | reverse complement strand
GCCCTACACCAATCACTTCTTCAACGTCGCGCAGAAGCGGGCGAGGCGCTCGACGCCCTTTTGGAGGACGGCGTCGCTCGTCGCGTAGCTGAGGCGCAGGTAGCCTTCGAGACCGAAGGCCGAGCCAGGGACGGCGGCGACGCGCTCCTTCTCGAGGAGCTGGGCGCAGAAGTCGGCGTCCTTCAGGCCGAAGCTGGAGATGTTCGGGAAGAGGTAGAACGCGCCCTGCGACAGCAGGCAGCTGACACCCGGGATCTTGTTCAGCTCGGTGTGGAGGAACTTGCGGCGGCGGTCGAAGGCGTCGGTCATGACCTTGAGCGCGGCGGCGGTCTTCTCCTTTTCCTTGAGCGCGGCGAGCGCGCCGAACTGGGCGAAGGTCGTCACGTTGGACGACATCTGGCTCTGGAGCTCGGCGATGGCCTTGGCGATGGGCAGCGGGGCGACGAGGGTGCCGATGCGCCAGCCGGTCATCGAGTAGGTCTTGGAGAAACCGGCGACGACGATCGTGCGCGCCTCGATCTCCGGACTGAAGGTCGCCACGCAGGTCGGGGTGACGCCGTCATAGACGAGGTGTTCATACATCTCGTCGGAGAGGATGTAGAGGTTGTGCTTCAGCGCGACGGCGGCGATGGCCTGCAGCTCGGCGCGGGTATAGACGGCACCGGTCGGGTTGGACGGGGAATTGAGGATGAGCAGGCGGGTCTTCGGCGTGATCGCCGCCTCGAGCTGCACGGGCGTGAGCTTGAAGCCGGCCTTGTCGTCGCAGGCGATGAACTTCGGCACGGCGCCGGCGAGCTTCACCATCTCCGGGTAGCTGACCCAGAACGGCGCGGGGATGATGACCTCGTCGCCCGGCGAGCAGGTCGCGAGCACGGCGAGGTAGCAGGAGAACTTGCCGCCCGGGGAAACGACGACCTGCGCGGGCACGACCTTGAGGCCGTATTCGGCGATGTAGCGGTCGGCGATGGCCTGGCGCAGCGGCTCGATGCCGGGCGTGGGCGCATACTTGGTCTTGCCGCCCTTGAGCGCGGCGATGCAGGCCTCCTTGATGTGCTCCGGGGTGTCGAAGTCGGGCTCGCCGGCGGCGAAGCCGCAGACGTCCTCGCCCGCCGCGGCCAGGGCTTTGGCCTTGGCGTCAATGGCGAGGGTCGGCGAAGGCGACACGTTGCGGGCCCAGACGGACAGCGGATGCGGAGTGCTCATGGAGGTTGTGAGAGGGAGGTTTAAGGGAGCGCGCAGGGCGAACGCAAGCAGGCCGTTTGCGATAGGGATGTCATAGGAGGGGCTGTGTCGGTGGAAGCGGGAATATCAGTCCCGCCCAAGAATCCCCGGGGCGAGGGCGCCCCGGCTCCAGTTAAAACATCCCTCACCGCTTCTTCTTCGGTTTCGCCGCGGGCTTCTTCTTGGCCGGCTTGGTCGCCGGCTTCTTTTTCGAAGGTTTCTTTGCGGGCTTCCGCTTGCGCTTCGGGCGGGGCGGAGGGGCCAGCACCGATTCGGCGGCCGGCACGGGCGGGAGGGCGGGAATCTCCAGCTGGTCCACCGCACCGCTCTCCAGCTGCGGCAGGTAGGACTCCACCGCCGCCCGGACGAGCTGGCCCACGCTGGTGTGCTTGGCCCGGGCGAGGCGGCGCAGGTTCTGCCGGATCGGCGCGGGCAGGCGCACCGAGATCTGCAGCTGCGAGGGCTTCAGCACGATGACGTTGGCAAAATCGTAGCGCTCCAGCGCCGTGCGGATGATCGCACTCACGGACTTCGCCTTGCCCTCGCGCACGGGCTCGCTGATGCGGTCGAGAAACTCGACCTCCAGCTGGATCGGAAAGGGACGGGCATCCTGGTCGGTCATGGTCAGAAGCGGACGACCTTTTCGCCCGGCACCACCGGCGGCGGGGAAGCGAGCGAAGCCGGGCTGAACGCGGTCGACGGCCAGTCGAGATCAAGGGCGGCGGCGCGGACGGTGAAGCGGGTCTTGTCGCGCGTGCGGTGGTCGCGCACGTCCACGGCCTTCACCAGCCATTGTTCGCCGACTTTCTTGAGGTCGAGCAGCGCGATGGTCTTGAGCGCGGTGTTGCCGGAGCCGAGCAACTCCGCCTGCACCATGGCTTGGAATTGGGTATCAATCAGCACGCGCACGCCGGTCAGCTCGGGCACCGGCACCGGTTGGCCGGCCGGCGGACGCAGGATGAAGCTGTAGGTCGGCCGCCCGCGCACCCGCGCCTGCCCCTCGTAGGTGAAGTCCTTCCAATAGAGGAACGGCATCTGCAGGTCGAAGACGGTCACGCCGGTGTCGGCCAGCGCGAGGCCGGGCGCGGCGGACTCGACGACCTCGCCGTTGACGGTCCACGCCGCCGGTTGCGGACCGGACTCGATCAACCAGGCGCCGTCGCCGGTCGTGATGCGCGAGAGCGGACCGCCGTTGCCCCGGGTGCCCAACAGGGAGCCGGTCACGGTGCGTTCCGCGCCCTTGCGCGGCATGACGCGCAACTCGAACGACAGCCAGTAGTCACCGGCGATCTGCGCTTGGCGAAACTCGGAAAGGATGCGCGCGCCCTCGGCCTGGTCGGCCTTGCCGGAGGCGGCCTTGTCCATCGGCTGGCCGAACTTGTCGGCCTGCGCCGGGGCGGCCACGGCCAGCAACAGGCCCGCGGCCAATAAAAAAGCCCGGTGGAGAACCGGGCTTGGGAGCCTCTTACTTGTTCTCACCCGGCTGCGGTGTTGCGGGTTGACTGGTGGCGGGCAGTTCGACCGCCGGCGCAGGCGCAGGGGTGACGGCCGGAGCGTTGACCGTGGGCAGCGCGGCGTTCTCGGCGGCCCGGTTCTTGGCCTGGTAAATGTTGGCCAGATAAAGACCGAAGCTCAGGACGAAGAACACGATAGCGCCCTTGATGGTGGCACCGCTGAGGACGTTGTTCGTCTCGGCACCGAAGGCCGACTCCGTGGCGCCACCGGCCATGGCCGCACCGATGCCACCGTCGGTCTTCGCGCGCTGCATGAGCACGATCATCACCAGAAAGAGGGAGGTGAGGACTAGGATGACGGTGAGGACGCCGATGAGAATGCTGATCATAAGGGGCCAGAAGATTCGGTTCAGACGGGCTTTGTCAACCAAAGTTCCGAGTGGAGGAACCGGGCGTTCCGGGCTGGAATCGGCGCAACTGGTAGGGCGAATCCTCCCGCCGTCGCCAAGGCTATGGCGGGCTGATATCGATAGGCGTGGGCTCCGTAGGTTTGACGATGGAGGCCGGATGAGCCGGGGCAATAAGACGGCTCGTCGGAACGACTCGCCCTACCCTCCGGCCGTTTGAGCCATCGCGGGCTCCGCCTTAAGCCCCCCGCTTCGGCAGCTGGTGACCGTGCTTTACCAAGCCCTTCTTGCCCCGGTCGTTGAGCTTGTCCAAGACGGCAGCCAGGCGGCGCTTCTTTTCGTCGGTCTGGGCGAACATCTCGAGCTGGGCCCCCTGCTCTTCCACATTGGAAAACCGGACGCTCACCAACCGCAACGGCCGGCGTTTGGTCCAGGCCGCGCGCAGCAACTCCCCCACCAGCGGGTAAAACGGCGCCTCCAAGTCGCTCGCCTCGGCGAGGCTGCGTCCGGCCGTGCTGTTCTCCATGCCCGGGTAGCGGACCTTTACGGTCATCGTCTTCACCCGCTTCCCGTCGGCCCGGATGGCGGGCATAAGCTCATCAATCATGCGCTTCGCGATCCGCTCGATCTCGGCAAAATCCCCGATGTCGTGGCCGAAAGTCTCCTGCACCGAATAACTCTTGGCGTCCTCGTGGTCCACCTCGACCGGCCGGTCGTCCTCGCCGCGCGCCATCCGGAGCATCTCCTGCCAGCCGCTGCCGAAGAGCTCCTGCAACTCGCGCTCGCTGCGGGTGAACAGGTCGCTGACCAGCCGGATGCCGGCCTTTTCCAGACGCTCGGTGCTCTTCGTGCCCACGCCGGGGATGACGCTGATCTTGAGCGGCGCGAGGAAGGCCGCCTCCTCCCCGGGCGGCACGACGGTGAACCCGCGCGGCTTGCGGGCTTTGCTGGCGATGGCGGAGACGAGCTTGTTGGCCGCGATGCCGAAGGAGGTCGGGATCTGCAGGTCGTCCCAGATGCGCTGCTGCAAGGCGCGGACGCGTTTCTCAATCTCCTCCGCCGTCTTGAAGCCACAGGGCCCGAGGTCGAGATAACCCTCGTCAATGGAGTTACGCTGCACGAGCGGCGTAAGCGACTCGCACCGGTCGAACATCTCGCGCGATTTCCTGCTGTAGAGGCCCGAGGTGTGCGGCAGCAGGATGAGGTCCGGGCAAACCTTCAGAGCCAGCTTGGTGGGCATCGGCGTATAAACCCCGCAAGCCCGCGCCTCATAGCTCGCCGAGGAAATGATCCCGCGCTCGCGCCCGCCCACCGCGCACTTGGTCCCGCGCAAGTCCGGCCGCAGCGACAGCTCGCACGACACGAAAAACGCGTCGGCATCGAGATGGACGATGAGCGGAAGCAGGGCAGCCACGGTGGAAAGTAAGAAGGAAGAAGGAAGAATTAAGAAGTCTGGAGATGAACGGCACGCATTCCCTGCTCACCCTCGAAACGCGTCATTCTGAGCCGAGCGAAGAATCCAAGGCTGGATCCTTCACTGCGTTCAGGATGACAGGCAGGGCACACGGCTCCGCCCTACACTCGGAAACGCCAGTGTAATTCGATTGTGTGAGCCCCACTAAAACAAAAGGCGGCATCCGCAGATGCCGCCTTACAAATCGATTCCGTGTGTTCGGTGTTTTCCGTGGGAAACACGCTCATATTTTCGCCAGCTTCTCGCGAAACCCGCCTTCGGGCAGGTGCTTTTCGGCGAGTTCGGCCAGTTTGCCGGCGTCCACTTTGGTTGAGACAACGACCAAGTCGGCGCCGTCGAGGACGGCCACGCAGAGCTCCACCTGGTCGCCGGAGTCGAGATCGTCGGAGGTGTAAACGAGAACGGTCTCGTTCCGCTCGGCCACTCCGACCAGCCGGTTCCAGCCGCGTTGCCGCATCTTCTGGTCAATCTCGGCCATGAGGCGCTCCGTGGACAATTCGCCAGCGCGGCCGATGCGCTCATAGACGCCAACACTGGCCCGGCGGACGGCCGACAGGGCCAGCCGCGCCTCATCCCGGTGCTCATGCTCAACAAAACTCAGGATCGTGCGAACAGTGGTGAGCGTGCACCAACCGGCGCTGACCTGCACCTTCGTGTTCCACTGGGAATCACTCGCCGCCATGACCTCGCGTTTCAGGAAGGCGGCATCGCCGCTGAGCCGGAACATCGAGGCCACGCCTACGCCAACCACCACGACCGGCACGAGCATGACCAGCAAGCCGGCGAGAATCCACCGCAGGAGACGGCGCTCGCGCTTGGCAATGGCGGGAGGAACGGGAGTGTTCATGGTGCAAAGGAGGAAGTAAGAAGGAAGAGTTAGGAATGCCCGCAGGGCGTCTGGCCGGATCGGGAGCACCTCATCATTCTTCCTTCATCCTTCTTAATTCGTTTTCAGGCCTCTTCCTTGGTGGCCGCTTGGTCCTTGTTCACCTTCACCTTGATCTTGCGCAGCGGCTCGATGTCGAGCTGCTCGGCGATGGTGGCAATCTGATCGGCACTGATGAGGCCGACGATGTTGACGAAGACCGCCTCGCCCTTGCCGTCAATGACCGTGACCACGAGGCCCTCGATCACGTCGTCGCCCTTCTGCTTGGCGTGGACGGTGACGTTATCGCCGCCGTCGCGCTCGCGGACGGTGACCATCGGGGTCCAGCCCTGGGCCTCGAGCTTGCGGCGGATGTTTTCAAACTGCTCGACCGTGCTGGCGCGGTTGGAGTCGTCGAGACTGACGACGTTGACGCGCACGCGCTTGAGATTGGCGATGAGCGCGGCGGCCTCGGGCTCCTGCTTGGCGGCGATCTTGGCCGCGAACTTGAGCAAGCCGGGCGAAAGGTTCACTTCGACGAACTCGCCCTTGGCGGCGGGCACGAGCTGGCCGATGTCCACGTAACCGGGATCGGATTCGGCGGCAAAGGACGGGAGGGACAGGGCCACGGCCATGCTGGCGGTGGCGGCGAGAAGGCGGAGGGATTTCATGGGAAGCACTGGATTGTGGAGGGTTGAGGTGTCGTCTTGCCTCCATCACACGCCACGCTGCCGCCAAGTTGCAGATAATTGCGCCCGAGCCCCCTTGCCATTCCCGCCCGGGCTGACCAAGTGATTGCGCCGCACCACCGCATGTCCCGCCTCGCCTTCACCCTCGAAAAGGAATCTCCCGGCTCCAAGGCCCGCGCCGCCCGTTTCACGACGCTGCACGGTCAGGTGCGCACGCCCGTCTTCATGCCCGTGGGCACTCAGGCGACGGTCAAGAACCTGGACGTCGAGGACCTCAAGGCCGTCGATGCCCAGGTCCTGCTCGCTAACACCTACCACCTGCTGCTCCGTCCCGGCCCCGAGGTCTTCCGGAAGTTCGGCGGCATCCACCGCTTCATGCAATGGGACCGGCCCGTGCTCACCGACTCCGGCGGGTTCCAGATCTTTTCGCTGCCCGAATCGCGGGTCATGACCGAGGCCGGCGCCCAGTTCCGCAGCTATGTGGACGGCCAGCTTCATTTCCTCTCGCCCGAATCCAGCATCGCCATGCAACGCGCCATCGGCAGCGACATCATGATGGTGCTCGACCAGTGCATCGCCTCCACTGCTGGGCACAGCGACACCGAGGCAGCCATGCACCTGACGCACCGCTGGGCGGAGCGCTCTTTGGCCGCCCGGGGTGATTCCGCGCAGGCGCTGTTCGGCATCGTTCAGGGCGCCTGTCACCGCGACCTGCGCCTGCGCAGCGCCGAGTTCCTCCGCGCCCTGCCCTTCGACGGCCTCGCCATTGGCGGACTGGCGGTCGGCGAGACCCACGCGCAACGCTACGAGTTCACCGGCCTCGTCACCGACCAGCTGCCCGCCAACCTCCCGCGCTACCTCATGGGCGTCGGCACGCCCCTCGACATCCTCGAGTCCGTGCACCGGGGCGTGGACATGTTCGACTGCATCATCCCCACCCAGCTCGCCCAGCGCGGCACGGCCTTCACTTCGCACGGCCGCATCCACTGCCGCCGGGGGATCTACAAGTTTTCCGAGGAACCCCTCGACGCCGCCTGCTCCTGCCCCACCTGCGCAAAATACTCCCGCGCCTACCTGCACCACCTCAACAAGGCCGACGAGGTTCTCGGCTGGCAGCTGCTGTCGATCCACAACCTCTCGTTCTACACGCGCCTTATGGCCGAGATCCGGGCCGCCATTCTCGGTGGGGAGTTTCTCGCCTACTACGAACGGCAGCGCCTCGTGCTCGGACGCGAGGACGAAGCCAACCCTTCCGTCCTGCGCGCCAAATCCCGGCCCAAGTCCGCCCCGCACCGCGGCGACTACGAAATCCAGACCTCGCCGCAGGGTTTTTCCAGCATCCGCCAGCGCAGTTCCGGCGAGGTGATGCACTCTGTCTCCGCCCCCGCGGATGAAGCCAACCGCCTGTATGTCGAACAGTCCCGTCTCGCGCTTCGCCTCAGGCGCCGCAACCCGGAGGACGACCAGCCGCTCGTGGTCTGGGACGTCGGTCTCGGCGCCGCCTCAAACGCCATGGCGGCGATCCATCGCGTGGAGGCGGAACTCGCCGCCGTCGGCGCCGCGTCGCTGCGTCCGCTCCTGCTGATCAGTTTCGAGCGCGACCTCGATCCGCTCAGGCTCGCCGCGCGCCATGCCTCCCACTTCCCGCACCTGCGCCACGGTGCGCCGCACGACCTGCTTAATCTGGGCCGCTGGGCGCACGCCTCCGGGATCATCGAGTGGCGCCTGCTGCACGGGGATTTCCTCGAACACCTCGAGAGCGCACCTCCGCCCGACCTGATCTTCTACGATCCGTTTTCGGCCAAGACCGACACCGCCCTCTGGCAACCCGAGGTCTTCGCGCGCCTGCACCGGCATTGCCGGAGCCGCCCGGCCGAACTCTACACCTACGCCGCCGGCACCGGCGTTCGCGCCGCGATGCTGTCCGCCGGCTTCTTCGTCGCGGAAGGCGTGGGCACCGGCCCCAAGGCCACCACCACCGTGGCCTTCACGCACCCGGCGAACCAATCCGACGAGCCGGCGGGCCCGAAGCTTCTCGCCGCCGAGTGGCTCGTCCGCTGGCGTCGCAGCGAGGCCAAGTTCCCGGCCGGACTGGATGACGCCGCCAAAGACGCCTTTGAGCAAAGGATCGAGGGCCACCCGCAGTTTGGGCAGAAAGCATGAAGAGTGAGGAGAGAGGAAACCCAGAACCTGCCTGCCGGATTTCTTAATTCTTCCCTCTTACTTCTTCATTTCGGCAGCCAACGCCTGCCCCGTCAGCGAGCGCGATTCCTTCGCAATCGCCGCCACCGGCCCAGCGTAAACAATCTCGCCACCATCGGGACCGCCGCCGGGGCCGAGATCAATCAGCCAGTCGGCCAGACGGATGACATCGAGGTTGTGTTCGATCACCACGAGGGTGTTGCCGGCGTCGCGCAGCTTGAAGAGCAAATCGGTCAGCCGCTGGATGTCGGTCCAGTGCAGGCCGGTCGTGGGCTCGTCGAGAATGTAGAGCGTCGTGCCCTGCTCGCGTTTGCTGAGTTCAAGCGAGAGCTTGATGCGCTGGGCCTCGCCGCCGGAAAGCGTCGTGGCCGACTGGCCAAGTTGCAGGTAGCCGAGGCCGACGGCATCGAGCGTGGCGAGTTTTTCGACGATGCGCGGATGGGCACGGAAAAGCTCCAGCGCCTCGCGCACGGTCAGGTCGAGCACGTCGGCGATGCTCTTGCCATGGTAGCGCACCTCGAGCGTCTCGCGGTTGAAGCGCTGGCCGTCGCAACTCGGACACGGCGCGTAGGCATCGGCCATGAACTGCATGTCGAGGCGGATCTGGCCGTCGCCCTGGCAACGCTCGCAGCGCCCGCCACGGACGTTGAAGCTGAAACGGTTCGCCTTGTAGCCGCGCACCTTGGCCAGCGGCAGCTTGGCAAAGAGGTCGCGCAACAGGTCGAGCAGGCCGACGTAGCTCGCCGGATTCGACCGCGGGCTGCGGCCGATCGGCTCCTGGTCCACCTGCACGGCCTTCTCGAAGTGTTCCAATCCGCTCAGCCCGCGATGGCGGCCGGGCAGGGTTTTCGCGCCGTTGAGCTTTCGCGCGGCCGCGGCGGCAAGGATGTCGTTCACGAGCGAACTCTTGCCGGAACCGGACACGCCGGTGACGCACGTGAACAGGCCGACCGGGAAACGCGCCTCGACGTCCTTGAGGTTGTGTTCGCTCGCGCCTTTGACGGTCAGCCAGCGGTCGTCCGGTTCCTTCGTTTTCGCATCCTTCACGACGCCGAGCTTGCCGCCGAGGTAGGCGCCGGTGCGCGAGGCCGAGGGCGAGAGTTTCGCGCAGTCGGCCGGCGTGCCTTGGAACAGGATTTCCCCGCCCTCCGTGCCGGCGCCGGGTCCGAGCTCGATGAGCTCGTCGGCGATGCGCATGGTGTCGGCGTCGTGCTCGACGACCAGCACGGTGTTGCCGCGGTCGCGCAGCTCGCGCAGCGTGGCGAGCAGGCGCTGGTTGTCGTGCGGGTGCAGGCCGATGCTCGGCTCGTCGAGCACGTAGATGACGCCGACGAGGCCCATGCCGAGCTGCGTCGCCAGCCGCACACGCTGCGCCTCGCCGCCGGAGAGCGTCGGGTATTCGCGATCAAGCGTCAGGTAACCGAGCCCGGTTTCCTCCAGGAAGTGCAGCCGTTGCGTGACGCCATCGAGCACCTCGCGCACCGCGTCGGTCGCCGGCAACGCCGCGGGCAAACCCCGCATGAAGGCCAGCGCGGCCCGGATGTCCATGCGGAGGAAGTCGGCGAAGCCGAGGGGGGCGTCCTGCTGTAGGGCGGGGTCTCCGAACCCCGCCTCGCCTGGGCCCGAAGGCGGGGTTCGGAGACCCCGCCCTACAATACCCGCCGCGCTGCGGGCATTGAGCCGCAGTCCGTGGCAGGAGGGACAATCGCCGCTCGCCATGAAGGTCGCCAGCCGCGCGCGGTAGCCGTCGCTGCGCGACTCGCGGCGCGACTCATCGAGCAACGCGATCACCCCGGGAAACGGCTGCGCCTCGGTCTTCTGGTTCTTGCGCAGCCGGAAAGTGAACAACCGCTCCCCCGCCCCATGCAGCAGCGCGCGGCGCGTTTCCTCCGGCAGTTCCTCCCACGGCTTCTCCGCATCGAAGGGCATCTGCTCGGCGAGCTGCTTGAGGATGGCGTTGTGCCGGATGATGAGATTCTTGCCGCCGATGCGCCACGGCTTGATCGCGCCCTCCCGCACGGCCTTCTCGGGCTTGGGCACGATCAGTTCCTCGCTGAAGGACAGCTTGCGGCCGAGTCCGCCGCATTCCGGGCAGGCGCCCTCGCTGTGATTGAAGGAGAAATGCCGCGGCGTGAGCGGCCCGAACACGTCGCCGCAGTTCACGCAGCTCAGGTTCTGGCTCAGGTGGATCTCGCGCCAGGGCGCCTCGGCGTTTTTCTGCACGAGCACGAGTGCGCGGCTCTGGCCTTCGCGGAAGGCCAGCTCCAGCGAATCGGCCAGCCGGCTGCGCTGGTCGGCGGCGACCACGACGCGGTCCACCACGAGTTCGACGGGGATCTCCTCGGCACCGTTCGGCACGAGCTTGGGCTCGTCGAGCGACTTGATCTCACCGGCGATGCGCACGCGCTGGAAGCCGCGCTGGCGCAGCCGCGGCAGTTCGTCGCGCAGCACCGACGGCTTGGCGCGCATCCAGGGCGCCAGCAAGATGGCGCGCTCTCCGGGCGCGTCGCGGAAAAGCTGGTTGAGACAGTCGTCGAGCGACCGTTTCTCAACCCGCCCCCCGTCCTTGGGACAGCGCTGTTCACCGCACAAGGCCCAGAGCAGGCGCGCGTAGTCGGCCACCTCGGTGACGGTCGCCACCGTGCTGCGCGGGGAGCCGCCGCCGGTGCGCTGCTCGATCGCCAGGACCGGCGAAAGCCCGTGGATGAAGTCCACGTCGGGACGCTTGAGCTGCTCCAGGACCTGCCGGGCGGAAGCCGACAGGCTCTCCATGTATTTGCGGTAGCCCTCGGCGTAGATCGTGTCGAAGGCCAGCGACGACTTGCCCGAACCGCTCGGCCCCGTGAGCACGACGAGGCGGCCGCGCGGAATGCGCAGCTCGAGGTTCCGGAGGTTGTGCTCCCGGGCTCCCTTGACATGGATGTGCGTCGCGGCGTCCACGCGCTGAAGCTTGTCGTTTCGGCGCGCGCGTCAAAGGGGTAAATCATCCCTGTCAGTTCAGGGCCGTTTAGAACTTGAGTTAGTGCCAGGGAAACCGCTTCATCCCCATGTCATAAACAGGCTCTGCCTGAAATTTACCCCAGCGCCCAAACCCCGGGCCGGATCGTTTCATTGAAACCACCATGAACCTACGTCATGCCACCCACCGTCGCCTGCGCGGACCTGCCCTCGTCGCGCTCGCTGTTGCCGCCACGGCCCTCCCACCCGCCTCTGCCTTCGTCTTCGAGATCGGCGAGTTTAAGGGCAGCTTCGACACCACCCTCTCGGTGGGCGGCCTCTACCGTCTTCAGGATCCCGACCGTGACTACTACAGCATCAGCGCCGGCGGCCTGCAGCGCTCCGGCAACGCCGACGACGGCAACCTGAACTACAAGCGCGGCATGGCCTCCTTCCTCGTGAAGGCGAACCACGATCTGCAGATCGACCACCGCAACGGCGGCCTGTTCGTCCGCGGCTATTACTTCAACGACTTCGTCAACTCCAACGGCACCCGCGAACGCACCGCCCTGGGCAAGGAGGCGGAGAAGCTGGTCGCCGAGGGCGCCGAACTGCTCGACGCCTATCTTTACTTCAGGGCCGACCTCGGCGGCATGCCCGCCACCCTCCGCGTCGGCCATCAGGTGCTGAGCTGGGGCGAAAGCACCTTCATCCCGAACGGCATCAACTCGGTCAACCCGATCGACGTGGCCAAGCTCCGCCTGCCCGGCTCCGAGCTCAAGGAGGCGCTGCTGCCGGTCAACATGGTCTCCGGCTCGCTGAGCGTGAGCGACAACCTCACCCTCGAGGCCTTTTACCTGCTCGACTGGAAACGCACGCGCGTGGATCCCCCGGGCACGTATTTCAGCACGAATGACTTCGTCGCCAAGGGCGGCCGCAAGGTGTATCTCGGCTTCGGCGCGATCGCCGACTCCTCCTCGCTCGGCGCGATCCTGCGCGGGACCGACAACGAACCCGGCGACAGCGGCCAGTTCGGCCTCAACCTTCGTTGGCTGGCCGAGGGTCTCAACAACACCGAGTTCGCCCTCTACTACATGAATTACCACAGCCGGCTGCCCGCGATCTCCGCGCGCACGCCGACTTCACCGGTGAACACGGCCCTCGTCGGCAGCGACACCGGCGCCATCCTCGGGGCCAACACCGCGTTCATGGGCTCGCTCGTGCCGGCGGCCACCTCGATCGGTCTGCCCCCGGCCACGGCCCTCCAGCTGCTTATCGGCGCCTCGCTCGGTGCGGTGCCCACTTCCTCCGTCCCCGCCGCGCTCCTGCCGCTGCTCCCCACCGTCGCCGGCGTCTCGGGCCAGGTCGCCCAGCGCGAGTTCCTCGTCGCCGCCGCCACCGGCCGCTACCTGATCGAGTTCCCCGAGGACATCCACCTCTACGGCGCCAGCTTCAACACCAGCATCCAGGGCATCGCCCTCCAGGGCGAACTGAGCTACCGTCCCAATCAGCCGCTGCAGGTGGACGACGTCGAGTTGCTCTTCGCCGCGCTCTCTCCGCTCAGCTCCCGCTACGGCGCGAACAACCAGATCGGCACCTTCGCGCTCAACTCCTACATCCCCGGCTTCCGCCGCCACAAGGTCTGGACCGGCCAGCT
This sequence comes from uncultured Oleiharenicola sp., assembly GCA_966252395.1. GTDB lineage: Bacteria > Verrucomicrobiota > Verrucomicrobiia > Opitutales > Opitutaceae > Lacunisphaera. The sequence goes on along the minus strand of CBINOW010000091.1, from coordinate 6,578 downwards.
CACCGCCACCCGCGTCGGCCGCGGCATCCTCGGTGCCGCCCAGTCCACCCTGCTGGCCGAAATCGGTTTCGTGAACGCCGACCTCCCGGCCAAGAACGTGCTCCGCTACGACGGTCCCGGCACGTTTGTCGGCGGTGAGCTCGCCTACATGAACGCCTCCGGCAGCAACACCTCGGGCGTGCTTCCCCTCTCCGAGCCGTCGAGCGCCTTCGCCGACGAGTTCTCGTGGGGCTACCAGCTGGTCGGCCGCTTGGACTACAACAACCTCTTCGCCGGCGTAAACGTCTCGCCGCTCATCGTGTTCGCGCATGACGTCGGCGGGAACACCCCGCTGCCGCTCGGCAACTTCCTCCACGGCCGCAGAACCGTCACCCTCGGCGCGGACTTCACCTACCAGAACGCCTGGACGGTCGAGCTCCGCTACGTGAACTTCTCGGGCGCCGGCCGCTACAACCTGCTCGCCGACCGCGACTACGTTTCCGCCACCCTCAAGTATTCCTTCTAAACCGCGACCTCCCGATCCATGAAAACCCTGTCCTCCGTCCTCTGTTTTCTCTGCTCCGTGGCCGCGGTCTGCGCGGCTGATCCCGCCCGCCTGGGCACCGACCTCACGCCGCTCGGCGGCGAGAAGGCCGGCAACGCCGATGGCTCCATCCCCGCGTGGACCGGCGGTCTCACCACCGCCCCCGCCGGCTACGCGCCGGGCATGCATCACCCCGATCCCTTCGCCGGGGAGCAACCGCTGTTCACCATCACCGCGGCCAACGTGGATCAATATGCGGACAAGCTCACCGCCGGCCAGCAGGCCCTGCTCAAGGCCTACCCCACCTACAAGGTGCCGGTTTATCGCACGCACCGCTCCGCCTCGAATCCGCAGCGCATCTATGATGCCACGCGGCAATACGCCGCGACCGCCGCCCTCACCGACGGTGGCAACGGCATCTCCGGCTGCGTCGTAGGCATTCCGTTCACCCAGCCCGAAAACGGCCTCCAGGTGATCTGGAACCACCTCGTGCGCTACCGCGGCGTCGCCGCCGAGCGCTTCATCGGACAGGCCGCCCCCCAGCGCGACGGCAGCTACAACCTCGTGCAGTTTGAGGACGAATTCCTCTTCAACTACTGCCGCGAGGACATCCCGCAGGAACAGCTCGCCAAGGAACTCGCCGAGCAGAATGTGCTGATCTACTTCAAGCAGGCCGTGACCGCGCCCGCCCGTCTCGCCGGCTCCATTCTCGTCGTCCACGAGACCATGGACCAGGTGAAGGAAAAGCGCCGCGCCTGGATCTACAACGCCGGCCAGCGCCGCGTGCGCCTCGCGCCGTCCGTCGAATACGACAATCCCGGCACCGCCGCCGACGGCATGCGCACTTCCGACCAGTTCGACATGTTCAACGGCGCCCCCGACCGCTACGAGTGGAAGCTCGTCGGCAAAAAGGAAATGTTCGTCCCCTACAACTCCTACAAGCTGCACAGCGACAGCGTGAAGGTGGCCGACATCCTGAAGCCGCTCCACATCAACCAGGATCTCACCCGCTACGAATTGCACCGCGTGTGGGTCGTCGAAGCCACGCTCAAGCCCGGCACCAACCACGTTTACTCGCGCCGCACCTTCTACGTGGACGAGGACAGCTGGCAGGTGCTCGCCGTGGACCAATACGACGGCCGCGGCCAGCTGTGGCGCGTCTCCGAGGCGCACTGCATCAACTACTACGATGCGCAGATCTTTTGGAGCACGCTCGAGGTGCACACCGACCTGCTCGCCGGCCGCTATCTTGCCATCGGCCTCGATAACGAGAACAAGATGTATGACTACAACCTGAAGCGCACCCCGCAGGACTACACCCCTGCGAAACTGCGCCAGGAAGGCGTGCGCTGAGCCGGCAGACCCCGCCGCTCCAGCGGAGGCGATCCGCTGGCTTGAGGTGGAACCTGCGCTCCGCGCAGGTTTTCCGGACGACAGTCAAACAGCCCGCGCGGAGCGCGGGCTCCACCCTCCGGCCGGACAATCCACCGGCCGGATTTTTCATTTTATGCACGGTGCTTTGGCTTGCGCGCGCGCCAACCCAAAACAGCATTCAAGCATGCCTCGCCTGCCTCAGGCTGGATCAGACGCGCTTTCAACTCCATGCCGCCGCGCTGGGCGAAGCGAAGGATCGCTCCTTGTTCGGCTGAACTTGATCTGGCCGGACTTTGCAGGGCGGGGTCTCCGAACCCCGCCTTGCTTTCGCCCGCCATTGGGCGGGGTTCGGAGACCCCGCCCTACAGCCGGCAGGCCAGAACGTAGTGGGCTCAAGGCATTGAGCGGATTGCTTTTCGCCCTCGCCTGCACGCTCACTTTTCCTGCCCTCCTCCCCGCCGCCGAATCCTCCGAGCCCGCCCCTCTGGCCGCCAAGTCGCTGCTGCTCGATGTCGCCCGCGCCGGCAACCGGCTGGTGGCCGTGGGCGACCGCGGCCATGTGCTGCTTTCCGATGACGAAGGGCGGACGTGGAAACAGATCATCGTCCCCACCCGCGCCATGCTCACCGGTGTGTCGTTTGGCGATGCCCGGCACGGCTGGGCGGTCGGCCACGACGGCGTGATCCTCGCCACCGCCGACGCCGGCGAGACCTGGACCCGCCAGGATTCCGGACAGGATCTGGAAACAGTCTGGCTCGACGTGTTCTTCTGCGACGCCCGCCTCGGCCTCGCGGTTGGCGCCTACGGCAAGACGCAGCTCACCCTGGATGGCGGCCAAAGCTGGCAACCCGCCGCCGCGCCGCCCGACGAACTCCACCTGAACCAGATCGCGCCGACCCGCACCGACCGGATCTACGTGGCCGGCGAGGCCGGCACCCTGCTCACCTCCACCGATGCCCGCGCGCCTTGGCAACAGTTGGAGGTGCCCTATGATGGCTCCCTTTACGGCACCCTGCCACTCGATGAGAGCAAGCTCCTGATCTACGGCCTCCGCGGCCGCGTTTTCTACTCGGATGATGCCGGCGCCAGCTGGACCCCACGCGAAACCTCCACCCCGGTCCTGATCACCGCCAGCCTGCGGCTCAAATCCGGCGTGATCGTCCTCGCCGGGCTCGGCGGTAATTTTCACCTCAGCCGCGACGGCGGCACGACCTTCGCCCACTGGCAGCCCGAAGCCTACAACGGGGGCGTGAGCGCCCTGCTCGAAACCGCCGACGGCGCCCTGCTCGTCGTCGGCGAAAAAGGCGCCGCCCGCCTGAACCTGCCGCTGAAATGAGCGCTGGTCTGCACCGAGTCTTGATCTGCAGGGCGGGGTTTCCAAACCCCGCCCCGGGTGTCGCATCGCAATCGCAGCCAGGCGGGGTTACGGAGACCCCGCCCTACAGCCAAACCCCATGATCGCCCGCCTCGAGGAACTCATTTTCCGCCACCGCCTCGTCACGCTGGCGGTGTTCGCCGCGGTCACGCTTTTCCTCGGCTGGTTCGCCGCCAAGACGCGCGTGGATGCCAGTTTCGACAAGCAGCTGCCCACCGATCACGAATACATCGAGAACTTCCGCAAGCACCGCACCCAGTTCGGCGGCGCCAACCGCGTGGTCATCGCCCTCGTGGCGAAACAGGGCGACATCTTCACCCCCGAGTTCTTCAAGGCGCTCAAGGCCGTCACCGACGAGGCCTACTACATCCCCGGCGTGGACCGCGCGCAGGTCACCTCGATCTTCACGCCCAACGTCCGCTACATTGAGGTCGTCGAGGAGGGCCTGCAGGGCGGCAATGTCATCCCCGCCGACTTCGAGCCGACGCCGGCCGGATTCGCAAAGGTGCGCCAGACCATAGTGAAATCCGGCCGCCTCGGCATGCTCGTGGCCAACGACTACACCGGCGCCGCCGTCATCGCTTCGCTCCAGGAAGTGGACCCGCAGACCGGCCGCGCGCTCGACTACGCCAAGGTCGCCGCAGCGCTCGAGCACAACATCCGCGACAAGTTCCAGACCGACGCCATCAGCGTCCATATCATCGGTTTTGCCAAGGTCATCGGTGACATCACCGAGGGCGCCAAGGGCGTGCTGGTGTTCTTCGGCATCGCCCTGGTGATCTCCGCCGTCCTGCTCTTCTACTTCTCGCAGTCGCTGATGCTCACGGTTCTGCCGCTGCTCACGTCGTTCTGCGCGGTCGTCTGGCAGTTTGGCATCCTCAATCTCCTCGGCTTCGGCATCGACCCGCTCTCGATCCTCGTGCCGTTCCTGATCTTCGCCATCGCGCTGAGCCACGCCACGCAGATGCTCCGATCCTTCCGCTACGAGGTAAACATGGGCAAGGACGAGCCGGCCGCGGCGCGTGCCTCATTCAGCAACCTCTTCGTCCCGGGTTGCGTCGCCATCCTCACCGGCACCGTGGGTTTCAGCACGATCTATCTCGTGCACGTCCCGACCATCCAGGAACTCGCCGTCACCGCCAGCCTCGGCGTGTTCCTGATCATCTTCACCGACCGTTTCCTGCTGCCGGTGCTGATTTCCTACACGAAGATGTCCGCCGGCTTCCGTCGCCGCGTGAACTTCCGGCGCTTCGCCCTGCAGCCCTACTGGCGCCGCCTGACCAATTTCACCACCGGCCCCGTCAGCTCGGGTGTCATCATTGTCGTGTCCCTCGCGCTGCTTGCGTTCGGCTGGGTCAAGTCGCACGAGGTCAAGATCGGCGACCTGCACGCCGGTGTGCCGGAGCTGCGGCAGGATTCGCGCTACAACCGCGACACCGCCGTCATCACCCGCGAATTCAGCATCGGCGTGGACGTCATCACCGTGCTCGTCGAGACCGTGCCCAACGGCGTGGTCGAGTATGACGTCATGTCGCTGGTGGACCGCTTCGCGTGGCACATGCGTAACATCGAGGGCGTCCAGTCCACCGCCGCGCTCACCGATTACGCGCGCACCATCAACGCCGGCTGGAACGAGGGCGCCCTCAAGTGGCGCGTCATCCCGCGCAACTCCCAAGCCCTCGCCCAGGCCGTGTCCCCGGTCGAGACCTCCACCGGTTTTCTCAACAACGACGGTAGCGTCATCCCGGTGATGATCTACCTGCAGGACCACAAGGCCGAGACCATCAAGCGCGTCATTGCCGCCGTGAAGGAATTCCGCTCCGCCCACGCCAACGACCGCGTGAAGTTCCTGCTCGCCACCGGCAACATCGGCGTGATGGCCGCAACCAATGAGGTCGTCGCCGCCGCCCAGACGCCGATGGTGCTTTGGGTTTACGCCGCCGTGATTGTGCTCTGTCTCCTCTCGTTCCGCTCGTGGCGCGGCGCACTGTGCGTCATCGTGCCTCTCGTCGTCGTCTCCTACCTCGGCTACACGTTGAAATATTACCTCAACATCGGCCTGAAGACCTCGACGCTCCCCGTCATCGCCCTCGGCGTCGGCATCGGCGTGGACTACGGCATCTACCTCTTCTCGGCCATCCAGGAGCGCCTCGAACAGGGCGAGACCTTCGAGGACGCCCTCTGCTTCGCCTTCGCCACGATGGGCACGTCGGTGATGTTCACCGGCAGCGCCCTGGCCGCCGGCGTCGGCACCTGGGCCTGGTCCGCCCTGAAGTTCCAGGCCGACATGGGCATCCTGCTCAGCTTCCTCTTTTTCTTCAACATGCTCGGCGCCATGCTGCTGATGCCCGCCCTCGGCCGCTGGCTGTTCCGCAGCCGCCTGTCGCACCACCTCAGGCCGGCCGACCCGATCCCGCCCGAATTTTCTAAACCGCCGCAGGCTTAGGTGATCAGGCGAGCAAGGAGGGCGCCCTGCCCATTTAATATCGGGCGCCCTGCGACTTTTCCTAGCTTTGGAGTTCCCGGGTTCCACGTCCGGGAAAATGAAATTTCTCAGGTCGCAGCTCACTCCGCCCGCAGCGCGATCACCGGGTCAACCTTCGCCGCGCGTTGCGCCGGTAGCCAGCTTGCTGCCGCCGCAACTCCCAGCAGCAGCAACGACACCCCCAGAAACGTGATCGGATCGCGCGACTTCACGTCGAACAGGAAGCCCTCGATGAATCGGGTGAGCCAGAGGGCGCCCACCAGACCAAATACAACCCCGACGGCGGATTTCGCCAGACCCTGCCGAAGAACCAGGCCCGCGATTTGTCCGCGGGTTGCGCCAATCGCACCGCGAATGCCGATTTCCCGCGTGCGCTGAGACACGTCGTAGGCTAGCACGCCGTAAAGCCCGACCCCCGCCAGCAGCAACGCCAGTCCCGCAAAAAGTCCCAGCAGCAGCACGATCCCACGCCGCGGCATCAGCAGCCCATCGATTGCTCCCTGCAGAGTCCTCGCATCATAGAGCGGCAGCCGGGCATCGATTTCGTGCAGTTTCCCTCGCATTTCGTTCAACACATCTGAAAGCGAACGTGAGGTGCGCAAAAGCAGGGTGATTTCCGGCGAAGGCACTTCGTTGAACGGCCCGTAAGCGAAGGGCAAACCATCGCGCTGTTCCAGTCCCGTGAGTTGAGCGCGCCCTGCGACGCCGACAATCCTCAGCCAAGGAGCGCCCTCGGTCGGACCGCCCGGATCAAAGGAGATTTCCTGGCCCACGGCGCTGCGTCCCGGGAAGTAACGCTCGGCAAACGCCTGGTCCACGAC
>CBINOW010000090.1:0-19499 GCA_966252395.1 uncultured Oleiharenicola sp. | reverse complement strand
CTTGAGTGCCGTGACTCCACGGGTTTGGATATGCTCGAACGAGGTTGAAAGGGGAACAAAAGGGGTGAGCAGGGGCATGCCAAGGCGGAAAGCGACCTCTTGCTCCTTCATCGAGTCCTGCCGCCGCGCCGGCCGGACTTTATTGAGCAAAAGGTATGCCCGGGACTCGCTCGAGCGATGAGCGTGCAGCAGTCGCACCATGGGTGTCGTGGCGTGGATGCTGAAGAGGCTTTTCTCTGATACCACGACCAGCCGGTCCGACTGGCGTATTAATTCGCAGAGTCCGGCGTGGGTATTGCTGTCCTCAATGGTGATGTGACCGGGAGTATCGCAGATGATGATCTCCGGACCGTCGGCCTCCTCCAGGAGGGGAATTTTGCCCACCTCCTTGGCCCAGAAGCGCACGGATCCTTGCGGGTCGCGGTCGTCGAAGGCGATGGAGTAGCCTGCCTGGTGCAGGACTGCTCCGACGGCGATGCAGAGCGTAGATTTGCCCACGCCTCCTTTCTGATTGAGAAAGGTCAGACGGACGGAAGAAGTGCTGGTGCGACTGGACAATGCGAGATTGATGGTCTTGAAGCTGCTCGTTAGCCAATCGCGCGGAAGAATTCGTTACAAGATTTAGCGGCAGCAACAGCAAGTTTCTCCAGCCGCTCGAAGGAAACGGGGCGGGCGGCGGCAAAGCCGCGCGAAAAGCCCGCGGATGTGTCGAGACTCGCCTGGATTCCGCAGTCCAATTCAGCGGCCAGACTGAGCAGCTTGGCGCTGCGCGGAAAGACGGCGACGCGGGCTCCGCGCCAAGCTGCGGCGATGGCCCCATGATAGCGGGTGGTCAAACACGACGAAATGCCAGCCCAGGGGATCAGGAGGTCGCGCAAGCTTCCCTCGAGATAATTCGGGTGAGCGAGATGCAAACGTGCGCGGACGGCCTCAGGAATTTCTGACCACACAAACATTTCCGAGAAACGCATGACACGGACCTCCTGGGCAATCCAGTCGGTCTCGTAATCGCCTGAAGCGAGAAACTCGATCAAAGGGGCTGGCCGATACTGGGCAGTCAATTCCACATTGTAGATAAGTGCACGGTTGTCTCTCGATGGAGTTTCCGGCCAGTCGGCCTGACTTAAATAAATGTGAGCGAGATCCGCCCCTGCGGTGATCCTGTGCGGAGCTGTGACCGTGGATAGAAGAGCGGCCGAGGATTCGTCACGTGTCCAAATGTGCTTAAGTCGTGCGGCAATGTTTCGTGCCCTAGGGTCGCGCAAGGCCGTGGCGTGCTCGACGCCAATGCCTAGCATGTAAGCTGGTCTTCCCGCTGCAGCTGCCACCTGCAGTTCGGCATCCAAGTGATCCAGCATCCAGCTCGAGCTGTCGGTTTGGAACGGTGTGCCTCCAAGCCCGAGCCAGAGGTCAGAGTTTGAAATCAGGCGCAGCCGATTGGCTTGGTTGCAGGGAAACCATTCGATCGAAGGGAAACGCTGGTGCATGGCAGACAAGCTGCCGGTTGTGAGACATGTTACCTTGGCCTGTAATCCGCTTCGCCCCAAAGCCGCGAGGAATCCTGCAAGCATCCAGTCGTCGCCGCAGTTTCCCGTCCCATAGAAATGATGTCCGATATGCAGATGCATGCTCGCGAGAGGACATTTTCAGATCCGAGGGCTATCTCCGCCATGCGAAGGCCAAATTCTGGGTGTGCAAAAGAATGCCTCGTCATTCATGGACAAGAATCGCCATGGGCAGGCGAGCGAAACCATAAAATTGCCAAGTTTCGTTTGGCCGGGCTGAGACCGCTATTGGGCCGAACCCTTCAAGGTGATTTTGCGCATGGCCTTGGTTGGGTCCATCAGCCGAGGGTTGCGAGCAACCGACGGAAAGGGTGTATTCGCCGGGCTGAACTGACAGTTCCACGACCAATTCGACCACGCGGGATTCATTGGCTGCAAAATCAGCAAACGGCACGCGCAGCTGGCGGGTGCCAGCCGCAAAGATGAGGTTATTCATGCGGTCAAAGAGGTGGATACCGCAACTGGGTGAGGCCACCGGCCGAATAGCTTGGAGCTGGATGGCCACTGTCATCTTTTCTCCAACCGAGAAACTTTGCGATGACCGCTGCTGCGCGTCGAGTATTGCCACCTTTCTGATTATGAGGTCTCCGGTGCCGTGTTCGGAGCGCGCCTTGTGGCGAATGTCGTGGGCCGAGAGCCGCTCCTCGAGCCTCTGCCGCTCGGACGATTTTATGGCGGAAGCGGGCGCGGTAGTCGCAGTGCTCCTGACCTGGGCCGGTGTGGATGCGGCGAAATAGCGGCTGGCCGCCTCATCAGGCGGGCCCTCGTAGAACTTGCTTCCGCTGGCCAAAAGTATCGCACGGTCGCATAAATTTCTCACCGCGGAGGTATCATGGGAGACAAATAGCAAGCTGGTTCCTTGATCCAGTATGTGGCGAATCCGAGTGAAGCATTTTTGGTTAAAAAAGACGTCCCCCACGCTGAGTGATTCGTCCACGATGAGAACATCAGGATCGATGCAAGTGGCCACCGCAAACGCCAAGCGCATCATCATGCCGCTGGAGTAAGTCTTTACGGGTTGTTCGATGAAGTCCCCGATGTCGGCAAAGGCTGCGATATCCTCATATCGTGCCTCGACTTGACTCCGAGTCAGGCCAAGCAGCACGCCATTCAGATATACGTTTTCACGGCCGGTGAATTCCGGATTGAAGCCGCTACCGAGTTCGAGGAGGGCGGCGACTCGGCCGTTAACTTGCACAGAACCGGACGTCGGCCGCAATGTGCCGGCGATGATTTGGAGGAGGGTGCTCTTGCCGGAGCCGTTGCGCCCGATGATGCCCACCGCCTCGCCGCGCTGCACTTCGAAGGAAATGTCCTTCAGGGCCCAGAAATCCCGGTATTGCGCGGCGGCTTTCCGGCGCAGTCCTTGCGTCAGGGCCAAACTGGGTGGCAGCAGACTGGCGCCGGCATCGAGAAGCGGGCTCGTGAGCCGCGCGGCCGGACTCTCCCAGATGCGGTAGGCCTTGCTCACACCTTGCACGCTAATGGCCGTGTTGGCGCTCATCGCGGTCAGAGAATCATGCCGGCGGCGACGGTGGCACAGGTTGCCTCGTCGATCAGCAGCAGGCAGCCTGTCTGGCGGTTTTTCTTGTAGCTGTCGCAGAACAAGGGCGCTTGGCACCTCAGGGAAACACGGGCGAGATCATTCATGCCGATCGGACTTTCGATGGGCGCACGGTGAAGTGTGGTGATGTCGAGCCGGTAGCGCACCTCGCGTATCAGGCACTTGGTGTCGCGGGTCGTGTGCTGCAGCACATAGCGCCGGGTCGGGTCGAGCGGCTTGTCGGATAGCCAGCATAGCATGGCCTCAATGTCCTGGCTCGGGGTCGGTAAGTTGGCCGGTTTCGCCAGCATTTCTCCCCGGCTTATGTCTAGATCGCGGTCGAGTTCAATGACGACCGACATCGGGTGAAAGGCCTCGGTCACGGCGCCGCACGGGCCCTGCATGGCCTTGATGCGGGCCGTGAACCCGGTGGGCAGGTGCTGGACTTCATCGCCGATGCGAAAGACGCCGCTCGCGATCTGTCCGGCCAAGCCGCGGAAATCCGGGGCGGCGGGATCCTGCGGGCGGATGACGCTTTGCACGGGAAAGCGCGGGTCCACGTGGTTGGAATCGTTGCGCACATAAACCGTCTCCAGCGTGTAGAGCAGGGGGGCGCCGTGATACCATGGCATGCGGGTGGATTTCTCGACGACGTTGTCGCCGTGCAAGGCCGCCATGGGAATGAACTGGATGTCGGCGGCATCCAACCGCTCGGCATAGGTCATGACCTGCTCGCGCACGCGCTCGAATTCCTCCTGCCGGAAATCCGCCAGGTCCATCTTGTTCACGCACACGATGAGGTGCTTGATCCGCAGCAGGGTGGTGATGAAGGCATGACGGCAGGTTTGCTCGGTCAGGCCGTTGCGCACATCAATCAGCAGCAGAGCGAGCTGGGCCGAGGAGGCGCCCGTGACCATGTTGCGGGTGTATTGGAAATGACCGGGGCAGTCCGCGAGGATGAACTTGCGGCGGGGCGTGGCGAAGTAGCGGTAGGCCACGTCGATCGTGATGCCCTGCTCGCGTTCGGCGCGTAGGCCGTCGGTGAGCAGGGCGAGGTCGGTGTAGCTGTCGCCGCGCCGACGGGAGGTGCGCTGGACCGCTTCCCACTGGTCCTCGAAGATGGACTTGGTGTCGTGCAGCAGCCGGCCGAGCAGGGTGCTCTTGCCGTCGTCCACGTTGCCACAGGTGATCAGGCGAAGCAGGTCCATGGCGCATTAAAAATATCCCTGGCGTTTGCGGTCTTCCATTGCGGATTCCGACCGCTGGTCGTCGTAACGGGTGCCGCGTTCCGTTTGCCGGGCGGCGGCGACCTCGGCGATCACCTCACTGAGCGTAGTGGAGGCGGAGCGGATGGCCCCTGTGCAAGTCATGTCGCCGACCGTGCGGAAGCGCACGCGCTCGCGCCGGACGGTTTCACCGGATTGCGGGGAGACATAAGGCGAGGCTGCGAGCAGCACGCCGTCGCGTTGCAGGATGTCGCGGTCGTGAGCGAAATACAGCGAGGGCAGGGGCAGGCGTTCGCGTTCGATGTAGGCCCAAACGTCGAGCTCGGTCCAGTTGCTCAGCGGGAAGACGCGGAAATGCTCGCCGTGGAGCTTGTGGCTGTTGCAGAGGTTCCAGAGTTCCGGGCGCTGCCTTTTCGGGTCCCACTGGCCGAATTCGTCGCGATGGGAAAAGATGCGTTCCTTGGCCCGGGCCTTTTCCTCGTCGCGCCGCGCCCCGCCGAAGCAGGCGTCGAGTTTCAGCTCGGTGATCGTGTCGAGCAGGGTGACGGTCTGCAGCGCGTTGCGGCTGGCGTTGCGACCGGTTTCCTCGGTGGCCCGGCCTTTCGCGATGCTGTCCGCCACGCTTCGCACTACGAGTTCATAACCGAAATCGCGGGCGAACTGGTCGCGAAAGGCCAGCGTTTCCGGGAAGTTGTGCCCGGTGTCAATGTGCAGGAGCGGAAAGGGCGGACGAGCGGGCTGGAAGGCCTTGCGGGCCAGGGCGGCGAGGACCAGCGAATCCTTGCCGCCTGAGAACAGCAAAGCGGCCCGGGGAAAACGCGCCGCGCCTTCACGGATGATGTGAATCGCCTCGTGCTCGAGCAGGTCCAGGTGATCGAGGTGCAGCACGGACACGGGTCAGGGAGCGGCCAGCCGGTTCAGGGCGAATTCGACGAGCCGGGAATTGCAGTTTTCGATATCCAGCTGGTCGGTGGGCAGGATAAGGTCGGAGCGTTGCGCGGCTTCAAAACCCGAGCCTACCCCGGTCATGAGCGGGACCTTGCCGGCGCTGGCATTGGCATAAAGACCCTTCACATCCCTTCGACGGCAGACGGGCAGGGGGGCGTCCACGTGGACGAGCGAGAGATGAGGGTCAAGAATCCCGGCAACCAGCTGGCGATGACTTTCCAGGGGGGTGATGAAAGAGGCGACCACGCAGAGCCGGGAGGCCAGGGCGAGCCTGGCGGTTTCCGCTGCCCGGCGCAGATTTTCCGCCCGGTCGGCGTCGGTGAAGCCGAGCCCCTTGCACAGGCCGGCCCGCAATTCGTCGCCATCCAAGGCGAGAACGCCCAGACCCCGTTTGCGGAGAGTTTGAATTAGATGGCCGGCGAGGGTTGATTTGCCGGCGCCGGAGAGCCCGAAGAGCCAGAATACGTGAGCGCGGGAGGAGTGGGCGGTTGAATCGTTCATCACAGCACGTCGGCGAAGGCAGGTTTCATTTTGCGGAAGGCCGCGTGGCCGAGGAAGGCGGCGGCGAGTCCGCACGCATAAAGATAACCAACGTGGGTGCCGTTTAGCGGACGGCCCCACAGGGCCACGTCGCGCGCCTGCTCGATCGCCAACAGCACGGGATTGAAGCGCATATAGGTCCAGGCCGGCGCTGGTATTTTGCCCGCCGAGTAGAATACCGCGCTGGCGAACATCAGGGCCATCGTCAGGAATTGCATCATCTGTCCGATGTCGCGGAAGAACACACCCAACGCGGAGAAGAACCAGCTGACCCCAAGCATGAGCAGGATGACCGGCAGCAAGATGACCGGCAACCAGAGAGCCTGCACACTGAGGCCGGGACCGAGCAGGACCACGCCGGCAAGCACCAAGAGCAGGCTGATGAGCATATGGAACACGGCGCTGAGCACACTGGCCGCCGGCAATATTTCCAAGGGAAAGACCACTTTCTTCACAAAGTTCGGGTTGCCGACAATGATTCCTGCCGAACCGCCGAGAACCTCCGAGACAAAATGAAACAGCGTTATCCCGAAAAATATTCCCAACCCGTAGTCGACGCGCGTTTCGGTGGCGGATATTCCGAAACTGCCGCCAAAGATATAGCCAAAAACCAGCACATAGAGCGCGAGCATCAGCAGCGGGCTGACAAAGGACCAGGCCAGACCGAGATGGCTGCCCTTGTGGCGCAACTCGACGTTACGCAGGGTGAACTGCCAGAGTAGCTCACGATGATTCCACAGGGAAGCAGGTAAGGAAAGAATCCCACGACTCATGTGAACACGAAGAAGATAACTTACCATCACTTCAACTTCCAAGTCTAAGTGCTGGCGCGGAGACCATTTTGCATGCGAGCAGAGCTACGTTGCTGCGCTCGTCTGCACAGCGTGAGAATCTCGGGGGTTCGGTAGCTTGGCGATCTGGGCCTCGCGCTTGGCGAGTTCGAGGTCGGACTCGGTCATGATCTTCACCAATTCCTTGAACTTCACCTTCGGCTCCCAGCCGAGCTGGCGCTTGGCCTTGGCGGGGTTGCCGATGAGCAGGTCCACCTCGGCGGGGCGCTCGTAGCGGGCGTCGTATTTGACATGCTTTTCCCAGTCGAGCCCAAGCAAGGCGAAGGTCTCGACGATGAACTCCTTCACGGTGTGGGTCTCGTTGGTGGCGACCACGTAGTCGTCGGGTTTGTCCTGCTGGAGCATCACCCACATCATCTCCACGTATTCCTTGGCGTAGCCCCAGTCGCGCTTGGCGTCGAGGTTGCCCATGTAGAGCGACTCCTGCAGGCCGAGTTTGATGCGGGTGGCCGCACGGGTGATCTTGCGGGTCACGAAGGTCTCGCCGCGACGCGGGCTCTCGTGGTTGAAAAGGATGCCCGAGGAGGCGTGCAGGTTGTAGCTCTCCCGGTAGTTAACCGTGAGCCAGTGAGCATACATCTTGGCGCAGCCGTAGGGGGAGCGCGGCCAGAATGGCGTCTCCTCGGTCTGCGGCACCTGTTGGACCTTGCCGAACATCTCCGAGGAGGAGGCCTGGTAATAGCGGCACTTCCTCACCAGCCCGGCCTCGCGGATGGCCTCGAGGATGCGCTGGGCGCCGAGGCCCACGACGTCGCCGGTGTATTCCGGAATGTCGAATGACACGCGCACGTGCGACTGCGCGCCGAGATTGTAGATCTCGTCGGGCTGCAGCTCATAAAGCAGCTTCACCATCTGCACGGAGTCGGCCAGGTCGCCGTAGTGCAAGAACAGCTTCACCCCGTTGATGTGTGGGTCGCGGTAAAGGTGGTCGATCCGGCTCGTGTTGAACGTCGAGGCGCGACGGATGATGCCGTGAACCTGATAGCCTTTGGCAAGCAGCAGCTCGGCGAGGTAGGAACCGTCCTGTCCGGTGATGCCGGTGATCAGCGCTTTTTTCATTTGGGAGCAGTTGATTTCAAGCATGCTGAAACAGGCCCCACAGTTCATTGTCGATAAATATGTCTAGCTGGCGTCGCAGTCTGCATTCGATTTCGGGGCGACGCAGGCGCGGCCTGCCAATGGAGTTCCGCATACTACCTGCGCCTCGATCTACAAATTTGTTGTCGAAAATTTACTGGTTGCCAAGGCACTCGCTTTGCGGCGGCCTGTCATCCGATTATCCCATGAAATCATCCAGACTCCTCGCGGCGGGTTCCTTGTTTGCCGGTCTCTTCATCGTCCAAGCCCTGGGCCAGGGCATTGTCACCGCGGAACAGCTCTACCCCGGGCTCGATTCCATCCTCAAACAGGCCGTCTCGCAGTCGCCGCGCATGCTGAACCGTGCGCTGGATCTGGAGATCGCCGAGAATGATCGCATCGCGGCGCGTGCCGGCCTGCTGCCCAGTGTGAGCGGTTCCTACCGCTTCTACGAATCACGGGAGCGTCGCGCGGATCTCGCCGACCGTCTCAGCGTGCCGAAGACCTATTATGATTTCAGCATCAATCAGCCGCTCTATCACTGGGGCGAGCGCAGCAACAATGCCCGGGTCGGGCAGATCCGTGAGCTGATCGCCAAGGGCAATTACACCGAAGGTTACCGTCTGTTTGCCCAGGAGGTCCGTAGCCAGTATTTCCGTCTCATCGTCGGCAAAATTCGCGCCAAACGCGGTGCCTTCTACCTCGATCATGCCACCAACCAGATGAAACTGGGTGAGCAGCGCCTCGCGCAAAAGGTCATCTCGGAGGGGCAGATGTTTTCGCTCCGTATCGCGGCCGAGCGTGCGCAGATTGATGCCGAGCGCGCCGCCTTCGACCACGAGAACGAGAAAATTTCCTTCGCCCGCCTGACCGGCACGCCGGTGCTGGCGTCCGAGGCCATTCCCGACGAGGTGCCTGCCATCGCCGGACAGGATGCCGCCATCCAGCAAACCTTGCAGGGATTCCTCGCGCAAGGAGAGGTCCGTTCCAACGAGGCCATCAATTTCCGTCACGCCATCGATATTGAGCGCCTGAATCTTTCCAACAACAAGACCCGCCTGTTGCCCAAATTCAACCTCGTGGCGGGTGTCTCCCAAGATGAGCAGCGCTACACGGCGCTCGGTTCCAAATACAAGGTGGATTCCATTTATGGCGGTATTTCCGTCAACTGGACCATTTTCGACGGTTTCAGTGCCCGCTCGTCGGTCCGCTCGGGTCTCGCCCGCCTCCGCCAGATGGAGAGCGACCAGCGCATCATGAACGAGCGCATCGCCCAGCAGGCCCAGACGCAGGCCCGACTGGCCGGTTTCTATGCCCGCAGTGCCTCGATCAACGGGCGGCTCCTGGAGTCCGCCGAGGGTAATGTGGTTTCCAAGCGGCAGGAGTTCGATCGCGGTGTCATCTCGCAGGAGGACGTCAACATCGCCCAGATCGGCCTCTATGACATGCAAATCAACACCTTCTCCTCGCGGGCCGATTACTACAATCAGGTGGCCGATTTCCTCGGCACGGTGATGGCTGATCCCGTCGTCGCCAACATTCCGGCCGGCAAATGACCAAGCCAACCGCTGCCAAGCCCGGGTTCAACTGGCGGCTGCTCCTGCTGGCTCTGCCGCTGCTGGTTGCGGCCTATGTCTATTTCGTCGCGCTCCGGCCCGTGGCCGTGGTGGCGCAGGTTGTCCGCGGTCGCGCCGTCAACTCCGTGCCGGGGAGCGTGGAGGTCAAGGCCGAGTCCGTCCTGCCCGTCAAGTGCGAGGTGGGCGGCCGCATCGTGTCGTCCTCGCTCAACCCGGGACACCCGGTTTCCAAGGGCGACATCCTGCTCGAACTCGACACCGGCGACGTGGATCTGGACATCGAGCGGACCAAGAACGACCTCGCCGCCGCCAAGCGCAAGGTCGAGGTGGGTTCGACGCTCTTGGCCGACGAACAGAACATGAAGGACAACCTCGCCGAACTCGAACGCCTGGTGAAGGCGGGAGCGCGTTCGCAGTCCGATTACGATCAGCAGAAGCGCGTTTACCAGCAGTTCGTGCAGCGCCGTGAACTGGACGAGGTCAACCTCCGCCTGGCCTACGACAATCTGGAGAACCAGCTGCGCGCCAAGCAGCGCGAGCGGTCCAAGATGACGATCGTGGCGCCGTTCGACGGGGTCATCGCCGAGATCAACATCGCGGGCAAGCCGGGCGAACTCATCGGCCGCGACTTCACGCTCGCCACGCTTATTTCCAAGAGCCGGGTGGTGGAGGCCAAGATCAGCGAGGAAAATTTCTCCGGCCTCAAGGTGGGGCAGAATGCCGGTGTCAGCTTCCTGAGCTACGGGCCCCAGCAGTATCGCGCCACTCTCAGCAAGGTGCTGCCCACGGCCAACGCCGAGACGCAGCGCTACACCATCCACCTCGACGTCGAGATTCCCGAGGAGAAGCTCGTGCCCGGCCTGACCGGCGAGGTCGTCATCGTGATCGGCCAGCGCGACAACCAGATGATCATTCCCCGTCGCGCCCTGCGCGGCAACCAGGTGCTGCTCGTGGACGGTGGCAAGGTGGTCCTGCGCACGGTGGAGATTGGCTACACCGCGCTGAACGAAGTCGAAATTTTGAAGGGTCTGGAGGCCGGGGATTTGGTGATCGTCGAGGAGCTGGACACCTTCCGCCCCGGTCAACGCGTGCGCCCCAAGCAGCTCAACTGAGCCGGGCGCCCTCGCCGCCGAGCCGATGTCCCCGACGCTGCGCATAGCCTTCCGGTTCCTCACGGCCAAGAAGCGGGCCATGCTCATGAGTCTGTCGTGCATCGTGCTCGGCGTGGGGCTGTTTGTTGTCACCCAGGCCACCACCAGCGGCTTCGAGGAATTCTTCATCAACACCATCCTCGGCAACGACGGCGCCATCCGGGTGGAGGACAAGATGCAGGATACCATCCGTTCGCGCGAGGCCGGCGGGCCCGGCGGCGGCACCACGTTTCAGATCCAGCAGAAGGAGGGCCGCAAATACATCGAGGGCGTCGAAGAGCCCAAGCAGATCATCCGGGCGCTGCGCCAGTTTCAGAACGTTTCGGGTGTCTCCGAGGTGGTCACCGGCTCGGCCGTGCTGACGAGCTCCTTCAAGAGCGAAACCGTCAAGATCTTCGGCATCGATCTCGACCACCATATGACGGTGTCGGTGCTGGGCCGGCAGATCGTGCAGGGCACGGCGGACAATTTCCGCAAGGCCGCCGCCGGTTCGATCATCGGCGCGGAGATTGCGATCCGGCTGCAGCTGGGGGTGGGGGATTCGTTCATCCTTGAGTCGGCCGGGCAGGCCCGGCGCTACCGGGTGTCGGCGGTTTTCCAGACGGGCGTCAGCGAGATCGACAAGACGCGCATTTACCTGCACCTGCCCGAGGCTCGCTCCCAACTCAAGAAACCGACCGGAGCTTCCTTCATCCAAGTGAGTGTTTTTGACCGGTATCGGGCCGATGAGGATGCGGTGCTGATGGAGGAGGTCCTCCGGCACGGTGTGCGCGACTGGCAGTGGCGGGAGAAAACCTGGCTGGAGACTTTCCGCGCGCTGCGCCTGTCCTCAGCCATCACGGTCTCGATGTTCTCGCTCATCGCCGGCCTGGCGATGTTCAACACCCTGGCGATGATCGTCATGGAGAAGACCAAGGAAATCGCGATCCTTCGCTCGATGGGTTACACGCGCGAGGACATCTCGCAGATATTCCTCTGGCAGGCGACCATCGTGCTTGTGATCGGTTCTGTCACCGGGTGCCTGCTGGGCGCGGGCGGAACCTATGCGGTTTCCCGGATACCTCTGAACATCACCGGCATTTTCCAGACCAACACCTTCATCGTGAACTGGTCGCCCTGGCACTACGTGACGGCGGTGCTTACCGCCGTGGCGATGGTCATGGTGGCCTCGCTCATTCCCGCCCGCCGCGCGGCGCGGCTCGAGCCGGGCGACATCATCCGGGGGACGTCAACATGACGGCGGGGAACAATGGAGGCAGGAGACTGGAGACCGGAGGCCGGAGACCAGCGGCTGCAGGCCGCAGGCTGGGAGGTCGAAAATTTCAACGGGCTACAACAAACAACCCTAAGGAGATCGTGTTATGAAGCAGCCCATCAAGCGTTTTGAGGATCTGGAAGTATGGAAAGAAGGCATGCAACTGGCGGTGCAAGTATACCAAGCCATGGAAAGTTCCCGGGATTTTGGCCTGAAGGACCAAATGCAGCGGGCGGCCGTGTCTGTTCCCTCCAATGTGGCTGAAGGCTACGAACGAAGCTCCAACCGCGAATTCGTGCAGTTTCTCAATTATTCGAGTGGCTCGACCGGGGAGCTGCGCACTCAAATTTATCTGGCGGCCAAGCTCGGTCAGCTGGAGCAACCAGTGGCGGGTGAGCTCTTGGAAAAGAGCCGCAAAGTTTCGGCCATGCTGCATAAATATGCGCAGGTTCGCCGCAGGGATTTCTGATGTCGGCCTCATCTCCAGATTCATCCGGCCTCCGGCCTCCGGTCTCCGGCAATCCATCCGGCCGCATTGCCCTCCGCTGCGAGGGACTGCATCGTTACCTCGGACAGGGGGAGGGGAGGGTGCATGTGCTGCGCGGCGTCTCCTTCGAGGCGCAGGCGGGCAATGTCACCGCGATCGTCGGTCCTTCCGGCTGCGGCAAGAGCACGCTCCTTTATCTGCTCGGCCTGCTCGACCAGCCGGACGGCGGCGCGATCTGGATTCGCGACCAGCTGATGTCCAACAGCAGCGATCTTGAGCGCACGGCCGCTCGCGGCGAGCACATCGGTTTCGTGTTTCAGTTCCACTTTTTGATGCAGGAGTTCTCGGCGCTGGACAATGTCATGATGCCCATGCGCAAGCTCGGTCGCCTCTCCGAGTCGGAGATGGAAGCGCGCGCCCGCAGCCTGCTCACCGATGTCGGTCTCGGTGAAAAAACGCACCGCCTCGCGACCCAGCTGTCGGGCGGCGAGCAGCAGCGTGTGGCCATTGCGCGCGCCCTGGCCAATCAGCCGGCGATCATTCTCGCCGACGAGCCGACCGGCAATCTGGACGTCAAGAATTCCGGCCTGATTTTCGACCTGCTCACTCGGCTCGCCAAGGAAAACGGCCAGGCCGTCGTGCTGGTCACGCACAATCCCGACATCGCCAACCGGTGCGACGAAATCAAGCCGATGCGCGACGGCGAGTTTGTGAAGTGACAGTGCGCCGCGGAGCGGCGAGTCGTTTGCCTGCTAGGAAACCGCCCGTGGGCGGTGTTCAATTCGTGCGCTGAGCCGGACGCACGCGCATCGCGCAAGTCAGTTTTCACAATTAGCAACGCATGTGTTGCTCCGGACTTTGCTAATATTCAGTGGGCGGGTGTTTTGGCCGGAAATTTTGTTTTACATCCCACGGCGGCCCACTCTTTGTTCTGGGTCTCTTTTTACCGCACACACAATCGCTAGCCTGAATTCTGCGCTCAACCCGGGGGATCGATTGCCGATTCCTCGTTTTTTCCGCCGGATTCCAGTCTGACGCACATGTCCAAGATCTTCCCGAAATCCGCCAACGTCCTGCCCCTGCAGATCCTGATTTTCCTCGGTATCCTGGGCGGGGTCGCGGCGGCAGGTATCACCTACTACGCCACACCCGCTTATCTGCGGGTCGGTTACGCCCCGGTCCAGCCGGTGCCGTTTGACCACAGCCTGCATGCCGGCCAGCTCGGCCTGGACTGCCGTTACTGTCACGCCTCGGTCGAGAAGTCCGGCACCTCCAGCGTCCCGGCCGCGCAGACGTGCATGAACTGCCACAGCACGATCAAGACCCAGAGCCCGCTGCTCGAGCCCGTGCGCCAGAGCTACCAGAGTGGCGACCCGGTGCCTTGGGTGAAGATCCACGCGGTGCCCGACTACGTTTATTTCAACCACTCCGTCCACGTGAACCGCGGTGTGAGCTGCGTCGAGTGCCACGGCAAGGTCAACGAGATGACCGTGGTCCGCCAGGACCAGCCGCACAGCATGAGCTGGTGTCTCGATTGCCACCGCAATCCCGGCGCCCGCATCCGTGACCCGAAGGACGTCTTCAATCTCGATTCCGCCCGTCTCGTGGACCAAGGCCCCGAGGGCATCAAGAAGGCCCAGCAATTTGTCGAACACGCCAAGATCATGCCGCCGCAGAGCTGCTCCGGCTGCCATCGCTGATGAAACGCAAATTTGATCATTCCCCTGCCGTAAGCCTGTCGAACGGCGCTCCCACCGGCCCGAAATACTGGCGCAGTCTCGACGAACTGGCCGACACCCCCGGCTTCCGCGAGCACATGGCCCGCGAGTTTCCCGAGGGCGCATCCGAGCTGAATGGCGTGGATCGCCGCCAGTTCATGCGCCTCATGGCGGCTTCGTTCGCCCTTGGCGGTCTCGGCCTCGCCGGCTGCCGCCGCCCGGAGAAGCACATCCTGCCCTATGGCA
Source organism: uncultured Oleiharenicola sp. (assembly GCA_966252395.1). GTDB lineage: Bacteria > Verrucomicrobiota > Verrucomicrobiia > Opitutales > Opitutaceae > Lacunisphaera. The sequence goes on along the minus strand of CBINOW010000090.1, from coordinate 5,315 downwards.
AGTCCGTGGAATACACCGTCCCGGGCCTCCCGCTTTATTTCGCGACGGCGATGCCGCTGCGCAAGACGGCCATCCCGCTCGTTGCGGAGACGCACCAGGGCCGCCCGACGAAGCTGGAAGGCAATCCGAGCTACGCGCCCCATGGCGGCGCCAGTTCGTTGCTCGCCCAGGCCTCGGTGCTCGATCTCTACGATCCTGAGCGCGCCACCGTCCACTCGGCCGGCACCCGCACGCTCAACGTCGCCGACGTTAACGATCTCCTCGCCAAGGTCCGTTCGACCTATGCCGGCAACGGCGAAGGCCTTGCTTTCCTCGCCGATGAGTCCGCTTCGCCGACTCGCGCCCGCCTCGTGGCCAAGCTGAAGAAAGAGTTTCCCCGCGCTATCTGGGCCGAATATGAGCCCGTGCAGGACGAGGCTCCGCTTGCCGCCGCGCAGGCCGCCTTCGGCAAGAACGTCAAGCCGGTGTATCGCTTCGCCAAGGCCAAGCGCATCGTCAGCATCGACGCGGATTTCTTCCACGCCGAGGCCGGCTCGCTCTACTACGCTCGCGACTTCGCCAAGGGCCGCCGCGTGAGCAGCGCCGCCGACGCCGACAAGATGAACCGCCTCTATGTGGCGGAGAGCGGATTCTCGCTCACCGGCAGCATGGCCGACCATCGCCTGCGCCTCGCCAGCAACCACATGCTGGCCTTCGCCGCCGCGCTCGCCGGCAAGGTGCTCGCGACCTCCGCGTTTGAATCGCTCACCAAGGGCCTCGACCTCAAGGCCGAGTGGGTGGAGCAGTGCGCCAAGGACCTGCTCGAAAACAAGGGCGAGAGCCTCGTCGTCGCCGGCGCGCACCAGCCCGCCGCCGTCCACGTGCTCGCCTATGCGATGAACGCCGGTCTCGGTGCCCTCGGCAAGACGGTGGACTTCGTGGCCTTCGAGCCCTCCTCGGCCTCCACGATCCAGGCGCTCACCGCCGCGATTGACGCCAAGGCGGTCAAGACCCTCTTCATCCTCAACGGCAATCCGGCTTACAATGCGCCTGCCGACCTCGATTTCGGCGCGAAGCTGAAGTCCGTGCCCGAGGTCATCCGCTACGGCTATTATCAGGACGAGACCTCCGCTCTCGCCGGCACCCACCTCGCGGCCACCCACTACCTCGAGTCGTGGGGCGACGCCCGCACGGTGGATGGCACGATCGTGCCGGTGCAGCCGATGATCCTGCCGCTCTTCAACGGCCTGAACGAGGTCGAGTTGCTCGCCCGCCTCGCCGGTGAAGCCAAGCCCGACGCCTACGAGCAGGTCTTCGCGACCCGCGGCGGCGACCGCAAGGCCTTCGAGAAATTCCTCCACGACGGTCTGGCCGAAGGCACGGCTTACAAGGCCGTGGATGTTGCCTTCGATGCGCAGCGCTCGGGTGCCGCGTTCGCGAAGATTCCGGCCTTTGCCGCGCTCTCCAAGGACAGCCTCGAGGTCCGCTTCGCCACCGACCACAAGATGGACGATGGTCGCTTTGCCAACAACGGCTGGCTCCAGGAGTGCCCGGACCCGATGACCAAGATCGCCTGGGACAACGCGATCCTCATCAGCCCCCGTCTCGCCAAGGACCTCGGCATCGTCCCCGGTGGCAGCCTGCTGCAGGTCGCCCGCAAGGAAGAGGCCGAGTTCCAGACTGGCAAGGAGAACGCCTACCTCGGCGAGGTCACGATCAATGGCCGCAAGGTCACCGGCCCGCTGCACATCCAGCCCGGTCTCTCGAATTACACCATCGTCCTCCCGCTCGGCTACGGCCGCAGCAAGACCGGCCACGTCGGCATGGGTGCTGGCTTCAACGCCTACGCCGTCCGCACCAGCGACGGCATGGGCTTTGCCACCGGTGCAACGATCCGCGTGACCGGCGAGCGCAAGCTCCTCGCGAACACCCAGGAACACTGGTCCATGGAGGGCCGCGACATTGTGCGCGAGGCCAACGCCAGCGAGTTCAAGGAGAACCCCGCCTTCGTGACCGGTATCGGCATGGAGTCGCACTCCCCGGCCATCTACGGTGATCTTACGCCCGAGGCTTTTGCCAAGCTGTCTCCTGAAAAGCGGGCCGAGATCACGGCGGCCCGCGCCGGCACCACGCCGCGCGGCCAGTCGCTCTACGAGACGCCCGACTTCGCCGGCGAGAACGCCAAGTTCGACGGCCTCCACCAGTGGGGCATGTCCATCGATCTCAACACCTGCATCGGCTGCAATGCCTGCGTGATCGCCTGCCAGGCGGAGAACAACATCCCGATCGTCGGCCGCGAGCAGGTGCAGCGCGGTCGCGAGATGCACTGGATCCGCCTCGACCGCTATTATTCCGACGGCCAGGCCGACGCCGAGGCCTTTGGTGCCGAGGGCAACAAGCTGCTGCCCGAGGATCCGCAGGTCTCGATGCAGCCCATGACCTGCCAGCACTGCGAACTCGCCCCCTGCGAGACGGTGTGCCCGGTCAACGCCACGGTGCACGACGAGGAGGGCCTCAACACGATGGCCTACAACCGCTGCATCGGCACCCGCTATTGCGCGAACAACTGTCCCTACAAGGTTCGTCGCTTCAATTTCTTCGACTTCAACAAGCGCGCCACCGACTCGCTCTACATGGGCCCGCTCGGTCACCAGAAGGAAATGCCCGAACTGGTGAAGATGGTGAAGAATCCCGATGTCACCGTGCGCATGCGCGGCGTGATGGAGAAGTGCACCTACTGCGTGCAGCGCATCCAGCAGGCCAAGATCGCGCAGAAGCGGAAGACCGGACTCAACGGCGTGCCCGAGATTCCCGACGGCACGATCAAGGTGGCCTGCCAGCAGGTCTGCCCGGTCGAGGCCATCGAGTTTGGCAACATCAAGGATGTGAAGAGCAAGGTCTCCCTGCTCAAGGCCCAGGAGCGCGACTACGCGGTCCTCGGTTACCTGAACATCCGCCCGCGCACGACCTACCTCGGCAAGCTCCGCAACCCGAACCCGCACATGCCGGATTATTCCAAGCTCCCGCTCAGCCGCGTGGAGTATAACCGCAAGAACGGTCACGCCGAGCACGGCGCCGGTCATGGGCCTGACGCCCATGGTCATCAGAACGGAGGGACCCATTAATGGCCTCGCACGCTTCTGATCATCCGGCTCCGGCCATCCTCTCCGAGGTCAACCCCGCGGTGCTCGCGCGCCCGGTGCTGGTGCATCATCACCGCGACTTCAAGTGGATCACCGACAAGATCTGCGGCATCGTCGAGGGAACCACGCCGACCTGGTGGTGGGTGTGCTTCGTCGTCGCGAGCTTCGTGGCCTGCTTCACGATCGCCGGTCTCATCCACCTCGTCGCCACGGGCGTCGGCGTGTGGGGCCACGCGAATCCGGTCAACTGGGCCTGGGACATCGTCAACTTCGTGTTCTGGATCGGTATCGGCCACGCCGGCACCCTTATCTCGGCCATTCTCTGCCTACTGCGCCAGAAGTGGCGCACCTCGATCAACCGTGCGGCCGAGGCGATGACGATCTTCGCCGTCGTCTGCGCCGCGATCTTCCCGGTGTTCCACGTCGGCCGCATCTGGTTCGCGGTGATGCCCGGTTACCTGTTCCCGTTCCCCAACTCGAACGGTATCTGGCAAAACTTCCGCTCCCCGCTGGAGTGGGACGTGTTCGCGGTCTCGACCTACGGCACGGTGTCCTGCCTCTTCTGGTATATCGGCCTCATCCCCGACCTGGGCACGATGCGCGACCGTTTCACCGCCGCCGGCAAGCTGGTGCGCGCTCGCATCTACGGCTTCTTCGCCATGGGCTGGCGCGGTTCCAACCGCGCGTGGAGCAATTACGAGATGGCCTACCTCATCCTGGCCGGCGTCTCGACCCCGCTCGTGCTCTCCGTGCACACGATCGTGTCGTTCGACTTCGCCGTCTCGCTGATCCCCGGCTGGCACACGACGATCTTCCCGCCTTACTTCGTGGCGGGCGCCATCTTCTCCGGCTTCGGCATGGTCATGACGCTCATGCTCCCGCTGCGCGCCGTTTACCGCCTGGAGGACCTGATCACGCAGTATCACATCGACTGCATGTGCAAGATCACCCTCGCGACCGGCACGATGGTGGGCTACGCCTACTCGATGGAGTTCTTCATCGCGTGGTATGGCGCGAATCCGTATGAAGGCTTCGCGTTCATCAACCGCGCGTTCGGCCACTACGCCTGGGCCTACTGGATCATGATAGGTTGCAACGTCATCACGCCGCAGTTCTTCTGGTTCAAGGCCGTCCGCGAGAACACCGCGCTGGTCTGGATCCTCTCGATCTTCGTCAACGTCGGCATGTGGTTCGAGCGTTTCGTGATCATCGTGACCTCGCTCGCCCGCGACTTCCTGCCGTCGAGCTGGGGCTACTACTCGCCCTCGATCGTGGAAATCTTCACCTTCTTCGGCACCTTCGGTGTCTTTTCCGTCCTCTTCCTGCTCTTCATCCGCTTCGTGCCCATCATGCCGATGTCCGAGGTGAAGGCGGTCATCCCGCAGGCCGACCCGCACGGCGAGCACAAGCACTGAGGAACCTGCCATGAGCAAAAATTACGGAATCATCGCCGCTTTCGACACCGTGCCGGATGTCTTCCACGCCTGTGAACAGGTGCGGGATGCCGGCTACTCGCAGTGGGACACGATCACCTCGTTCCCCATCCACGGCCTCGATGCCGCCATGGGCATGCGCCGCTCCAAGGTGCCGCGCTTCTCGCTCGCGGGCGGCATCACCGGTTTCTGCACCGGCATGTCGTTCATCTGGTGGGCCGGTGCCTGGGAATATCCGCTGATTGTGGGCGGCAAGCCCTACTTCAGCCCGATGTTCGCCTTCCCGGTCTCCTACGAGCTGACCATCCTGTTCACCGCCTTCGCCACCATCTTCGGCATGTTCTTCCTGAACAAGCTGCCCATGCACTACCACCCCGTGCTGAAGGCCCCGCAGTTCGTCCGCGCCCTGGACGACCGCTTCTACATTGTGATCGAGTCCGCCGACCCGAAATTCAACGCCACCGAGACGCGCGCCCTGCTGCAGCGCGCCGGGGGCAAGGACATCGTCGAAATCGAGGAATAAGATGCGTTACGCCTACTACACCCTCGCGTTCCTCGTCATCCTGACCCTCTCGGTCATGGGCTATCGTGGCTCGCTCTCCACCCGTCCCCCGGTCGAAATCTGGCCGGACATGGACCACCAGGCCAAATACAAGCCGCAGGCGGAATCCAAGTTCTTCGCCGACGGTCGCGCCGACCGCCCGATCCCCGCCGGTGCCGTGCCCTTCGGCCGCAACAGCCAGGAATCCGATGCCGCCTT
>CBINOW010000089.1:0-19661 GCA_966252395.1 uncultured Oleiharenicola sp. | reverse complement strand
TCTTTTCGAAGAGGGCGGCTTCGCTCTGGTTGAGAAAGTCCTCGCGCTCCTGCTGGGCTTGCCGCTGCTCCTTGATCGAAGCCTCCTGGCGGTCGAGGGTCTCCTTCAGCTTGGCGAGCGCTTCCATTTCCTCCGGATTGACTCCGCCTGCGCTTGGCGCCGAGGCCTGCTCCTTGCGCAGGGCGTCGATCACCTTTTCGCGGGCCTGCAAGAGGGCCTCGGTCTCGGCCAGGGCGCGGTCTTTCTCGGCCAGCTTGTTCTCCGCCTCGGCCAAAGCCATCTCGCGCTCGCCCACCTTGGCCTCGAGTCCGCGCAAAGCCTTTTCGAGTTCCTCCACCTGCGCGCCGCTAAGCCCGGCGCCCTTTCCTCCCCAGGGAGCCCGGGAACTGGACATGATGGCGTCGATGGATTTGCGGGCGGCCGCAGTCGCCTGGGAGGCCTCCTGGGCACGCTGCAACGGTGTCGCCCGGCGGGGCAGCACGAGCGGCTTCAGGCCACCGGAGGGTCTGGCGGGAAATTTGATACTGCCGGGCGGCGGGAAGGACGGCGCGGCCGGTCCGGACGCCGCTGGTTTCAGTGGCGGCGGAAATGCAGGCCCCGAAGGCGGCTGGGCCCCGGGCGATGTTGGCGGGTTGTTGTCCAAGTGAGGGCCGAACAGGGCGGACTAACGCTTGCCAAAAAGCTTGGAGAAGAATCCGCCTTTCTTCTCCTCGACAGGAGCGGCGGCTGCGGCGCCGGCCGGAACGACATCTTTCAGCGCCACGCTGACGAGCCGCACCGCGATGGCCTCGCGCACGGGATCATTCAGCACGACGAAATAGCGCTCGTAGGTGCCGCCATCAGCCAGATGCTTGATGAGAGCCGCCTTGTCGTCCTTGAACCAGTCAAGGGCGATGTTGAGCGTCACCCGCATCATGGACTCCATCTTCTCCAGCTCCACCTTTGTCAGGGTCTTGGTGATCGCGGCGTCACTGTTGGAGAGGCGCGCACCGTAGGACTTGGCCAGCGCAACCTGATCGATGCGCGGAATACTGCCGGCGATCAGGCCGACCGCCTCGGGCAGGTGAAGCCCGGTCTTGCCCTTGCGATAGGGCAGGAACTTGCCGATGCCTTCCTCGTCGCCGTGAGTGAGCGCGTTCAGCGCGTTGCGAAAATCACCGCCGAGCACGACCTTGGTGGACATCTGCTGGCCGAGATTCGCAAACTCTCCGATGGTCTTGACGCCTTCGGAAGCGCAAACCACCCGCGTGCCTTCGCTAAAATTCGCCAACACCAGCGGAAAGGCCTCGGGGATGCCAAGGCGGCCGAGCGTCTTGAGAATCGGGTTTTCCTTGGCCGAGGTCTCCTCGACTTGGGCTACCATGTCGCCAAAGGGGTCGTCGAAAGCGAGGGTCTCCTTGAGGATGCCGATCAAGTGGTCGGCCTTGTCGGCACTGCCGGCGATCTCGGGCAGCATCAGCAGCTCGTCGTAGCTGAAGTCGATGTATTTGGACGGCTTCTCGTCCTCGCCCTTGTGCGGCCATTCCTTGGTGTCGAGATTCTGGGCAAGACTGACCAGGGACGTGTCAGCCATGATGGAATTACGGAACTTCTTCCGGATATCTTCCCATTCGTTGGAGTTATACTTGGCCATGGTGCGGAGGAGTCGGGGATGGTGGGGGAGATCAGGCAGTCGGGGCGTTTTCGATGATCTCGTTGGCAAGTTTCAGGTAGTCGCTGGAGACGCTGTCGGCCTCGCTGCCCTCGGTGCCGACCAGAAAGACGGGCAGGCCGAGCGTGACGGCGCGGCGGACGATCATGGCGTCGCGAATCTGCGTGTTGCAGATCTTGGCCGACGGAGCGCAACCGCGCTTCTGGGTCTTGAATTGATTCAGCCGAAGCTGCATGCGCATCTTCGGCACCTCGATGTCGGTGTTGGCCTTGATCGAGTTGAACACGATGCCGTAAACCTGCGACGCGGGCCCCATTGCCGTGGTGCGGAAGCTGGCCGAGCTCTGCTGGAAGCGGAGCAGCTTCTCCACGAGGAGCGTGAAACCGATCAGGCTGAGCGCGTCCGGATTGGACGGGACATAGATCTCGCCGGCGCAATACACACCGTTCTGGGAGGCGCGCAGCACGTTGGGCGGGCAGTCAAAGAGGATGAAATCGTAGTTGCTCTCGATCTCCGCCAGCTGCTCCTGGAAAATCACATAGGACGGGCGCTTGGGATCAGGCTTATACTCGCCCTCGAGATCCACGAGATTGAAGGTCGTGGGGATGAGGTCCAAACCGGGCAGAAGCTTTTCGCCATCCTTGCCCTCGACAACGTCCTTGATGATGATGTCCTTCAGGCGCGCGGTGCCGGGATCAAAAATGGAATAAACCGAACCGGTGCCCGTGGCGTTGATCTTGTTCCAACGCTCCAGCTTTAACAGCCAGATGCTCGCATTGGACTGCGTATCAAAATCCATGAGCAGCACTCGCATCCCGCGTCGGGCGAGACTGGCCGCCGTGTTGACGATCAAGGAGGTCTTGCCGACACCGCCTTTGTAATTGAGGAAGGCTATCTTGCGTGCCATTGGTGGTTTATATGTGGGCACAATGTGGCAAAGGATGCAAGCTGTGCCAGTTAAAAATCTTACTAAGTTGGGTTTTCCGGTGACTCTCCTTTTGGCTCTATTTTCTGAATGACTGCGCTCTGTCTGCAGGAACTTTACGCGCCCGCGAGTCGGTGCTTTGGCTGCGGTCCGGCCAATGCGGGCGGTCTGCGCCTGCGGAGTTTTATCGAGGGAAATTTCGTCGTCGCCAACTGGCGGCCGGCGGATCTGCACCAAGCTTTCCCCGACATGCTGAACGGCGGCATCATCGGCACGCTGCTCGATTGCCACAGCAACTGGACGGCCGCCTGGCACCTGATGCAAATCAATGGCCTCGCGACCCCGCCCTGCACGGTAACGGCCGATTATGCAGTCAAGCTGCTCCGCCCTACCCCGCTCGACCAACCGGTGACTCTTCGCACCAGTCTGCTGGAGAGTGCGGCCGACCGGGCGGTTATCGGGGCGGAACTTGTTTCCGCGGGCAAAACCCGGGCCACCTGCCGGGGCACTTTCGTCGCGGTGCGCCCGGGACATCCTGCCTATCACCAGTGGTGAAGGAGTATCTTCGTCACGCAATCGTCACGCGGACTGCACGCTCCCGTCACCTGTCTGTGCCACACTCACGTCGATGCCTTATCGCGCCAAGATCCTTGCCGTGGACGATGAACCCGAGCTGACCGACCTGATGCACTATCATCTGGTGCGGGCCGGCCATGATGTCACCACCGCCGCAAACGGCTGGGAAGCCATCCACGCCGTGCGCGCGAACCGGCCCGACATTATCCTGCTCGACCTCATGCTGCCCGACCTCGACGGGTTCGGCGTTTGCGAAATTTTACGCCGCGATCCGCAGACGGCGACCATCCCGATCGTGATCGTGTCGGCGTGGTCGTCGCCCGACTCCCGCAATCTCGGTCTGGAACTCGGCGCGCTCGATTACCTCACCAAACCGTTCAGCCCGCAGGAGCTGGTCGAGCGCGTCAACCGCCTCGTCCACGCCCGCGCGGGCTGATGGTTGGATCGCCGGCGGTTTCAGCGCTCGGCATTGAACTCAATCGGCACGGCCATCCGGAAGCTCACTTTGCGTCCGCCTTGTGTGCCGGGCTCGAAGCGCCAACGCCAGACCGCGCGCACTGCCGGTTCGACAAACTCACGGCGCGTCCATTTGACGGCCTCGGCCTTGATCACACGCCCGTCGGTCCCGACAACGAACTCCACGGTCACCGCGCCGTCCACCCCATCGACGCGCAGCGTTTGCGGATAGTCGGGTGAGGGTTGCGCGACAGCGCGGGGGATCCGGTCGAGCTTGCCCAGATCCACGATGTTCCGGGGTATGCCCGAACGCGGGCCGTCCCTGCCATCGCCAGGCCCAAACGGCATCGGCGGAAGTTTATCCATTCCGCGGTCAATCGTGATCGGCGGGAACGTGGACTCCACCGGCACCGTGAAATCAGAGCTGCGGTCGTCGAGAGGCGGCACGTCGGGCATCGAGGGCAGTGGACGCGGACCGCCCGACGAAGCAGCAGACGGATCATCGGATTCCTCATGAATCGTCAGCGGCTCCAGGCCGATGGGTATTTCCCGCACGACGCGCGGCTTTTCCGGCGGCGCCGCGTAGGCCGGGGGTTCGTGCGTGATCAGGAAAAGCGCGCCGTGCAGGCTCGCTGCGATGATGACCGGGATTCCGAAGCGTTGGGTGTTCATGGGTGTGCCTCCAAGCAAGACCACGCACCGCACGAAACTTTCTTAGGAGGAAACGGCGTTGCCATCCGGACGGCGGAAACGGATGGTCGCGGCGTTGAAAGCCACGGATCTCGCCTACAGCCGCGCCCTCGGTCTGCGCGACGCTCCGCCCGAGGCGGAGCACCTGCTCGAGCTGCCTTTCACCCCGCAGGTGCACAACCACCTCGGCACGATGCACGCAGCCGCGCAGTTTGCGCTCGCCGAGGCCGCGAGCGCGGAATGTCTCCAGCGGCGCTACGGCACCGCCGTCGGCCAGGTCTTTGCCGTTGTCCGCGGCGTCGAGGTGAAATATCGCCGGCCCGCCACCGGCGACCTGCTCGCCTACGGGCGGCCCGACGACGCCACCGCCGCGAACCTGCTGCAGGAGTTTTCCGAGCGCGGCCGGACCAACGCCGTGATCCTGATTGATCTCAAGGATCGCAGCGGCACGCTGACTTTTCATGGAAAGTTTGAGTGGTTCATCTCGCGGGTTCCCCCGCCCCAGCTTTGACCGGCTGCGCCGCCGCGTCGCGGGGCTGGCCCTGCTCGCGTGCTCCGCGACGGGCTTCGCGGCCCAACCCGCCTACCTGCGCACCGCGCTCGATACCTTCAGCACCGGACAACCCGCCGGCTGGGCCTACACTCTCACCACGGTCCGCAACGAGCGCGCCATCACCGAGCGCTTCGAGCCCTCGCGCCGGGCGGAGGCGCAGTGGTCGCTACTGGAAACCGAGGGCCGCCCGCCCACCGGCGATGAGCTGGAAAAATATCGCCGCGCCCGCGCGGCCGCTCCCGGCGGCATGCAGGCTAATTTCGAGAAAGCCGACATCGAGCCGGGCAGCCTCATGCTGGTGCGCGAAGAGGGCGACCTGGCCGAATTCGTCGGTGGCTTCCGCGAAACGTCAACCGGTCCCGACAAGATGCTCGGTCACCTGCAACTGCGCCTGAAAGTGGACAAACGCGTCCCCTACGTCGCCGCCTACATCCTCGAGCTCAAGGAACCCTACTCGCCGGTGCTTGGCGTGAAGATGACCGGCCTGCAGGTGGAAGCCCGCTTCAGCCCCCCGGAAGCCAACCGCCCCAGCCTGCTCCAGGAAATGACCTCCCGCTTCACCGGACGCATCTTTTTCATCCCCACCGGGGAGAACCTGCGACTGATCTACCGTGACCATGCGCCCCCGACTGAGCTATCTCGTTGACTTTACGGGATAATGCACAGCCTTAGCGAGGTTGCCTCTCCCACAAGTGAAAAGCCTCTCGTTCCGCTGGCAGCTGACTCTTTTCATCCTGATGATCTGCGGTGTGACGCTGTCACTCGCACTCGTGGGGCTTTACCTTTACGACGCACGACAGTTCAACGCAGAGGTTCAGTCCCGTTTGGAGAAAACCCAGTTTCTGATGACGGGCAATCTGGTGCCCCTGCTGGAACAGAATCCCGAGGCCACCGACCTTCAGCTGGGCGCGCTGGGGGTTGATTCCCAGATCGCCGCCGCCGCCGTGTTCACGCCCGACGGCAAGCTGCTGGCGCGTTACGTCCGCTTCGGTGCGCACGAACTCATCCCGCCGCCACCTCGGGGCGTCACACGCCTCTTCGACAGTCACCGTGCAGTGGCGTGGACCCCCATCGACTCGGGCAACAAAACGCTCGGCCTCCTCTACCTGAAGGCCGAGCTGAGCGAGGCCGACAAGGAGCGCTTCGGCAACCTGCTCCGCGTGGCCGTGATCATCTTCGGCGCCGCCGCCTTCCTCGCTATCACGGTCGCCTTCCGTCTCGGCGGCCGGTTCACGCAGCCGATCACCGAACTCGCCCAGGTCTCCACCTCCGTCGAGCGCACCCACGATTACAGTCAGCGCGTCGAAAGCACCGCCAGCGGCGAGATCGGCGAACTCATCGAGTCGTTCAACGCGATGCTCGAGACCATCCAGACCAAGACCGAGGAGATCGTGCACGCCCGCGCGATCGCCGAGGGCGCCAAGGACCAGCTGGAGGAGGCCAACCGCACGCTCGAGGCCCGCGTCGAGGACCGCACCAAGCTCCTCGCCAAGGCCGTGAAGGACGCCGAGGAGGCCAGCAAGGCCAAGAGCAGCTTCCTCGCTAAGATGAGCCACGAGCTCCGCACCCCGCTCAACGCCATCATCGGCTACAGCGAAATGCTCCGTGAGGACGCCGTGGACGAGGGCAACACCCGCACCGCCGAGGATCTCGACAAGGTCCTCAACGCCGCGCGGCACCTGCTCGGCCTCATCAACGACGTGCTCGACATCTCCAAGATCGAGGCCGGCAAGATGGAGCTGTTCCTCGAAACCTTTGAGATCGGGAAGATCGTCAACGAGGTCATCGCCACCGCCCAGCCCCTCATCGCCAAGAAGGGCAACACCCTCGCCCTCGATTGCCCGCCCGACATCGGCACGATGCACGCCGACGCCACGAAGCTGCGCCAGATGCTCCTCAACCTGATGAGCAACGCCAGCAAGTTCACCGAGAAGGGCACCATCACCCTGCAGGTCCGCCGCGTGGACGACGGCGAAAACATCGAGCTGGCCGTCATCGACACCGGCATCGGCATGACGCCCGAGCAACTCTCCCGGCTCTTCCAGGCCTTCAGTCAGGCCGACGCCTCCACCGCCAGCAAGTATGGCGGCACCGGCCTCGGCCTCGCGATCTCGAAGCAGTTCGCCCAAATGATGAACGGCGACATCACGGTCACCAGCACCGCCGGTGTCGGGTCAAACTTCACCATCCGCCTGCCGGCCACCGTCGCCGCCAAGAAACCCAAGGTCGTCAACCAGAGCAGCCCGCGACTCACCCGTTCCCCTTTCTCCAACGAGAAACGTCCCAAGATCCTCGTCATCGACGACGACAAGGACATCCGCTCCGTCATCACCGAGATCCTCGACCAGAGCGGCTACGAGGTCTTCACCGCCGCCTCCGGCCAACAGGGCCTCGATCTCGCGGCCCAGATGCTGCCCAACCTCATCATCCTCGACCTGATGATGCCGGGCATGGACGGCTGGACCGTTCTGACCAAACTGCAGCACAAGTCCGCTCTCGCCGACACCCCGGTCATCATCCTCAGCGCCGCCAGCGGGCTGGAGATGGCCATGTCCCTCGGCGCCGCCGCCGTGCTGTTCAAGCCCGTCGACGCCCGCCAGCTCACCGCCGAAATCGCGGCGCAGCTCGCACCGCTCCCCTCCTCCTACATTCTCCTGGTCGAGGACGACGCCGACTCGCGCACCCTCATCACCCGCATCCTCGACGCCGAGGGTTGGAACTCACGGTCCGCGATCAACGGCAACGCCGCCCTCCGCATCCTCAAGCAGGGCGCCCCAGCCATGATCATCCTCGATCTCCAGATGGCCGGCATGAACGGCTTCGAGTTGCTCGATGTCGTCAGCAAGCATGCCGTGTGGAGCAAGATTCCCGTGCTGATCATCACTTCCATGGACCTGACCGCCGACATGCGGGCTTATCTCGTGCCCCGCAGCGTTTCCATTCTCGCCAAAGGCCGCTTCTCCCGCGAGGACCTGCTGATCCACGTCCGGCCCGCCATGAAAAAGGCAACGCCCGTGATCGCCTCCTGAAACCCTCTACGCGCCCACTCAACCCGTTCCTCCCATGCCCAAGATTCTTCTGGTCGAAGACAACGAAATGAACCGCGACATGCTTTCCCGTCGCTTGGAAAAACGCGGCTACACGCTCGCCATCGCCGTGGACGGCGCCGCCGGGGTCGCCATGGCCAAGTCCGAAAATCCCGACCTCATCCTCATGGACATGTCCCTGCCTGTGCTCGACGGCTGGGACGCCACCCGCCAGGTGAAGGCCGATCCCGCGACCAAGGGCATCCCGATCATCGCCCTTACCGCCCACGCGATGGAAAGCGACCGCCAGAAGGCCCTCGAGGCCGGCTGCGATGATTTCGACACCAAGCCCGTGGAGCTCAACCGCCTGCTGCTCAAGATCGAGGAGCTGCTCAAGAAGTTCCCGCCCAAGGCATGAGTGGTTCCGGCCCCAGTCCGCGTGACGGCTCCACGCCGCCCTTCACCCTCACGCCTCTGCTGAAGGCGCTGAAGACCCGTGATTACGAGGGCCTCTCCAAGCTGCGCCACGCGCTCCGCACGCCGCTGAACCAGATCATCGGTTACAGCGAGCTGCTGATGGAATCCATCGAGGAGAGCGGCCAGTCCGCCCTCCTGCCCAACCTGCAACGCATCCACACCGGCGGCGGTGAACTGCTGGCGCTCATCAACGACGCCCTCGCCGCCTGGAAAATCGAGGCCGGCAAGGTGGATTTTTCCGCCCTGCGCGAAAACCTGCAGGCGCCCCTCAGCGGCGTCATCACCGTCGCGGGCGAGTGTATCGAGCAGGCGCGGGCCGCCCAGCAGACGGACGTGATTCAGGATCTGGAGAAAATCCTCCGGGCCGCCCAGAACCTCCTCACCCTGGCCAACAACACCGATCCTGCGGCCCTCGCCGGCTACGGCCACAGCACGTCCCCCGTCGAGGAAAAACCCGAGCCTGCCCCCGGCATGGCCGCCGCGTTGCTCCAGCCGTCCGCCCCTCAGGACTTCGGGCTGTCCGCGCAGCCGATGCCCAACGCCCGCCTGCTCGCCGTGGACGACGATGCCATGAACCGCGACATGCTTGTGCGCCGTCTCCAGAAACTCGGCTACGAGGTGACCGAGGCTTCCAACGGCCGCGAGGCTCTCGCCAAGCTCAAGGAAGGCAGCTTCGACCTCATCCTCCTCGACATCCTGATGCCCGATCTGGACGGCTTCCAGACCCTGGAGTATATGAAGGCCGATCCCCGGCTGAAGCACCTGCCCGTCATCATGCTCACCGCGCTCGACGACGTGGACAGCACCGTGCGCTGCATCGAGGCGGGCGCCGAGGACTACGTGCCCAAGCCCTTCAACCCGGTCATCCTGCGTGCCCGTATCACCGCCTCGCTGGAAAAGAAGCGCCTGCGCGACCAGGAACAGGCCTTCCTCGCCCAGCTCCAGCTGGAGCGCGCCAAGTCCGAACGCCTGCTGCTCAACGTCCTCCCCAAGGCCATCGCCGAGCGCCTCAAGGCCGGCCAGCGCACGATTGTGGACAGCTTCATCGACTCCACGGTCCTGTTCGCCGACATCGTCGGATTCACCCGTATTTCCTCGAAGCAGTCGCCGCAGCGCACCGTCCAGCTGCTCAACGAATTTTTCTCCAGCTTCGACCGCATCGCCGAGCAGCTGGAGCTCGAGAAGATCAAGACGATCGGTGACGCCTACATGCTGGTCAGCGGCGTGCCCGTCATTCGCGCTGATCACGCCGAGGCCTGCGCCGCCGCCGCGTTTGAGATGCTTGAGGCGGTCCGTCAATTCAACCGCCGCCATCAGGTGGAATGGACGATCCGCATCGGCATGAACAGCGGCCCGGTCGTCGCCGGGATCATCGGCACGCGCAAGTTCGCCTACGACCTCTGGGGCGATACGGTCAACATCGCCAGCCGCATGGAATCGCACGGCCAGCCCGGACAGATCCAAGTCTCCGAGGCGACCAAGCAGCTTTTGGAGGGCAAATACGTGTTCGAGCCTGTCGGCGTGATTCCGATCAAGAACTCGCAGCCGATGCCCACCTACCTGCTCCTGCGCAAGGTGAAGTGAACCGTCGGGCACACGCCGCGTGCTTTCTGTCGCGGGCTGACCCGCTCAACCCGTGTTCTTCAGGCCGCCGGCGATGCCGTTGACCGTCAATTCCAGCACGGCGCGGATGCCCTCGCGGTCGGGCTTGCTCACGCGACGCACGCGGCGGCGCTTGATCATCTCGACCTGCAGGTAATTCAGCGGATCCACGTAGGGGTTGCGCAGCTTGATGGACTTCGCGAGCACCGGCTCGTTCTCGAGCAGATGTGACTGCCCGGTCACGCTGAGCATCGTCTTCTCCGTCAGGTGGAATTCGTGCGACAGGCGGGTCCATACGCGCTCACGCAGGGCCTCGTCCTCGACCAGCGAGGCGTAAACCCGGGCGATGGACATGTCGGCCTTGCACAGCGTGAGCTGCGCGTTGTCGATCATCGTCTGGAAAAACGGCCAGCGCTGATACATCTCGCGGAGCAGCTTCTCGCCGCCCTTGCGCGCCAGCAGGACCTGCAGGCCGCTGCCGAGGCCATACCAGCCGGGGAAATTGAAGCGACTCTGCATCCACGAGAAAACCCACGGAATCGCACGAAGGTCCGCCACGCTCACGCTGCCCGTGCGCCGGTAGGTCGGGCGCGAGCCGAAGTTGAGCTCGCTGATCTCATCGATGGGCGTGGCCTGCCGCCAGAACGTGAGGAACTCCGGGTCCTCGTGCACGCAGGCCCGGTAGGCCGCAAGCGCGGCCGCGCTCACCTGCTCCATCGCCTTGATCCAACGCTTCGGCACGCGGCGCGAGCCCTGCTGCGCCTCGTTCGCGCCGAGCAACACGCCATAGGCCATCTGCTCGAGCACGCGGTGCGCGAGATCGGGATCGTGATAGCGCGTGGAAAGCACTTCGCCCTGCTCCGTCACCCGGATGCCGCCGTCCTTGAGGCCGACCGGCTGCGCGAGAATCGCCTTCGCAGCGGGGCCGCCGCCGCGGGCGATGCTGCCGCCGCGGCCGTGGAAAAGGGTCACTCGCATGCGGTGCTGGCGGCACACGCGCATTATCTCGTCCTGTGCCTGGAAGAGCGCCCAGTTGGCCGTGAGGTAACCGCAGTCCTTGTTGCTGTCGGAGTAGCCCAGCATGACGTTTTGATGGCGGTGATTGCGCACCACTTCCTCGGCATACGCCGGGTGCTGGAACAGCGCAGTCAAAATCGCGGGCGCGCGGTTCAAGTCGTCGAGCGTCTCGAACAACGGGGCGATGGGCAGATGCACGCCCGCCAGCCGCTGGAGCAACAGGACCTCCAGGACGTCCGAGACGCCGTTGGTCATGCTGATGATGTAGATGCCGAGAGCGTCGGGGCCATATTGCTGCTGGGCGCGGAGCGCCAGGCGCAACGGTTCGACGACGTTGCGCGTCTCGGGCGAGAGGCTTGCCACCCGGCCGGCCGGCAGCACCTCGACGGTGCGCAACGCCTCGCCCAGCAACGCCTGCTTTTCGTCCTCGGGCAATTGCTCGTAGTCGGTCCGCTGCAACAGTTCCGCCACCGCGCGGGCATGGGGACCCGAATGCTGGCGCAAGTCGAGCCGCGCCGTGTTCAAGCCGAAGACATCCACGCAAGTGAGGGCATCGCGGAGCTCGCCGCAGGCCAGCGGCGCCGCCCGGTCGTGGAGCAGGTCGGCCTCGATCTGCGCGAGGATGGCCCGCACGCTGGCCGTGGTTTCGCGCAAGGCGGTGGCCTCCGCGAACTCCAGCAGGTCGGCATCGGCCTGCGCGAGCAGCCGTTCGCGCAGGCTGCTCAGGATGATGCGGTAGGGCTCGCGCGGGTAGCGCTGGCCCACGGTGGCCATGAGGCTCGACGACGAACGGCACTCCTCGGCCATCCGCCGGATTCCGGGCGAAAACCGCGCCCGTCTGTCGGAAATCGTGAGCGAACCGGCCAGGCGGTAGAGGGAGTCGGCCAGTTTCTTCACCGCCATGCGGCGGTTCATCCGGAGGATCTGCGCGGTGACCTCTGCGGTCACCCCGGGATTGCCGTCGCGGTCGCCGCCAATCCAAGAACCGAAGGACAGCCAGCGATTCGGCGCACGCACACCCGGATAATGCCGGTTGAGCGCCGCCTGGAGATCGGCGTGCAGCCGCGGCAGGAGCTGATAAAGCGTGCGATCAAAATACCACAGGCCCGTTCGCGCCTCGTCGGCCACCTCGGGCCGCTCGGTGCGGCTGCGATCGGTCAGCCAGAGGGAAACAATCTCCCGGCGCACGTCGTCGGGCGCATGCTGGATCTCCTCCAGCGTGTGGCCGCGGAGGATGCCGGCCAGCGTGGACAGCTTTTCCAACATCGTGCGGCGCTTCGACTCGGTGGGATGGGCGGTGAAGACCAATTCGATGCCCAGCTGGCGAACCAGCTTCTGCATCTTCTGTCCCGACACGCCCGCCTGCTTCAGCTCGATGACGGCGGCCTCGATGGATTCGCGCATCGGTTCGCTGGCATGACCGGCCGCCAGCGCGGCGCGATGCCGCTGGTTGCGTTCGCGCAGGAGGCGGATGCGGAAGTTCTCCTCCGCGATGTTCACCAGCTCGAAGTAGAGGGTGAACGCCATCGCCTGGTTGAAGGCATCCGCCGGCGACAGACGGGCGACCGTCTGGGCCAGTTCGCGGCCTGCGGCGGCATCCCCGGCTCGGCTGCTTTTGGCCAAGGTCCGCAGACTCTCGACCAGCTCGAGCGTCTTGTGTCCCTCGAGCATGGCAATGGTCTGCCCCAGCGTCGCGCCAAGACTGCGAATCTCGGCCCGAAGCTTGGCGTGCTGATCCAGGGCGTGGTGCGTGGTGACCGCCATCGGAAGGGTGAAATACGCAGTTCCTGTGCCGGGGCGGAAGCGAAAATTTCACCCCGGCGCTGTCATAATCACCCGGCCCGGAATTCAGCGCCACTCGTGGCGCGGATAGCGGCGCGAAAGCTCGGCCTTGATCTTCGGATACTGCTCCTTCCAAAAGTTGCTCAGGTCGTCGGTCACCTGGATCGGCCGCTGGTTGGGAGCGAGCACCTCGATCTTCACCGTCACCCGCCCGTGGCCCAGCGTGAACTTCGAACTGACCCCGTATAACTCTTGGATGCGTGCGCTCAGCACCGGCGGCCCTTCCTTATGGTAGGTGAGTCGCGCCTTGCGGCCGTTCGCCATGACCAGGCGCTCGGGCAGGTAGTCGTCGATCACGGCGAGCTGCTCGGCCAGCAGCCAGTCCCGGAGGACCGGCATGACGGGCTTGTCCTTCAACTCGCGGGCGCCGTGGCTGCCGTAGCAGATCTGTTCGATCAGCGTGGCACGGTCGGCGTCGGTGATCGGGTTGACCTCCAGCTCCGGCCACCATTTCGCGAGACAGTTCACGCGCACGATCCACTGCTCCACCGCCTCGTTCCACTCGGTGAGCACGATGTTTCCGGCCATGACTTCGCGGGCCAGGATCGCCGCCGCCTCACCGTCCGGCGGCTCCTCGGCAGTCTGTTTGGACTCAAGCACGAGGTCGCGGAACTTCCGCTCCTTGCGCGCCAGCACGCGGCGCATGGTGGTGTCGTAAGTCACGCCGCCGGCGTCGCTGAAGTCCTCGGGAAAGAGTTCCTTGAGCCACGCCTCCTCCACCGCGGTGCAGAGGTTGAGCAGGGTGTTCACCTCGCCGCGGCTCTCGATCTCGGTGATCTCGGCCGCCACCAGCAGCGGCGCCTCCTGGATGCAGCTCTCGCGGGCGAGCACGCCCTTGCGCTTGTGCACGAGTTCGCAGCGCAGCGTGCCCTGGTCGAGACGCCGTGCGAGATGGTCGCTAAATCCAAGCAGCACGCACTTCCGCACCGCCACACCGTCGATGCGCTTCTCGCTGACATCGAGCTTCTCCGCCTGCGCGATCTCCAGGAACTGCTCGTAGAGAGGGCCGACCTGCCGCACGCCCTGGATGTGGATGCCCAGCCTGCGGCAGGCATCAGGGCTGTAGTTGGCCTTGTCGGCGTAGCGCCACGCCCGCATCAGCAGGAAGAAGTCGGACTCGTGCTCCTCACCAAAGAGGTCGTCACGCGCCTCCTGCGTGCGCTTGTCCACGTTGCGCAGCAGGAAATTCCGCCCCTGCGTGAGCGCCGCCATCAGTGCCACCGAGCGCACGCACCCGTAATCCTGCGCCGCCAGAAACATACGGGCGTAGCGCGGGTGCATCGGAAAACGCAGCATCTTCCGGCCAACGGGAGTAATTTTGAGTAGCCGCGCTTGAGCCGTCCCGGCGAAAGCGTGGTCGGTATGCAACGCCCCCAAATCCTCCAGCAGCGTTTCCGCCCGCTCCAAGGACTTGGGCTCGGGTTTCTCCAGCCAAGGGAACCCGTAGATGTCATCAATGCCCGCGGCCTTCAGCGTCAGCACCACCTCGGCGAGATCGAGGCGTTTAACCTCGGGCAGCTCCTGCAACGGACGGCGCGCATGCTCGTTCTCTGTCCACAGGCGCACACACACGCCCGGCGCCGTGCGGCCGGCGCGCCCGGCCCGCTGGT
The DNA here is from genome assembly GCA_966252395.1 of uncultured Oleiharenicola sp. GTDB lineage: Bacteria > Verrucomicrobiota > Verrucomicrobiia > Opitutales > Opitutaceae > Lacunisphaera. The sequence goes on along the minus strand of CBINOW010000089.1, from coordinate 5,236 downwards.
CGGAGGATGCCACGGAAATCTTCTCGATCAGCAACGTGTTGATCCCGCGGTGCGGATCGTAGCGCGCCACGCGAGCCAGGCCGCAATCCACGACTGCGGTCACGCCATCAATCGTGAGCGATGTCTCGGCCACATTGGTCGAAACGATGATCTTCCGCGTGTCGTAGCGCGCCACGGCGCGGTCCTGCTGGTCCGGCGGCAGTTCGCCGTGCAGCGGAAAACACACGAACCCACGCAGCGCATGCGAGCCCTGCACGTCCTGCACCGTGCGGCTGATCTCATAGGCGCCGGGCATGAAGACGAGGATGTCGCCCGTCGTGCGCGCGGCGATGCGCTCGCACTCGCGCGTGGCCACCGCCCAGACCGGGTCATGTTCAAAATCCACCGACCTCGACAGATATTCCACCTGCACCGGAAACGTCCGCCCCTGCGACGTGAGCACTTCGCAAGGTGCGAGATAGCCCTTGAGCTGCACCGTATCGAGCGTGGCCGACATGACCACGACCTTGAGATCGGGTCGCTGCGTCTGCTGGATTTGCAGCGCCCGCGCCAGCGAGATGTCGCCGTAAAGGTGCCGCTCGTGAAACTCGTCGAACACGATGGCGCTGATGCCGCGCAGCATCGGGTCGAACGACATCTGCCGGAGCAGAATGCCCTCTGTCACGAACCGGATGCGCGTCTTCTCCGACACCCGCGAATCCAGCCGGATCTGGTAACCGACCACGTCGCCGAGCCGCGTGCCGACCTCCTCGGCCACGCGTTTGGCCAGCATGCGGGCGGCGAGCCGGCGCGGCTGGAGCACGACGACCTCCCCCTGCCCCAGCAACCCGTGGTTGAGCAGCATCTGCGGCACCTGGGTGGATTTGCCCGATCCGGTCGGCGCCTGCACGATGAGCCGCCCCTGCCCACGCACCGCCGCCACGAGGCGTTCCTCAAGTTCATAGATGGGCAGTTCGCGCGGCGCAGGCATAAGGGTCGACTGATAAGACCATCGGCGGCGCTTGCGCAAGGCCAAGCCTCGCCGATCCGCTCAGGCCCCGAAGACGTAGCGCTCCACAAAGCGGTTCCGGAACTTGCCGGTGGAATCGAAACGGAGGGCGAGGTCGCGAAAGTCTCGCCAGCGTGGGTAAACTTCGGCGAGGCGCGTGGCGGGCATCGCGAACAACTTGCCGAGGTGCGGGCGGGCGCCGAAGGGCGCGAGCGCGTTTTCCAGCACCGGGAGGAATGGTTCGATGCCGGACCACTTCTTCTGCCAGTTGAAGTGGATGCCGACGGCGTCTTCTCCGTAGGCGGAACTCAGCCACAGATCGTCAGCGCGGATGGTGCGGATCTCCGAAAGTCCGAGGATCGGAGCCAGCTCCTTCCGCAGCGCCAGCACGGCGCGGATCGCAGCAACGGCGTGCCGGCGCGGGATGAAATACTCGCTTTGGAGTTCGTTCCCGAGGCCAGCGGGATCCTGCAGCTCGTAGTGAGGTAGACGCTCGTGCCAAACGCCGGGCCGGGCAAAGGGCGTGAGCGTGCGGTCTGTCGGTGGCTGGCCGGAAGGATTGGCCGAAGCCAGCGTCGCGCCGAAAATCCGCTCCGGCACGCGCACGGGCGTCAGGCTCGGCACACGGCGTTTCACCCACATCGTGTCCACCCAGTCGTGCTGCCAAGTCGGGAACAGACTCACGCTGTCACCCGCGGCCGTAATTTCGTCGAAGTGGGCAAACACGTCGGCGAAGGGCAGCCGCTCGTAATTGTCCTGCTGGACGAGGTAGGCCGGCTCCAAGTCGAGCGTCAGGCGCGTCACAACGCCGAGCGCGCCGAGGTTGACGACCGCGCCGCGGAACGTGTCGCCGTCACTCTCGCGGGTGAGTTCAACCGTCTCGCCCGCGGCGTTCACGAACTCGATCCCCGCGACCGCCGTCGCGAGGTTGCCGAGCGCGTTGCCCGAACCGTGCGTGGCCGTGGCCACCGCGCCGATGACCGTGATGTGCTTCAGCGAGGCGAGGTTCGGTAGGGCGAAACCGGCCGCCTGCAATTGCGGACAGAGCCCCTCGTAAGTCATCCCCGCGTGGATCACCGCCCGGCGGCGGGCCGCATCAATCTCGACCGGCACGTCCAGGTGGCCGAGCCAGAGCAGATCCCCGGTCGTGTCGGCGATGTCATTGAAGCAATGGCGGGAACCGATCACGCGCACCTTGTCGGCCTGCCGGACAATGTCCCGGACTTGCGCGAGCGTGGTGGGTTGATGAAAGCGGGCCGCGCGGTAGGCGAGGTGTCCGGACCAATTGTGGCTGTGCCAAGCGCTCACGGGCAGAGGCAAACAAGGGTGCCCTCAGGGCGCGAGCAGAAGCTTCGCGGCCCAATCGTTGATGACACCTGCCGTTCCCGCCGGGAAGGCCGGGGCGGCGAGCGTGCCGTTCTGGTCGGCTTTCACGTCAACCGAGGGCCCCCACCCGCCCTGGCGCGGATTGAACCACGTCCAGCGGTAGCGCGCGCCGGCCTTGAAGCCGGCAAGCGTCGGCGTCGCAGCCTGGTTCTCGAAATACAGCAGCGCGAAATCGCGGTCCTCGGTGCGCATCATGAACGACCAGCCGTCGAGCCCGTCATCGTCCGGCTTGGTCGTCGCCCGTGTGGAGAGATCCGCGGAGGCCAGTTTCAAGTCCTGATAACGCGCGCCCTCGGAGAGCACGAAATCCCGGAGGTGCCGCATCTGCGCCCCGGACTCGTAGCGCAGCGCGGTCCAGATATGCGGACGCCACCCGGCGGGCTCGCCGGTGCTGGTGAGGTCGTAGGCGGCGGTGCCGTGCACATGGCCGGCCAGACCGCCCGAAAGAAAGGAGCCATACATCATCGCCCGGGCGAAATAATTGTCGCGGTCGGAATTCTCCGGCGGGGTCTCACCGCCGGGGCGGTTGATGGAGTGGTTCCAGCCCGTGTAGTAGGGTTCGAGGTTGGCCGCGGGATAGGCGGGCTTGAGGCGGAAGATTTCCTCGAGCGACGCGTAGATGGCATGGTTGCGCGGCTTGTTGCCGACCGTGTGCATGGTGAGCCAGGGCGCGGTGTCGCCGTGGCCGAAGACCTTGTGCGTGGCGCTGTCTATTAGCACGGTGTAGGGCTGGCCGTAGGGAAGCGGGCCGTAGGTTTTCCAGTGGTGCGTGAGGGCGGCGTTGAACTCGTCGGCGGTCAGCGAATAATTCTTCGGGATCCAATCGAGGTGGATGCCGCTGAAGACAAGGTTGTAGGCGCCGTAGCGGGCGATGAGGTATTGGACGAAGCGCGCGTAGGACGTATTGAAATCGAAGTAGGCCTTCCAGGACGGGGCGTTGTCGCGGCGAATGGTTTCCAGGAACGGCACAAAGCCCTCATCGGCGAGATGGCGCATCTTGCGGTCGAGGCTGCGGAAGTAGGCGGGGTTGATGCGGTCGAAATTCGCAAGGCCGTCGTCGCGCGCGGGCATCAGCTCGAACGGACGGTGGCCGAGCTCGTCGTGCATGTCCTTCGCCGTCGTGGTGGCGCCGTCTGCGGTGGAGATCGTGGCATTGGGCGCCCAGTGGCCGAACTTTTCCCAGGCGTTGCGCAGGTAAATGCCGTCCGCGTTGGCGAAGGTTGCGCCGCGGTGGTCGGCCGCCCAGTTGGGGAAGGCGGCGATGAAACTGACCGAGTTGTAGCCCTGGCGCTTCCGCCAGGCGACGGCCTCCTCGAAGCTGATCCCGCTGGCGGGAACATAGTCCGCCGCGGCGGGCACACCGCGGAACGGCAGCCGCCACGTCGAAGCGGCCAACCAGGTGTCACCCACGAGGAAAAACGGCGTGCCGTCGGCGTAGTTCAACGCATGGCCGTTGGCGTTGTTCCGCACGAAGCCGCGCCGGTTGGGGTTCGCGGCCAGCTCGGCTTCGGTCCACGCGACGGCCTTCAGCTTGCCGGCGCCGCCGTTCAGGCCGGTGTCGGCCGGCTGGTTGGAGGCGGAGCGCCATTTCCACTCGCCCGGCCCTGTCGCGACGAAGCGCACGCGGAACGTGCGGCCACCGTCCCAGAAACCGTAAACGCGCTTCGCGAAGCCCGGTCCTTCCAAGTCAATCCACAGGTCCACGTCGGCATAGGGGTTCGCGTAGTCTTGGGAGGCCTGGAAAATGATTTCCTGCATCTCCCACACGTGCACCTCGCCCGATTGGGGCAAGGCCGCCCGGGTGATCGAACAGAGACATAACAGGACAACAGCCAGCGGGGTGAGGAAGCGGGGTGACATGGCTCCGATGTCAGCCAGTTCGCGTCCCGTCGCAAGCGGCCGCACCGGTCGCACATGTGAACAACCCGCGAACAACCGGGCGGGCACAAGTTATTCACCGCCCGGAGCGGACAAAATCCGCGCAGCCGGCGTGAATAAGATGGGAGGAAGAACCCCGTGACTTTCTGCCCGAGCGCACGCATGTTTTCACTGTTCCTTGATAGAACAGTCGAAGCACGGCGGCATGAAAAACCCGCCGTAAGCGCGACTGGGATAATCCCGGGCAACCGGGGAAAGGAGTGCGGCAACTGGTGCCGGGCTCCCCTCGGCGGCGCGAGCCGCTTGCAGGCATATTTCACCAGTTCCTCTGGCCGGGGTCGCACCCGGTCCAGCAATGCGAACATGGAACTGTGCGGCGAGGCGCGAACTCAGAAACCGCGTCCGAGCCGGGTCAGATCCGGGGTCAGTTTCGGGCCCCGCGTCCATGCAGTTACCCAGAGGGTTGTGGTTGCTACTGTATTACCAGGACGTTGTGCAGCGCTCCGGTGGGTCCACCCCACCAAAAGGCCCGGCCCGCAAGGCGGGGCGCGAAACGGGCGAAGCACGACGGGGAGCGGGCGAGTCTGGCAAAGCTCGCAAAACCTCCTCCTTGGGGCGGCGCGAAAATCGCGTCACCCAACTGCAAATCGAAAGCAACCTGAGAGTTAAGAGGTCAGACCCGTCACACGGGGCCAACGCCCGGCCAAAAGCCGGGGCCGTCCCCGTGGCATGTTGCTGGCGCGAAATGCCCTGTTGCAGGCGTGCCAACACCCGTCCGGCGAGCGAGTCATCGGCAGATGACGCCGAACCGGGCGCAGAGGCCTCACTCGAAAAATTCCGGTGCGGAAACGGCCGGAACGGTCCCGCTATGAGACCGAAAGCTGCGCCTGCCGCGTAGAGTAGCGTCGGGGAGCACACGGCCCGCGAAAGCGAGGCGCCCAACGTTGTGCGACTGGGAAAGAGCGCGTGGCGAGCGCCCACCCC
>CBINOW010000088.1:0-19805 GCA_966252395.1 uncultured Oleiharenicola sp. | reverse complement strand
GCGGTTCGCAGCACCTCTACGGCCCCGGCCCGCTCAAGCAGGTCGCCGCCAACGCGCAGGCCGTCGTGGACGGTCTCGTGAAGTCCAAGCGCCTCCCGCTGCCGCTCAAGTTCAAGGCCCTGCTCGTGGACTCCGACCAGATCGCCAAGGTCTGCGTCGAGGCCAACGCCGACGCCAATTGCGCGGGCCTCGTGCTCTGGATGCACACGTTCTCGCCGTCGAAGATGTGGATCCGCGGCCTCACGTCGCTCAAGAAGCCATTCCTCCACCTGCACACCCAGTTCAATCGCGACCTGCCCTGGTCCACGATCGACATGGATTTCATGAACCTCAACCAGGCCGCCCACGGCGACCGTGAGGCCGGGTTCATCCACACGCGCCTCCGCCTCGGCCGCAAGGTCGTCGTCGGCCACTGGTCCGACAGCGAGGTGCAGGACCGCATGGCCGCCTGGATGCACGCCGCCCACGCCTGGCATGACTGGCAGGGCGCGAAGGTCGTCCGCTTCGGCGACAACATGCGCTACGTCGCCGTCACCGAGGGCGACAAAGTGGCCACCGAGATCCGTTTCGGTTTCGAGGTGAACACCTACGGCGTCGGCGACCTCGTCGCGAAGGTGAACGCCGTGTCCGACAAGGACATCTCCGCCCTCTGCGCTGACTACGAAAAACTCTACGCCGTCGTCCCCGCCCTCAAGAAGGGCGGCGCGCGCCACGACGAACTCCGCTACAGCGCCCGCCTCGAGCTCGGCATGGGCGCGTTCCTCGCCGAGGTCGGCGCCAAGGCCTACACCGACACCTTCGAGGACCTCCACGGCCTCAAGCAGCTCCCGGGCATGGCTTCGCAGCGCCTGATGGCCGCGGGCTACGGCTTCGGCGGCGAAGGCGACTGGAAGACCGCCGCCCTCGTCCGCGCCATGAAGGTCATGGCCGGCGGCCAGCAGACCTCTTTCATGGAGGACTACACTTACCACCTCTCCCCCAAGGGCCACCAGGTCCTCGGCGCGCACATGTTGGAGATCTGCCCCTCCATCGCTTCCGGCAAACCCGCCGTCGAGGTCCACCCGCTCGGCATCGGCGGCAAGGAGGACCCGGTCCGTCTCGTCTTCGACGCCCCCGCCGGCGAGGCCCTCAACGCCTCGCTCGTGGACCTCGGCAACCGCTACCGCCTCATCGTGAACGAGGTGAAGGCCGTCAAGACGCCCAAGCTCCCGAAGCTCCCCGTCGCTCGCGCCGTCTGGGAATGCAAACCCGACTTCAAAACCGCCTGCGCCGCGTGGATCTACGCCGGCGGTGCGCACCACACCGGTTACAGCTACGTCGTCACGAGCGAGATGCTCGAGGACTTCGCGACCATCGCCGGCATCGAGACCGTTCACATCAACGCCGACACGACGCTCCCCCAGCTCAAGCAGGACCTCCGCAACAACGAGGTGTATTACCACCTCGCCCAGGGCTTCCGCGTCTGAGCCTGACCAGAGGGACCTTATTCATGCGCATGTCGCATGAATAAGGTCTGGAGCCGGGGAAGGAATCCGGTTCACCTTCATGAAGCTTTTGCCCCTCATGAAACCCCTCCGTCTCCTTGTCCCGCTCGCTCTGGGCGGCCTCCTTCTGTTCCTCGGCGCCTGCAGCAAGCAGTCTGCCTCCGCCGGTGGCCCCGCTGCTCCGGCGAAGATCAAGCTCGGCTTCCTCGTGAAGCAGCCGGAGGAACCGTGGTTCCAGTATGAGTGGAAGGGCGCCGACAAGGCCGCCGCCCAGCACGGTTTCGAACTCATCAAGATCGGCGTGCCCGACGGCGAGAAGACGCTCGCCGCCATCGACAGCCTCGCGGCCAACGGCGCCCAGGGCTTCGTGATCTGCACGCCCGACGTCCGCCTCGGGCCCGCCATCGTGGCGAAGGCCAAGGCCAACAACCTCAAGGTCATCACCGTGGACGACCGTTTCGTCGGCGCCGACGGCAAGTTCATCGAGTCCGTCCCCTACCTCGGCATGTCCGCCACGAAGATCGGCCTCATGTCCGGCGCCACGCTCGCCGAGGAAATGAAGCGCCGCAACTGGGCCGCTGCCGACACCGCGGCCTGCATCGTGACCTTCGAGGAACTCGACACCGCGCGCGAGCGCACCGACGGCATCATCGCCGCGCTCAAGGAGGCCGGCTTCCCCGCCGACCGCATCTTCAAGGCCCCGCAGAAGACCACCGACATCCCCGGCAGCTTCGATGCCGCCAACGCCCTGCTCGCCCAAAAGACCGGCATCAAGAACTGGCTCGTCGCCGGCATGAACGACACCGCCACGCTCGGCGCCGTCCGCGCCACCGAGGGCAACGGCTTCAAGGCCGCCAACGTCATCGGCGTCGGCATCAACGGCACCGACTGTCTCGACGAGCTGCGCAAGCCCGCCGCCACCGGTTTCTACGGCTCGATCTACGCCTCGGCGCCCTACGAGGGTTTCCGCACCGCCGAGCTGCTCTACTTCTGGGTCAAGGACGGCACCCAGCCGCCCCTCGACACCCGCACCGACGGCCAGCTCATCACCCGCGAGAACTTCGAGGCCCTGCTGAAGGCCGAGGGGATTCTCTGAGCCTTCCCTGTAGGGTCGGCGCTTGCGCCGACCGAACGCGCGAGGTCGCCGCAAGCAGCGACCCTACAAAAGCCCGATGACCGCCCCCGCCCTCACCTTCGCCGCCCTCACCAAGGAATTCCCCGGCGTGCGCGCGCTCGACGGCGTGAGCTTCGGCGTGCGCGCGGGCAGCGTGCACGCGCTCATGGGCGAGAACGGCGCGGGCAAGTCCACCCTGCTCAAAATTCTCAGTGGCGCCTACCAGCCCACCGCCGGCGCGGTGCAAATCGACGGACAACCCCGTGTATTCTCATCCACGAGCGAGGCCATCGCAGCCGGCGTCGCGGTCATCTATCAGGAGCTGCACCTCGTCGCCGAGATGACCGTGGCCGAGAACCTCCTGCTCGGCCGCTACCCGCGCCGTGGACCGTTCCTCGACCGCGCCGCCCTCCGCACCGAGGCCACGCGCCTGCTGCAGCTCGTCGGCGAAGACATCTCGCCCGACGCCAAGCTCGGCCGCCTGCCGCTCGCGCAACGCCAGATGGTCGAGATCGCCAAGGCCCTCGGGCGCGGCGCGAAGATCGTGGCCTTCGACGAGCCCACCAGCTCGCTCTCCGAGAAGGAAACGCAGCGCCTCTTCCAGATCATCCGCGACCTGCGCGACCGCGGCACCGCCATCCTCTACGTCACGCACCGCATGGACGAGGTCTATGCGATCTGCGACGCCGCCACCGTGCTGCGCGACGGCAAGCATGTCGTCACCCACGAGTCGCTCGCCAGCGTCACCCGCGACTCCCTCGTGAAAAGCATGGTCGGCCGGGAGCTGACCAACGTCTTCAACTACCGCCCGCGTCCGCACACGCCCGGCGGCCTTGAAGTCCGCGACCTCGTCGGACCCGGACTCCGGGCGTCCGTGTCGTTCAGCGTGGCGCGCGGCGAAATCCTCGGCTTCTTCGGCCTCGTCGGCGCCGGCCGCTCCGAACTCATGCGCCTGGTGTGCGGCGCCGTGGCACCGACCGCCGGCGAAGTGCGCATCCACGGTGAACCGCTGGCCGGCGGCTCGCCGCGCACCGCCATCCGCGCCGGCCTCGTGTTCTGCCCGGAGGACCGCAAGAAGGAAGGCATCATAGCCATCCGTTCCGTGGCCGAAAACATCAACCTGAGCGCCCGCCGCTCGCGCCTGCGCGCCGGACTCTTCCTCGACCACGCCTGGGAAAAGACCAATGCCGCCGCGCAGATCAGCCGACTCGGCGTCCGCACCGCCTCCGCCGACACGCTCATCGGCCTGCTCTCCGGCGGCAACCAGCAGAAGGCCATCCTCGCCCGCTGGCTGTCGGAGCAGGTGCGCGTGGTCGTGCTCGACGAACCGACCCGCGGCATCGACATCGGCGCGAAGAGCGAGATCTACGCCCTCATCCACGACCTCGCTGCCGCCGGCACGAGCGTCGTGATCGTGTCGAGCGAACTGCCCGAGGTGCTCGGCATCGCCGACCGCGTCATCGTGATGCGCGAGGGCCTCGTCGCCGCCGAATTCCCCCGCGCCACCGCCACACCCGAAGCCGTCCTGCACGCCGCTTTGCCGGTGGGGGCGGCGAACTGAATACCATGCCCCCTTTTCGTCATCCTGAGCCGCCCATTTGATTTAAGAATGTCCGACAGCAAACTTCCCCAAGCCTCCCCCTTCGCCCGCCTCTGGGATTCCGCCGGCATGCTCGTCGTGCTCGCGGTGCTGTTCCTCATCTGCGCGCTGTTCGTGGACAATTTCCTGACCGTGGTGAACCTGCGCGGCCTCGCCCTCGCCGTCGCGACCATCGGCATGGTGGCGTGCACGATGATGTTCTGCCTCGCCGCCGGTGACTTCGATCTCTCCGTCGGCTCGGTCGTGGCCTTCGCCGGCGTGCTCGGTGCCACGGTGATGAACAGCACCGGCAGTGTCGCCGCCGGCGTGGCCGCCGCCCTCGGCGCCGGCGCGCTCACCGGTTTGGCCAACGGCTTCTTCGTGGCCCGCCTCGGCATCAACGCCCTCATCACCACGCTCGCCTCCATGCAGATCGTGCGCGGCCTGGGCTTCATCGCCTCCGACGGCCGCGCGATCGGCATCCGCACCGACGCTTTCTTCGCCCTTGGCAACACCGCCTGGCTCGGCGTGCCTGTGCCGGTGTGGCTGACCATCGCCTGCTTCACGCTCTTCGGCGTGCTGCTCAACCTCACCGCCTTCGGACGCAACGCGCTCGCCATCGGCGGCAACAAGGAAGCCGCGCACCTCGCCGGCGTGGCCGTCACCCGGATCAAGATTACCATCTTCACCCTGCAGGGCTTGGTCGCCGCCTTCGCCGGCCTCGTGCTCGCCGCCCGCATGACCAGCGGCCAACCCAACACGTCGCAGGGCCTTGAGCTCGAGGTCATCTCCGCCTGTGTGCTCGGTGGCGTCTCGCTCAGCGGCGGCGTGGCCCGCATCGGCGCCGTCATTGCCGGCGTGCTCATCATGGGCATCGTGCAGAACGCGATGAACCTCCTGAACATCCCGCCCTTCTACCAATACGTCGCCCGCGGCGTCATCCTCCTAGGCGCCGTCATGCTCGACCGCTTGAAACAGCGGAGCTGATTGCACACCAAGGAGCGAAACAGCCAAGTCCCGCCCCACCCGCTTCGCTGCTTGGCTTCTTTGTGTTCAATTCGTAACGATTGGTTTTCCCTTCTCCCATGTTGACCGAACTCAAACGCGAAGCCTACGAAGCCAACCTCGCCCTGCCCAAGCACGGCCTGATCAACCTGACCTTCGGCAACGCCAGCGCCATCGACCGTGCCAAGGGCATCTTCGCCATCAAGCCCAGCGGTGTCGCCTACGCCGACCTGAAGCCCGCCGACATGGTCCTCATCGACCTCGAGGGCAACAAGGTCGAGGGGAAGCTCAACCCGTCCTCCGACACGCCGACGCACCGCCGGCTGTTCCTCGCCTTCGCCGACATCGGCGGCGTCGTGCACACGCACAGCTCGCACGCCACGGCCTTCGCGCAGGCCGGCCGCGAGATTCCGATCTTCGGCACGACGCACGCCGACTACTTTTTCGGCAACATTCCCGTCACCCGCAAGATGACCGCGCAGGAAATCGGCGGCGGCGCCTACGAATGGGAAACCGGCAACGTCATCGTCGAGCGCTTCAAGCAGCTCGATCCCCTCGACTTCCCGGCCGTGCTCGTGAACCGCCACGCCCCCTTCACCTGGAACAAGTCCGTCGCCAAGGCCGTCGAGGTCGCCGTCGCCGTCGAGTGCATCGCCCACATGGCGCTGATGTCGCTGCAGCTCGAGCCGAAGCTGAAGACCATCGAGCCCGCGCTCCTCAACAAGCACTTCAAGCGCAAGCACGGCCCCGGCGCCTACTACGGCCAGCCCGGCAACTGCTGAGCGGCGCTGTTCGCTATCCATCTGAGTGTAGGGCGGGGTCTCCGAACCCCGCCTTTCTCATGGAGGGCCCGCGTCTCTGCGGGCCGGCTCGCCGAACCAGCAATCTCTCCTCAAGGGCAATCCGGTTTAGCCACAAAAAGGCACGAGAATCCGACGGCGAGTGGAGCCCACAATGCGCCTATAGGCGCACGCAAGTTCATCGACGACAGGACGGATGATCTTTGTGCCTTTTCGTGGCCACTCCTCAGATTCGGCCTGATCGCCCTCCAAATGAGTTCACCCACCATTTTTACACCCCCGAGGAAATCAATTTCGTTGACGCACATAAAACACCTGTTTTTGTCCGCCAAAGAAACGTGCCCCCCGTGACCCCCAAGTTCGACTTCTCCGTGCTGCGCACGTTGCGCGAGCAGCACGAACTGACGCTCGCCGCGCTGTCGGAGGCGTCGGGCGTGTCGGTGGGCGTCATCTCCAAGCTCGAGCGCAACCAGCAGTCGGCCGAGCTCGACACCCTTTACCGCCTCGCCCGCGCCTTCGGGCTGAGCGCCACTGACCTGCTCGCGCTGTGCGAGTCCGAGCTCGTCCATCGCACCGCCGAGAAGGCCTACCGGTCCGGCGACTTCAAGTTCCGTCAGGTCAAATACGCCAACGTCGTGGCCCACCTCGGCTCCGCCCCGAAGGACGCGAAGGTCAACCGCCCGGAGATCCACCACGACGACACCGAGGTCTGCTGGGTCACGGCCGGCCGCCTCCGCGTCACGCTACCCCACGAAACGGTCGAGCTCGGCGCCGGCGAGAGCATCCAGTTCGACGCCATCCAACAGCACGCCTACGAAGCCCTCGCCGACTCCGACTTCGTGATTTTGCACCTCCGGAAGGACAAACGCTACTGAGGCCAGACTTTTTGAACCACTAATCCACAGCGATTCTTCACTAATCCAAACTCAACCACACCAATTAGTGAGTCATTAGTGGCCATTAGTGGTTAACCCGGTTTTCCGCTTTCCCCATGCGTATCGACGAACAACTCCAAGCCCCCGCCCTCGCCTCCGCCCTCAAGAAGTTCTGGGCCCTATCCGGCCAGAAGATCGACTCGATCTTCAACACCTACGATCCCGCCAAGGGCTCGCCCGTCTTCACCGTCGGCGGCAAATACACCGCGCGCGGCTGGACCGAGTGGACGGAAGGCTTCAGCTACGGCTCGGGCTTTCTCCAGTTCGACGCCACCGGCGAGCAAGGCTTCGCCGACGCGGCCGCCAAGCTCACCGTGGACCGCATGGCCTCGCACGTCTCGCACGTCGGCGTGCACGACCACGGCTTCAACAACCTCTCCACCTACGGCAACTGGCTGCGCCTCCAGCGCGAGGGCAAGCTCCCCGCCAACCAGATCGAGTTCTGCGAGATGGCCCTCAAGGCCTCCGGCGCCGTTCAGGCCGCCCGCTGGTCCACCATCCACGGTGGCGGCGGCTACATCTACTCCTTCAACGGCCCGCACTCCCTCTTCGTGGACACGATCCGCTCGGTCCGCATCCTGATGGTCGCGCACAAGCTCGGTCATCGCCTCATGGGCGAGAACGACGCCGCGCACTCCCTCCTCGACCGCGGCCTGCAGCACATCGAGGCCACGGCGAAATACTCCATCTACTACGGCGAGGGCCGCGACAGCTACGACGTGCCCGCCGAGCGCGGCCGCACGACCCACGAGGCCGTGTTCAACCGCAACGACGGACGCTTCCGCTGCCCGAATTCCCAGCAAGGCTTCTCCGGCTTCACCACCTGGACCCGTGGCCTCGCGTGGGCCATGATCGGTTTCGCCGAGGAACTCGAATTCCTCAAGACCGTCGCCGACGCTGAACTCGCCCCGCTCGGCGGCCGCGCCAAATGGGAAGCGCTCCTCCTCAAGGGCGCGCAGGCCACCTGCGACTGGTTCATCGCCAACACCGCGCTCGACGGCATCCCGTATTGGGACGGCGGCGCGCCCAACCTGCACAAGCTCGGCGACTGGCGCGCGCGCAATGCGGAGATTTTCAACGATCACGAGCCCGTGGACAGCTCCGCCGCCGCTATCGGCGTGCAGGGCCTGCTCCGTCTCGGCCGTTACCTCGGCGAGACGACGCCCGAGGGCAAAAAATACTGGCAGGCCGGCCTCACCACGATGCGCACGCTCCTCAGCGACGCCTACCTCGGCGTGGACCCGCAGCACCAGGGCCTGCTCCTGCACACCGTCTATCACCGCCCGAACGGCTGGGACCACATCCCGCCGGGCCGCACGGGACCTTGCGGCGAGGCCTGCATGTGGGGCGACTACCACATCCGCGAAGCCGCCCTCACCCTCCAGCGCCTCATCGAAAACAAGCCCACCTACACCTTCTTCGGTTGTTTGAAGAGCTGAGCTTCGAACCACCAAGACACCGAGGCACAAAGTCCATTGGCCACAAAGAGGCACGAAAAGACACGAGAATGGAATCAATCCACCAGAGGATCTGTTTTTGTGACTTCTTGTGCCTTTTCGTGGCCCAAATGCCTCGGCCTTTCTCTGTGTCTTCGTGCCTTGGTGGTTAATCCATCCGTGTTCATCCGTGCCATCCGTGGTTAAAACATGAATCCCTCATCCCCCCTTCACGACCTGAGCCGCCTCTGCATCCACACGATCACCACCAAGCCGTGGGCGATCGAGACCTCGGCCGCGAAGTTCGCCGCGGCCGGCGTGAAGGGCATCACCGTCTGGCGCGACACGCTCGCCGGCCGCGACATCGCCAAGACCGGCCAGCTCCTCCGCGACCACGGTCTCTCCATCGTCTCGCTCTGCCGCGGCGGCTTCTTCCCCGCCGCCACCGCCGCCGACCGCGCGAAGGCGCTCGATGACAACCGCAAGGCCATCGCCGAGGCCCACGCGCTCGGCGCGCCGCTCATCGTGCTCGTCTGCGGCGCCGTCCCCGGCCAGCCGCTCACCGAATCGCGCAAGCAGATCGTGGACGGCATCGCCGCGCTGCTTCCCGACTGCCAGGCCACGGGCGTGAAGCTCGCCATCGAGCCATTGCACCCGATGTATGCCGACTCCCGCTCCGCCGTGAACACCCTCGGCCAGGCCAACGACATGGTCGAGCAGCTCATGTCGCCCTACGTCGGCGTCGCCGCCGACGTCTATCACCTCTGGTGGGATCCCGCGCTCGAGTCTGAGATCGCCCGCTGCGGTCGCCTCAAGGCCCTCTTCGCCTACCACGTCTGCGACTGGCGCACGCCCACCATCGACCTGCTCAATGATCGCGGCCTCATGGGCGAGGGCTGCATCCCGCTCCGCCAGATCCGCGCCTGGATCGAAGCCACCGGTTTCAAAGGCTTCAACGAAGTCGAAGTCTTCAGCACCCGCCTCTGGGCCATGGATCAGGACGAATACCTCAAGAAGATCGTCCAAGCCTACAAGGATCACGTCTGACGCGGTGCGCGAAGTAACAAGTTCCAAGAAGCGAAATCCCAGACGCCAAACCTCCAAACGCCAAAGAAACTCCAAGCATCTCAAAGCTCCGAATATCGCAGGCCTCCTTCTGTGTGTTCCGTGTATTCCGTGGGCAACCTCCAGTTTCTTCCCCTTCAACTTAAACTTCCAACTTCAACTTAACATATGAAAACCCACAAAATCGGCATCATCATGAACGGCGTCACGGGACGCATGGGCACCAACCAGCACCTCATCCGCTCCATCAAGGCCATCATTGACCAGGGCGGCGTGAAGCTCTCCGACTCCGAGGTCATCATGCCCGACCCGGTCCTCGTCGGCCGCAGCGAGGAAAAGCTGAAGGCCCTCGCCGCCCGCGTCGGCGTCTCGCGCGTCTCCACCAACCTCGACGCCGAGCTGGCCAAGCCCGAGAACCAGATCTACTTCGACGCCACCCTCACCGGCCAGCGCCCGGTCGGCGCCCGCAAGGCCATCGCCGCCAAGAAACACATCTACTGCGAGAAGCCCACCGCCACGACCTCCAAGGAAGCCCTCGCCCTCGCCAACGAGGTCACCGCCGCCGGCCTCAAAAACGGCGTCGTGCAGGACAAGCTCTGGCTCCCCGGTCTCGTGAAACTGAAGTGGCTCATGGACCAGGGCTTCTTCGGCCAGATCCTCTCCGTGCGCGGCGAGTTCGGTTACTGGGTCTTCACCGGCGAGCACGAGAAGCTTCAGCGCCCTTCCTGGAACTACCGCAAGGAAGACGACGGCGGCATCATCGTGGACATGGTCTGCCACTGGCAGTATGTCATCCAGAACCTCTTCGGCGACATCAAGAGCCTCACCTGCCTCGGCGCCACGCACATCCCGCAGCGCTGGGATGAAAACGGCAAACCCTACAAGTGCACCGCCGACGACGCCGCCTATGCGACCTTCGAACTGAAAAACGGCGTCATCTGCCACTTCAACTCCTCTTGGACCACACGCGTGGACCGCGACGACCTGCTCACACTCCACGTGGACGGCACCAAAGGCACGGCGGTCGCCGGTCTGCGCGACTGCAAGGCCCAGTCCATGGCCGCCACCCCGCGCTGCGTCTGGAATCCCGACATCGATTCCCCGATCAAATACAAGGACGGCTGGGTCCGCGTCCCCGACCAGGGCGTCTACGACAACGCCTTCAAGATCCAGTGGGAACTCTTCCTCAAGCACGTCGTCACCAACAGCCCCTTCCCGTGGTCCCTCCACGAAGGCGCCAAGGGCGTCCAGCTCGCCGAACTCGCCCTCGACTCCTGGGCCAAACGCGCCTGGGTGGACGTCACCCCGCTCAAGTGAGCGCGGATAGGAAGAAGTAAGAAGGTAGAATTAGGAAACCAGAATCCGACGGTTTGTTTTCTTCCTTCTTAATTCTTACTTCATCCTTCGACTGCCATCCCGCTCGCCCGGCTCCCATTCCCGCCAACTTCAAATTCATCCTAATATGTCCAAAGTCGCCCTTGTAACCGGAGGCAGTCGTGGCATCGGCTTCGGCATCGCCGAGAAACTCGCTGCCGAAAAATGGGACCTCGTCATCAACGGCGTCCGCGAGGAAGCCGCCGTCGCCGAGCCCCTCGCCAAGCTCCGCGCCATGGGCGTGAAAGTCGGCTACGCCCGCGGCGACGTCGGCAGCCGCGAGGGCCGGGAATCGATCCGTTCCGCGACCAAGGCGTTTCTGGCGTCCTGCACCTACCCCGTCGCCCAGAGCCCGTTGCCCTCGATCAACCTGCTCGTCAACAACGCCGGTGTCGCCCCCAAGGTCCGCGCCGACCTGCTTGAGACGACCGAAGAGTCCTACGACTACGTGGTGAACACGAATCTCCGCGGCGTGTTCTTCCTCACCCAGGCCTTCGCCCGCGACATGGTCGCCGCCAAGAAGGCCAATCCTTCCTTCACCGGCTGCATCATCAACATCACGTCCATCTCCGCGACGGTGGTCTCGATCAACCGCGGTGAATACTGCATCGCCAAGTCCGGCCTGAGCATGATGAGCCAGCTCTTCGCCACCCGCCTCGGTCCCGACGGCATCCCCGTTTACGAAGTCCGCCCCGGCGTCATCAAAACCGACATGACCGCCGGCGTGACGGAAAAATACGACAAACTCATCGCCGGCGGCCTAAACATCCAGCCTCGCTGGGGGTTCCCCGACGACATCGGCAAAGCCGTCGCCGCCCTCGCCCGCGGCGACTTCCAGTTTTCTACTGGTCAGGTCGTGATGGTCGACGGCGGATTAGTTATCCCCCGCCTGTAACCGCGCCTTGCACTCATCGGTTTGGGCAAAGTCAGGCGGAACCTCCCCTTTGCCCCTAGAAGTTAGTCGCATTTGTTACATACTTTTTGGCGTTCGAATCTCTGCATCTATTTTCCAGTCGGAGCAGCTGAATATGCTCAGTGAATTCTGTCGATAGCGCCATCTGCTTGATCACTTTGTTGTCATCGTCGCGTTGTTCGTAGCGCACGATGGTTCCGGGTTGAGCACCTCGGCCGGAGAATCGAGTGCACGCTAATTTCTGAGCAGAAATTGCATCATCTACTTTGGGTTCAATATCGCTCAGCAGCACAAGATGGCATCGAGTTATTCCATCTACATATTCTCGCCCCCATATCCGAAGATCGGCCTTATCACCAAGCGCTTCTATCTCAGAAAACACGGCCTGTTTGAAATTTGCGTCACTCTTCAAGCGCTCTAGGGCAAGCCCGGGAATTACACATACCTCTATAGGCCCTTCCCCAGAGCCTTCCTTGGCTCTGAAGTTGTGGCTAATTGCACTTAATGGAAATCCGCGGTGCTGAACATAATTTCGCAAGGCCTCCATCACTCTATATCCTAGCGATGAATCGTAAGCTGAATTGGTCGCTGTGCGAAAACGTTCTTCTGAACCCAATGTGCAGGCCAGTGCAGCCGCATAGTTTAAATACATCCGACATATCGACAGTAGATTGGCATATCGTCGGTCCAGTAACAGTCGCTGATACATAGCCCGCGAATGGCTAATGTGCCCTAGGTGAATTGCCTCCTGTGCAATGGACAGCAAAGCAATCTCCAACTCTGAATGGTTATCAAGCACTGCTCGATACGTTTCCTGCGCCTCTACATACTGTAAGAGTAAGGTCCGTTTTTCGGAAAGCTCGTTGAATTCCTGCTCATTCAGCTCATCGGCAAACCGAGCACCCTGATTAAAAGCCCAAGCGACCCACTTCATGGGCAAACGGTGCTTGTTTCATAAGTCTATAGCAAACCTTGGATGGGATATGGCGCTAATATGCTCGAACCGAGGCGACCGGACTAAATCAGGTAACAATGAGTGGCAGCTAGGGGAAGAAGTCACGTCCTCTGCGCTCTCCGCGTTGAACCGGTTTGGTCGAATCCGCCGTTGCCTCGGCTTCCACCCCGAACCAGCCTCCCCGCCACGGGCCAACTTATGAGCGATACCTCCCTGCATCGCATTGTTGTGCCTGCGCAGATCAACGCGACCGGCCTGCCTCCTTTTCTCGAATTACTCGGCCAGCCCGTCAGGGCGCAGACCCTATGCCTGGACTTCGCCCAACTCCGTCGTGTTTCACCGGCTGGCATGGTTGCATTGGTCGCAACCGTGAAGCGCTGGCAACGCGACGGCCTGCGAATCCTGTTCGAGAACCTCGGAGCCTGCGTCATCACCGGTTACCTTCAGCGGATGGATGTGCTCAGGGCCTGCGGCGTCCAGTTGCCGGAGCATTTCAAACGACATGAATCGGTCGGCCGATTCATGCCGGTTCAATTCATCGACCACCCTGTCGACGCCTTGGGGCACGCCATGGCCATTTGCGTGGCACCGGGCGGAGACGATTTGGATCAGCCGCTGAGCGCCTTGTATGACCTTGTTTGGTATGTTCTGACCGAAACAGCCAACAACGTGCGTCAGCACAGTGGCGGCGCCGGTTATGCCTCGGCCCAGGTCACCCGCAGCGAAGGCTTCGTGCGGCTGGCCATCGCCGACAACGGCAAGGGCATTTTGCAAAGCTTCCGCGACGCCGGCTTGAAATGGAGTCTGCCTATGGATGATCCCGCGGCCATCCGCAAAGCACTCGAGCCCTTTGTGTCGAGCAAGGGCACTCCCACCAACGAAGGCGTGGGCCTGACTTTGGTGTCGGGACTTGCCCGCCTGACAAAGGCCATGCTGCTGATTGTCAGCGGTCGCGGTATGCTGACCATGGACGGAGCTGGGAACATCTGCACTCAATTGCAGGGCAATGGTGCCGTATTTCAGGGGACTTTGCTCGCACTCACCCTCCGCCAAAATCACGTGCAAGACTTTGCCGCCCTGCTGACTGCAGCCAAGGTGTCGGCTGGGCTCTTGCACACGCCGGGTTCTACCGCTACGTTCGCGCCATGAAACACGAACTGTCACTGGCTGCCGATTTTGGCCCGCAGCTCGCCGATGGTGAGGCCGCCAGCCGTTATCGTGTGGCGCGCATCGAACCCTACCTCGATATTTGCGAGCAGGTCGTGCTGGATTTCTCCGGAGTCAGAAACGCCAACAGTTCCTTCATGAATGCCTTGATCGCCGGCATCGTCGAGCAGCACGGGCGTGGTGTTCTGCCCAAACTGGCCTTCAAGGGATGCAACCCGGTTCTTCGCGTGCTGGTCGAAGCCGCTGTTTCGTTGGGCCTGCGTAAGGTGGAAGGCCGCGTGGATGCCTGATGCGGTTGGCCCCGCACGCTGCCGCTCACGGGAAATCCACCAGCAAGGCGCGCACCTGTTCACTGGCGACGCGCGGCGCGCCTTTGGCGCCCCTGGTAACGATTTGGCCCGTGATTTTGGATCTGACGAATTGTGACCGCCCCGCTTTCGACGTCCGCTTTGCCCGGACAACCGGCGACTGGGTGCTGGCCTCGGCCAACAGTCGGTCGGCCAACGCCAGCTTCTGGCGCTTGGTCATCCTGGCGATGGCGTTGGCAACGGCAGTCGTCACACCCCACACCTTGCCCAATCCCGCGCCCGCTTCAAGCGGAGAGATGGCTCCGCAACCAACCCTATGAGAGTGAGACATGATCGTTGCTACGCCGTCGCAACAATCACTCCGCAGTTCGCTTTTTGTGGGTTCTTGCGCCTTTTTGTGGCCAATCCTGCTCGGTGTCTCTGTGCCTTTGTGGTTCACCTGCATTGAATATCCTGACCCAGCCCCAATCGCGATGCCCTCCCGCCCCATGCCCCTGATCGATCCGCAGGAACTCGCCCGCCGCAACAACGAGTCCAGCGCCGCCATCGCCAAACCCCGCCGTGCGAAAGGCCGCGGACTCAAGAAACTCTTCGATCAGTTGCCGCCGCCAACTCGACCCATCCGGGCCGTCGGCTTCTTCTACCCCGAGCGCAACGTCGGCTTCCACGACACGACAGAACTAATGCCGACTCACAGAAAGCAGCAAAGGAGCTAAGCCCGATCCTTCGCTGCTTGGCTCCTTGGTGTTGTTCCCTGCCTTCAGCCCGTCTCACCCAGCGCCTTCCGTAATCGCGCCAGCTCGGTCTTAAGCGCCGCGACCTCCGCCTCCAGCGCCGCCAACCGCGTCTCCACCTCGGGCGGAAGCGTCATCGCCACCGCCACCTTCAGCGGCTCGCGCGCGCCTTCAGCTCCGGCCGAACCCGCCAAATCCTCCGCGGACGGCTCGCCCGTCAGCAGTTGCGCCCAGCGTGCCTCCTTCTGCCCGGCCTGACGCGGCAGCTTGCGGACCAACGGCTCCGCGCCACCGGTCAGGTGCACGAGCAGCGCCTCGCAACCGGCGAAGTCCGGCACGGCAGCCATTCGCTCGCAGTTCCCACGCAACCCCGCCGTCGTCTGCGGGCCACGCAGCATCAGTTCCGCGAGCATCGCCTGCGCGAGCGGCTCCACGGGGAAACGCTCGCCGAAGCGGTGCTTGTATTTGATCGCGCGCGCGTTCGCGCCGCTGAAGGCCGTCACAAGCCGCTTGCCGCGCAGGCGGTCCAGCGCGCCCTCGACCTCGCGTTCGCCGAGCTCCATCACCGGCGCGCGGTTGTTCTTCTGGTTGCAGGCGTTCACGAGCGCGTTGAGCGAAAGCGGATAAACATCCGGCGTGGTCGCCTCCTTCTCGATCAGGCAGCCCAACACGCGAGCCTCCAGGGCGTCGAGCGTGACCATTGCTTCCGGCGCGGGATGTTCGGCATCTTGCATGCCGCATTTATTCCTCCCGGCGCTTTCGAGGCAATCCCGCTTCGCCCCGGAAAGTTTTCGCCACGAAAAGGCGCAAAAATGCACAAAAAGAAAATCACCCGCTGATTGGTTCCCTTATCGTGTCTTCTCGTGCCTCTTCGTGGCAAAAGAAGATTATCGAATTCTGTGTGTGACCGCGCTCAGCCACGCCACCGGTGTGGTGGACCTGGACGCCTAAGCCCGGGCGGCGTGGCTCATTCCCTCCCTCTGCTCTACTTTGAGCCTCGCGTCGCGTTTGTGGCCCGGCGGTTCCTGCGTTTTGTCCCACCCATGGTCATCCCAACCCGCCTCCTCCTGCTCCTCGGTCTCATCCTGGTGCTCGCCACCGCCGGCCGCGCGCAGTTCCGCGACGACTTCGACCGGCCCGCCATTTCGGGCTGGTTCACCATGACCGGCGACGGCAACGCGAAGGCCGCACTCGTGCCGATGGACGGCTTCGCCCGCCTCCAGATCGACGCGACCGCCGACCAGCACGGCGTGTGGTGGACCCTCATCAAGCGCGACATCACCGCTTCGCTCGACCTCGCGAAGCTCCGCGACCCCGCCTACGAGCTGCGCGTCGAAGCGCGCGTGCGCTCCAGCCATGCGCCGCGCCGCGTGAACTTCATGCTGAACACCCAGCGCACGACCGACTACCACGAACACCTCCGCGAATACGAAATCGCCGACACCGACGGCTGGCACGTCATCAGCATGACGACGCGCAATTTCGACGCCGGCCCCGGCGACACCGTCTTCGTGCAGCTCTGCACCACCGACTTCGGACCCGAAAAGTATCAGGTGGACATCGACTACTACCGCGCCGACGTCGTGCGCCGCGACGAGGCGGGCCCTGACCTCGGCGAACCGCTCGTTTATCACCCGCCCGTGCCGCCGGTTTCATCCTTCGCGCACCACACGCCCGTCGCGCACGACAGCGTGATCCGCGCCGATTTCCCGACCGTCAATTTCAACGACTGGCACGTCGCCGGAGCAGCCGGTCCCGCCCGCGTGCTCACGGTGGACGGCAGCCAGTGGATCGTGCTGCGCTGGGATTTCGCGGCGTTCCACGGACAGCGTGCCGAAGGCGCGGGCGTGCTCGAACTCACCACGCAGTCCCTCGCGCTCGGCGGCAACTACACCGCCGCCCTCGGCCGCGATCTCGGCGAGGAATTCGGCAAGATCCACGTCATCGAGATCCTCGGCGGCGACCCGGCCTGGGACCAGGAAACTGTGACCTACGCCAGCCTCCTGCAGGGCAAGCCCTACGGCGAGGTGTTCAACACGCAGATGATCATCGATCTCGAGCTCGCCTCCGCTCCCGGCGGCAAGGCCTTCTTCACGCTGCAACGCCCGGTGATGCAGCGCCTGCTCGACGGCCGCAGCAAGGGCCTCCTCATCCGCCCGCTCGGCGCGTTGTCCGGCTCGGTCTACGCCTCGGAGAATCCCGCGGGCCACGGCCCGGTGCTGCATTTCAACACTCAGACGAAATAGCCGACGACGTCCGCGCATTAGCAACGGAACCCGCGGTGAACCCGCCAGTCATACGGTGGGTGATTCCGTTCCGCGCCACGCCACGGATCGCACGGGCCTGATCCGGGCCGTGCGGATGTCCGCGTTGGCCTGCCCGGCCGGAATCATGGCCGGGAGTTGATACCGTATTTACCGCGCCCCGGCGAACTGCGCCGGCGCGTGCCGGGTCGCAAGGGGCAGGTCGTGCCCGGTGGGCCGCTTGGCAGCGCCCGCTTCGGGACGGCTTCAACGTCAACCAAAGGACAAACATGAAACCGTTCAACCAACTGACCGCCTGCTTCCTGCT
The DNA here is from genome assembly GCA_966252395.1 of uncultured Oleiharenicola sp. Lineage (GTDB taxonomy): Bacteria > Verrucomicrobiota > Verrucomicrobiia > Opitutales > Opitutaceae > Lacunisphaera. Next base: position 2,365 of record CBINOW010000088.1, on the reverse strand, counting down.
CCTGATCGTCCCGGCCCTGCTCCGCGCGGATGCCGACATGGACCGCAAGATCGAGGCCGCCGCCAAGGCCTCCTACAACTACCGCACCGTCCTCGAGGACCAGGTGAAGGTGAAGGCCAAGGACGGCGTCGTGACCCTCTCGGGCAGCGTCGCCGATCCCGACCACCGCTCGCTCGCCGAGGACACCGTGCGCCAACTGCCCGGCGTCGTGCAGGTGGACAACAAGATCAAGGTCGAGCCGCCCGCACCCGAGCATTCCGACGGCTGGATCGCCACCAAGATCCGCACCCGGCTGCTGCTCAAGGGCAACGTCAGCGCCGTGGACACCAAGGTGGAAGTGAAGGACGGCAGCGTGACCCTCACCGGCAACGCCGCCACCCTCGTGCAGAAGGAACTCACCACCGCCTATGTGAAGGAAGTCGAGGGCGTGAAGTCCGTGAACAATCTGCTCATGGTGCCCGAGGCTTCTGGTGACGCGCGGACCTTCTCCGAGAAGATCGACGACGCCTCCATCACCGCCCAGGTGAAATACGCCCTGCTCACCCACAAGTCCACCAGCGCGCTGAGGACCAACGTGACGACCAAGGACGGCCTGGTCGCCATCGAGGGCGCGGCCGCCTCTCCCGCCGAGAAGGCACTCGTCACGCACCTGGCCGAAGGCGTGCGCGGCGTGAAGGTGGTCAGCAACAACATGACCGTGAAAAGCTGACGGCCCGTTTCCCACGACGGCGGCGCTTCGGCGCCGCCGTTTTGTTTTTGCGGAACGCATGGCCGCCGCCGGTCGGGCTCAATCCAGCTTCCGCACCATCTGCCACTGCGTGAGTTCCTGGCGGATCAACCCCGCCCGGGTGAACCAGTCCGCGAACTCCTCGGGCCAGAGCGCGCTGATGCGCCACTCCTTCGCCGGGTGCCGCGCCATCACCGCGTGCAGCAGCCGCACCGCGTTCCCGCCGTGGTGTCCAGGCTCATCCACCGCCAGAGCGCGAATACCCACGACCGGGGCGTCGGGGTTCAACAAAGCCACCCAGGCTCCGTCGAGTGTGTAACCGCACGCGGACGGTTGCAGCCGGGCGACGGTCTCACCCGAAATCTGCCACGGCCAGCCGACCTCGCCGTCCAGCCGGTTCATCGCCGCCCCCACCTCGTTCAGGCTCGCGGGCATCAGCGCCGGCACCGGCGCGAGCGAGGCCGGCGCCGGTCCGGCAAAACCCACGAGCCGGCGTTGGCGCACGAAACCCACCTTCTCATAGAGCTGCACGGCGGCGGTGTTTTGCTCGATGACCTCGAGGACCATGCGCCGGTCGCCGCGCGTGCGCGCTGCGGACAACAGATGCGTCATCAGCGCCCGGGCCACGCCCTGTCGGCGAGCCGTTGGCACGATTGCCATGCCGGCGAGCCGGCTCACCGATCCCCGCCGCGCGATCAACGCCACCCCCACCGGCACGCCGTCGAGCAGCACGACCGGGCTCTCGGCAAAATCCACGCTGTCCAGCGCTTCCGCATGCTGCAACGCGGCTTCGGTGAACGGGATCCTCACGAAATAGTCTGCGAACGCGCTTGTCAGCACCTCCGCCGTTCGCGCGAGTCCGAATTGCTCGATGGAAGTGAAGACCGTGGCCATGCCCCGAACCTAGTCCACTCCACGTCGGCTCCAAGCGCCAAGCCCACCAGCGGTCAGACGTCCGGCTTGGGCGGCGCGCCAGCATTAGGAAACCTCATCTCTGCAGGCTGTGAATAACCTGCGTTGGACTACGCCCGCTTCCGGCGTTAGAAATTCATCGTTCCCTCCGGGATTAGTTTGGACGCACCCCGTTCTGCCCAATCCCGGCCAACCCGAAGCGACGACCTCTGCCGCCTGCTTCGCCAACCCCCGCCCGCCATGCCTAACGAGACCCCGCCCCCTGTCTCCGCCGCAGTGCCCCCGCGCGGAGCCGAACTCTCGGGAAATTACCGCCGCACCTACGCGAACATGCGCGCCCTCGACCGGGCGCTCGCCTTGGCGGACCTGCCCGCCGCGCGGAAGGCCTTCGACCGCCTGCAGGCCGACGCACCTTTCATCGCCGACGCGCTGTCGCGCGATCCGTTTCCCGTTAAGACCCGTCCGCTGAAAGCGCTCAAGGTCCTCGGCCACTGCCTGCTGAAGGGCAACTTGCCCGGCGCCCGCCACGCCTTCGAGCTGTTCCAGTGAGGAGAACCGGTGCGCCCGCATCCGGCTGGATCGTGCGCCTTATCGCCTTCGCGGCCTCGCGGGAGCTCGGCCCTCCCGCGCAGGACAATTTCGTCCCGGAATGACGGACCAGCCTGCGCGGAGTGTTTGGGCCGGAGACAAGGGTAACAGGTGTTCGGAGACATAGGTAACACTTAG